>JAFDKH010000295.1 GCA_019307065.1 Deltaproteobacteria bacterium
CGAAAGTTTCTGTCGGGAATCCATAATTCCTAAACCCCTGGATCCCCGACAGAAACTTTCGGGGACGACAGATCTATTTAGAGCGTTTTTTGCAGATAATGAGTTGCTTCTCAGTTATCAATACTGGTTCTAGGGCCCGACCGGAACATTGATGCCGGTTGCCGTGGTGGTCGTCGGCGCGGAGGGAATCTGAAACTTCTCGCCCTTTTTCAGGGTTATCACGGCCAGCTTCTCCAGGCCGCTGACCCGGACGGTGTCGATTACTCTGACTGATTTACCGTAGTTGGCATCTGGATCAATATTCAGAAAGATTGTTTTGTCGCGTCGGTTTTTGAAAATATCGATCAGCTTGATTTTCAGATCTTTCAGATCAATCTTGTTTTGATTCAAATAGACGGATTCATCCTTGGTGAAAGTCAGCACAACCTGGTCCTGAGTGACATCCGGCGGTAAGTCTATTTCGGCCTTCTTGGGCACGTCGATGCGGTGTTGCATCAACAGCACCGGAGTGATCACCATGAAGATGATCAACAACACCAGCAGGATGTCGATCAGGGGAGTCACGTTTAAATCGGACGTCACAGTTCCCTTACCGCCAACTTGCATACTCATGACGATTAACCCTTCACTTTAATTTCTTCGGTGGCCAGTTTTACTTGCTGAAAACCGGCCTTGTGGCAGATTTCCATCACCTGGCGAACCGAGCCATAGTTGAGTCGCTTATCCCCCTTCAAGTATATTTCTTTTGAAGGGTCCTTGCGCAGTTCGTCCATCAGCCGAGTGTTCAAACTGTCTGGGCTGACCGGGTTCTGGCCCAGGTAAATATTGTAAGAAAAGGAAGCTCCGTGCCTGACATATTCGACCGAAATAATGATATCTTTACCGTCGTCACTTTGTTTTTCGGGCTGGGTAACCTGGGGCAGCTGGACGCCCTTGCCCTTTTGCAGCATCGGTGTGACTACCATGAAGATAATCAGTAGCACCAGCATAACATCGACCAGCGGCGTTACGTTGATGTCGGAATTCAGCCCTTTTGAACCCATCTGCATCGACATGAAGATGCCCTCTTTACTCTGACCAGGATGCTGCTAGCCGGTTTCAGCTTTCCGCCTTGACAGGGCTAACCGCAACAGGTTCATCTTGTCTCTTGACCAAGACATCCAGGATTTCCAGGGCGGATTCATTTGTATCGACCTGGAGCGCGTCTACCTTGCTAATGAAGAAGTTGTACAGCAAGACGGCCACAATGGCGACTCCGATGCCTGCACCGGTAGTAACCAGGGCTTCTGCAATACCGGCTGAAACCGAACCCAAACCGCCCGAGCCTTCAGCTGCCATGCCCTGGAATGAGTTAATGATGCCAAATACGGTCCCGAACAAGCCCACGAAGGGAGCCGTCGAACCGACTGTAGCCAGGCCTGCCAGACCGCGCCGCATTCCGGCCATTTCACGGGCACCCGATTTCTCGATCGCCCGGTTGACCGCCCCGAGAATATCGTAGGAGGCGCAGGCTCCTTTGGCCTTGGCCTCGGGATCATCGAGGATATTGCCCTTGATGAATTCCAGCAAACCGGAGCGAATGATCCTGGCAATGTGGCTATGCTTGAACTGCAAGGCAGCGTCGGCGGCTTCGCGGTACTTGCCTTGTTTGAGTAAATCCTGAATCAGCATGGCGTACGAACGCGATTGCGCCTTGGCCTTGATGAACACAATCAACCGCTCAATCGAGATGGCTACCACGTAAACGGACATGACACCCAGGATTACCACCACGGCAGTGGCGATAAACCCCATTTTTTCCCACATCTCAGCAATAGTGAATCCCATAACTTGCCTCCTGCCAGTTGGCTACATACTTGCCTGCTTATTGTTGAGGCCCTTACTCGAGCTTGAACACGAATTTATAAACCGTGTAGGTGCCCACCGGCCGGTTGTTGATCATGTGCGGTGAGAATTTCCATGAAGCTAAGGCGTCCCGCACAGCCTTTTCAAAATGCTTATCGGTTTTTAGAAACTTTATTTCTCCTACATTACCTTCGGGGGTAATGAATATTTTGACAATGACGATTGCTTCAAGGCCGGCTGCCCGGGCGATACGCGGATAGGCCGGTTCGACGCCCATAACTCTACGCTTCTTCATCACCTCGGGAGCCTGATACTTGGGCGGTGGAGGTGGAGGCGGCGGGGGAGGCGGGGGCGGTGGTCTATCCATCATACCGCCAATAACGCCACCGACGACACCACCGACGACACCGCCTTCGACGCCACCTTCGACTCCGTTGTCGTCTCCTTCTTCCATCTCGTCCGGCTCACGCGGTTTTTCCTGGGGAATCTCCTTAGGCGCCAGGAATTCAGTGATCTTGGGTTGCGGTTTGATCTCCTCGGTCTTGGGCTCGGTTTTGGGCTTGGACTTTTTCTTCTTGGGCGGCGGCGGAGGAGGAGGCGGCGGCGGCAGCGAGGCAAAATCGACGAAGGTGATCATGACCGGAGGCTGCGGCACAACTTCTACCTGCATATGATCCATAATAAGGATAACCGCTACCACTATCCCGTGGAAGAAAAGGGAGAAAACAAGAATAGCGCTCAAGCGCTTGCCGCGTCCCTTTTGCTTAGTTGTGAAAGAATCAAACATTACTCTTCAATCTTTCCTGTCTATCTTGCTGTTCTTTATCCTCTAAGTTATACGTTCCAACAGCCCTGAAAGTTGTCAGCCTTTTCCTTCGGTTTTTTCTGGGTCGTGGTCTACTTTTTTTTCGTCAGCCGATTCTTTTTCTTCTTGTTTTACGTCTTTGTTTTTGTCCTTGGTTTCCTCGATCGCTTTTTTCTTCTTGCGCTCCATCAGAATCTTGCCGGCCTCGACTCGCAGTGCAAAAGCCAGTTCGCTGTCCCATGTTCGGGCGACCTCCTCGGTCTCATAAAGAGCCCGCTTGAGGTAAAGCAGATTTCCATAGATCATCGCCTCGGCGTACTGCGCTTTCAGTTGCATGGCCTTCAGGCAGCAATCGATACCCTGATCGGCAAGCTTGACTGCTTCGACACCCTTGACCTTGTCATGTTGGTAGTGCAGCAAGTTCCAGGCATAGGTGCCGACCTCGTATAGCAAGACGGCCTTTTTCTCGTCGTCGGGCGTAACCTCTGCCCGGCGCCAGTACCAGTCCACCGCCGCCTGAACATTGTTGCTCTTGTCCGCGATGATGGCCAGGATCTTCATCGTTACTATGTCGTCGGGTTTCTTTTCGAGGTCTTTATTGAAAAATACAACGGCGTCTTCGTAGCGTCTGCCATCGATGAATAGAGTGATTAGATACTGGCGAGCTTCGTGATCGTCAGGATTTTTCGCGAGCATTTCTAAAAAGATTTTATGAGCCTGATCGGCCAAAGCTTTATCGTTGGGTGCGGCCGAAAGCAAGATCTTGATCTGGAATACTCTTGCATTTTCATCCTCAGGATAGCGCTTGAGGTGTTCGGCGAAAGCCGCGGTTGCAAAAGCCGCGGCGTTCTTGCTCTGCTCGGATTCGGCAGTCGGGTCGTAAATGCTGAAATACGAGTAGCCCAGGTTCAGGTAGATATTGGGAGTCTCGGGGTCGAGTTCGATGGCGGTTTCGAATTTTTCGATCGCTCCGCGGTAGTCGGACTCGCGATAGAGGGCAGTGCCCTCATGGGCGGCCTGGCGGGCTTTGATCGTGTCGATCAAGCCACAGCCGGTTGATAGAAAGCCAGCCCAAAATATAACAAGCAGACGAATGATTTTGTTCCAGTGGCCCATGATTCGATAAGAATCTCAATTAGCGGTTTTCTTGTAACCATGCAAGAAAAAAGTTGAATATTCCAGCCAAGTGATAGGTTTTTGATTACGGAAAACAGACGAATTTCCTTGCATGGTGTAGGAAGATGTGGTACGCGCGCATCTCATACGTAGTTGATTCTGTAGCAAGAACATATGGTTTTATTGCCAAGAATTCCGAAAGGATTCAGAAGTCGATAACTTTTTTGTAACCCAAACTTGGAGGCCACAATGAAGAGTAAGAGTCTGTGGTTGCTAGCGGCATCGCTTGTCGGGCTGGCGATTTTGCCACTTCTGGCATGCGATGCAGTGTACGATCCGAGCAAACGCGAGGTCTACACAGAAGTAAGAGGCACAATTAGAATTCCAGCGATACTGGCTCCCCTTTTAGCGTCACAGGCGGAAGAGGGCGATCAGATGCGGGCTGGAGAACCCGGAAACTGTTCCGACACCGCATATCCGCTACCGGACATTGTTGCGGATGATCCCGCCCTGGTTGTCAAAGGCGAGATCATACCGATTTACGCCGGTGGCAGTTGCGAACCGGCTACGATCTGGTTCAGTTGGCAAGTCAACAAGCGAAGCTCGTTGACCGTTAATATCGACTGGGAACGGCCGGACGAAGGTTTCGTGCCGATCTTTTACGAACAGAAGGCCGGGAGTGCCTTTCTGGACTTCCTGATGTGGGACACTTCGGGTGGCCCGCCTCCCGAGTCGATGACCTTCGTTGCCAACCCGACTAGCACTTACTACCTGCGCTTCCTGAAGTGGTACGGCTATTCTGATGCATCTGGCTATACCCTGACCTTTAGCGCGGTCTCGGGTACGGTGGTTGGTCGTGTTTTAGTTGGTGCCTATGTCGATCCCGAGCCGTTCAAGATTGTACCGGCCGGCTATACCAATGAAAACGACACGACCGGTGAGGCCGCTGCCGGACAGCCGAAACATCCCGTGGCCGGCACAACCGCACTCGATTACATGATCGACGAATCCAGTTGTGATGAGGATGGTAACTGCGACCTGGTCGGCTGGTTCGACGGTTTGCTGATTCCGGTCATCGAGTGCCAGGCCTCAACCGATTGCATACCGCCGATTTGCCGGGATTTGAGCATGGATCCTTCCGACCCGATTTGCGCGGTTTCACCGTGTGTCGACGGCTACTGCGCCTACAATGTGATTGCTTTTGCGGACAACGACGGCGGCAACACGCTCAACTTCGCCACCGACGGTCCGCCGACCACGGCCGATTTCGTGACCGCTCAGGCCACTCAGATTCCGAAC
>JAFDKH010000296.1 GCA_019307065.1 Deltaproteobacteria bacterium
GGATAGCATCCGCTCTACTTCCCTGGCGTCTCCTTTGATGACAGCCAGGTGCAGCGGTGACTGCTTGCCCAGACGTGCTGCCACTTCTTTCGACTCGGTGAAGGCTGATGGTGGGGGTCCTGTTTGCGAGGATGGTGAGGTGTCCTGACTGCAGCCCATGAGCATGAGCGAAAAAACTACTGGAGCAAGAAGTAATCGCTTCATTACAGCCTCACAATTGATTCTTTCTGTTTGGGAACACGGGTCTATGTAGCATTGAATTGCGTCATATTCAAGGATGGGTGTGCACTTGAACTCACTAATTCTAACTCATTGCCAAAATTGCGCGCTTCTGGATATGATCGAGATATAGAACGACATCGTGAGAAGAACTTCGGGGATCTAGGGGAAGCCCAACTGTTTTTTTGGAGGCTAGGCATGCTTTACCCAAAAGTTAATGTATTGATTTTTGTCGCTCTCTTATTGGCCCTATCGGTCCAGGCGTGCAGCCAAGCAGGAGGGGAGGCGAGTTGTACTGACGGTATTACGAACGGTGCCGAAACCGACGTGGACTGCGGCGGTGGGACCTGCACTGCCTGCGGAGGCGGGAAGGACTGCGGAGAAGGCTCCGATTGCGCAAGCGGAACCTGCACCGATGGCATCTGCCAGGACTTGGGAGGTTGCGAAGACAACCAGTTGAACGGCGATGAGACCGACGTGGACTGCGGCGGAAGCTGTGACCCCTGTGCCGAGGGGAAGTATTGCGCGAGCGACGCAGACTGCACCAGCAGCACATGTTACTCTGGTAGTTGTAAATCCTGGCCGTACACCGGCAGCGACTACGACGAAGACGGATTCGACGACGACTTAGATAACTGCGTTTTCGTAGCCAACCGCGATCAGGTCGACGCCGACAGCGATCAAGCCGGGGACGCCTGCGACAATTGTGTTGAACAAGCCAACCAGAACCAACTCGATAACGACGGTGATTTGATGGGTGATGTATGCGATCCGGATATCGACGGCGACACTGTGGGCAATGACCTGGATAACTGTCCATATATTCCCAACCTTACCCAGGTGAACACCGACGTCGATCAGTTTGGCGATGCCTGCGACGAAGATATCGACAACGATGGCTGGGATAACATCGAGGACAACTGCCCGTTCGTGGCCAATCCAGATCAGTTGGACAGCGACCCTAACACCTACGGAGCTGCTTGTAATTCGGACCTGGATGCCGACGGGGTTCAGGACTTTGTCGACAACTGCCAGATGGTTCACAATCCCGGACAGGCAGATGACGATCTGGACGGTATTGGCGACGCTTGTGATGCCGATATGGATGACGATGGATTATTGAACGAAGTAGACAATTGCCCGCAAACAGCGAATGCCGATCAGGGCGATAGCGATCGTGACGGTGTCGGCGATGTGTGTGATAGCGGTTTTTGCTATGTAGTTGACCGGGTGGATGCCTGCCTGGATCCGACCAGCGCGTTCACAGTCTATGCCGGTTCCGACCGTGTGATGAGTACCGGGGATTTGTTAACGCTCATCATCTGGGCCAACCGGGAAAACAAGGAAATGGAGTACGAGTGGTCCGTGATCGAGCGACCTTCAGGCTCGCAGACGACTATTACGAACGCCAGCGGCACGGTGAGCCGATCTACACCCTACGACTACCACTACGATGACCGGAAGACCGCCACCTTAACTCCGGATATACCCGGGGAGTACATCATCAAACTCAGTACCATGCTTGTCCAACCAGACGAAATCTACCCTGATAAGAATCACGCCTCCGCCCAGTTCTCTCTCAACGCCCAGTAAGTCGTTATTCGTCATAAAAAGCACGAGGGTATGAGGGGATGTCTATTAAAAGATGCGGAGAATCTCGGGGACGTAGGTAGTTGCATCATTTTCGTATCTTTTGTACGTGATACGAAAACATAGAGCCTATCCTTTAATAGCATTGTCGTGACACCTGCGAGATCTGCGCCTAAATTCGATATCTACCGATAATAATAAGTTAAAAGTAGCCATACCCACTTTTGTCGCAACAGTCGTAACAGTCACGACAAACTCAAGGGGCCCGGGCTATGAAATCAGCCTTTGTAGGAGTATTCTAGGGCCGTCCAGATTGGGAGGAATCCATGAGTAAAAAAATACTTCTTGGTTGTCTAGGATTGTTATTGTCCCTATTGATGCCATCTAAATCGACTGCACAAAGTGTTACGAAAGTCACAATAAGAAATAAGGATTTTGAAGTTGTGAAAATCCTCGAAAAGAAAACCGAGCTGGCTGAATTTGCGCTCCATTGGGAAAAGAAAGTAAAACAAAAAAACGAAGTCAGTGTGAAATGGCTTTATAAACTCGATGTCTCAAAAGCAGACAAGGGAAATCGCTGGCTTTATGATCCGGCCGGTTGGACGCGAATACTTTCGAAGAAAATGACCCCAATATACAAAATTGCTTCGAAAGAAGAGTTCAATAAACTACTAGGTATTGATGACAGGCCAAACACGAAAAGCCACGCTGGAGCTGTGCTTGAATAACCAAGGTTGACCGGCTTTGGGTTGAAATCTCCTGATTGTTCCTCTTGAAGCAGAATAATGGTCGCTGACTCCTTCCCGCCCAAAAAGCGTTTTTGTTACACTTCCAAGATTATATTCAAAATGTGCTATTCGGCGAAGATAATAAGACAAAAGTAGCCATACCCATCATTTTCGTGTCTTTTGTATGGCGTACAAAAACCAGGATCTCCTTGTACGCAGACTGGATCCCCGCACCTATGCGGCACGGCACCATTATTTTGCGGTGCCCGGAGGGTGCCGACTGAAGCATTCGGGGGTGCCTGCCCGCCGTAGCTTTGCGGAGGTGGGACAGTCGGGCTGGTTGACACCTGTAACGTGGCGGGTTACAATTGAATCGTGATCAAGAGTTTCAGACACAAGGGGCTCGAGAAGTTCTTTTTAAGCGGGAAGAAGGCCCGGATTCGGCCCGAGCATGCCCATAGGCTGCGGTTGATTCTTGCCAGGTTGCATGCTGCAAAAGAGCCGAAGGATATGCGTCTGCCGGGTCTGCGTCTGCATGCCCTCAAGGGCGAATTGAAAGGTTATTGGGCAGTGGATGTCAGCGGGAATTGGAGATTGGTCTTTCGTTTTGAGGGAAAAGATGTGGCCGACGTGGAATACGTCGATTACCATTGAAGAGAAGAGGTGTTGAATGAATATGAGAATGCACAACCCGCCCCATCCGGGTGAAGTTATTAGAGAGCTTTGCTTAAAGCCTCTGAGTCTGAGTGTTACCGATGCGGCCAAGCACCTTGGCGTAAGCCGCAAAGCGCTATCCGAGTTGCTCAACGGTCGCGTCGGGGTAAGTTCCGAGATGGCGATTAGGTTGTCAATCGCCTTCGATACGACAGCGGAGAGTTGGTTTGCCATGCAGATGGAGTACGACCTGTGGAAAGCCGAGAAGAAGAGGCCGAAGCTCAAAGTCAAGAAGATCAAAGTGGCGTAGCAATTCCATATCAACTCTTATCTTCGCCCCCGAAACCCAGCCTCCAGGGGTGCCAGCCACCTAACCCAGTAGGTCATGTCGTAGGTTCGGGTGATGATTGTGACTTGCTCCCCTTGTTCGAACCCGCTGGCTTGAGTGGCGCCGGTCTCGTGCAGGCTTCTGAACTTAGTGGTCATCTTTAGGCCTCCTCCAGGCTAACATCACGGCCTAAAACGCAGTAGCTGTGTATTCTTCGGAAAGATTGCGTGGATCGTAACAAAACTTAACGCCGTCATAGTCTAAACAGTCATACTGAGTTGGCTCGTTTCCTAAAACAGGATCTACTTCCTCGATTCGGCAATCATCACTGCTATCGCAACTAGCCACACAGATCTTGGTGTCGACTGTCACCTGAGCCTCCATAACCTCAAACACCTGGGAGTCGGTAATCATGACACTCCCGGCCGGGCAAGTTGTCATGTTGTCGTAGTCACCGATTGTAAACATTGGGCAGACGAAAGGCACGCCGTCGCACAGGGAAGCCATCAACGAGCAGTAGCCATTGGCGTAATAAGTATTAGGGAACATATCGCTTTCAAAAGTGCGCCAGCAAGCCAGCGCGGCCCCGCTAATATTGGTCGGTACATCGTCGCACCCGACAATCGTGCCGCCGGCCGGATCGGGAAATCCGAACTGATCACATTCTACGCCTTCACAAGTGCATGCTGAACCGAGTCCCTCAATGACGACTCCTTGATCGCCGCCATCGCCGGCATCCGGACCTCCGTCAGGTAGCAGATCATCTCCATTTTGCTGATCACCGTCATCCGGGCCTCCGTCAGGAGGCGTATCATGATCACCGTCTTCTGGGCCGCCGTCGCTCCCGTCGCCGCCGTCTGAAACGACAGGGTCTTCGCATTGAGACGTTACATTGTTGCAGATATAACCTGAGGCACAGCAGACTCCATAACATTCAATAAAATCGCATTCACAAAGACCCAACTGGCTACAGGTTGAGTTGGCCCCGCAGGTCCCGCACGAATTGCCGCAAACCGGATCAAGTCCGCAAACCCTTTCGCCGCACTCCGGAGTACAGGACTGACAGGTGCAGGTAATCGTATTGCAGGTAGCTGAGCTTTCGCAGTTGTCTTCGCAGTCAGTGCCGGTACCGCAGCCGTCGTCGCCGCAGCACCTGTTGGCGCATTTTTCGGCGTGGTTGCAGGTGTTGGGCATGCACTGCTTAGTTGTCGGGTCGCAGTACTCGTCTGCGCCACAATCACCTTGGCCGGGTTCACAACCGTTGTCTTTACAGCCGAATGAAACAAAAGGAAGAAGCACTACTAGAATAGATAGCTTTCTCATGAAGTTCCTCGTTGAGTCGTGTAATGAACTAATCTAGTACCCTTATGCTAGTCCACGAACCACCAGATAGGCAAGGCTTCGGGTAAAGTCACAGGTTTGATCGGTTCAATTAAAATTTCACGGGCTTATTATAGATGGCGGTATTTGACACAGCTCAAGACGTGATTTCGCATCCACGGTGGCCTGCACCACCGTCGGTTTGAAT
>JAFDKH010000297.1 GCA_019307065.1 Deltaproteobacteria bacterium
CCACTCTGGATGGAACTTCTTTGCTACCAGCGACCTGAAATACGATGATCTGCTAGTCCGGGTTGCCTACGATATCTGGTCTTTTGACATAGACTTCGGGATGAAATTGTATTTCCCTGAACTGGATTTGGTACTGGCTGAAGTTCCCCGGACGGATGCCCGCCTGGATAAGTTCGTATTCAATCCTCAACATTCGATTGAAATATTCCACAACCGTTTTACATATGGTGCAGAGTACGTTCTCAACTACTACAAATCCGACCTGCTCGTCGATCCTTCTCAATCCGAGCATCGGCTGGGTGTCTACGTTCAGGACGAGTTCGACCTGCAGGCTCTGATTGAGTCGGCTGGCGGCAGCTTTCCTCCCATGACTGTCACGGCTGGTTTGCGCTTTGATTACAATTCAATCACCGAACACGCTTTCAGTCCGCGCGCTGCGCTCGTCTATGTGCCGATCCAGAATCATTCGTTACGCCTGGGCTATGCCAGGGCCTTTTTGAAACCGACATTCTTTGAAACATCGTTGATCATCAATCTCGACGATCCCAATAACCTGGGATTTGAAAGTTTGAGCATGGCCAGCCCTGATCTGAAGAACGAAACCATCGACAGTCTCGAGTTTGGCTACAGCGGAAACTTTCTGGACAACCGGCTAGTGCTGAAACTGGATCTGGCCTACAACTGGTACCGCAATAAAATCTGGTTCAACTACGATCCGGATGCAATGAATTACCGCACAGTCGGCCCACTGAGCGTGCCGGACCTCAACGGCCCCGGTTTCAATTTCATCAATCACGAAAGCGGATTTGATGGCCACAATGTTGAGTTGCAGATTATCGTCAGGCCGACTGATCGCTCTCGTCTTTTTGTGAACGTCGGTTATCGCCAGATATTCGATATGGGCACCAAGGAGTTTGCCAGCGATGAATCGGTTTGGCACCTGGCCGCCGGAGGCGATCTGAACCTGGCTAAAGGCTGGACGGCCTCAGTCAGGGCTTTCTATACGAGTTCATATATAATCTCTATCCGCGGCCCAGGTGGTGCCCTGGATGACCAGGTAACCCAGACAATTCCGGACTGGTGGTTTCTCAACGCTCGGGTGGCCTGGAGCCTATCCAAACAGCCATATGAGTTGACTGTCGGTCTGGAGGCGTTCAACCTGCTCAATTTTCGCTTCCGCGAGTTCGGTGGTATCTCTCAGCCCAACGAACCAGATTTTGGCGGTGAAATGCTCGGTCGCCGGATCACCCTCTTTTTGCATGGCGAGATGTAGCCTGAAGCAATTTGGCTTCACCCTGAAGCAATTATGTGACCTTTCCTGAGATTCAGGCGCCTTCAGGGGTTTCGTGATTTTCTATTTAAACCATAAAAACAAATAGTTACATAGAATCACGATCTTGGCGCGGAGATTGCTAGGCATATAGCTAGCGCATATTTTTTTCAGGCTAGCGCATAGGGATAGGGAGGCAAAGTCATGTCAAAGGGAACCGCCGAATCTCCTTCGCTCGGGTTTGCACACCGCAAAACCCTGCGGGTTGCAACCAAGGGAACCTACGAGAGTGTATCCTACCAGAAGTTCAAGCTGGTCATGGAGGAGGGGCCCGAGGCCAACAATGAGTTCCTCATGGAAAAAGACCGCATCAAGGTTGGGTCAGCGCCGGACAACGATTTGGTCATTGAGCACGACACCGTCTCCCGCTATCACTTTGTAATCGAGGCCACCGAGGCCGGGCATCGAATCCGCGATCTGGACTCAACAAATGGTGTAGAGATGGATGGTTGCTGGGTCATGGACGCCCTGTTGCATCCGCGGGCCCGTCTGCGTCTTGGTGACGTGGTCCTGTTGTTTCAGCCGCTGCGCGAGCGGGTTGAGGTACCGCTCAGCTCGAACACGGCCTACGGCTCCATGCTGGGACAGAGCGTGCGTATGCGGGCCCTGTTCAGCATGGTCGAGCGGGTGGCCCCCCACGATACTACTCTGCTCATTTCCGGCGAGACCGGCACCGGCAAGGGCTTGTTGGCCGAGGAGATCCATCGGACTAGTTTGAGATGCGACAAACCGTTCATGGTAGTGGATTGCACCACCATTCCACATAATCTAATGGAATCGGAATTGTTCGGTCACGTGCAGGGCGCCTTCACCGGCGCGCTGTGCACCAGGCCGGGAGCTTTTCAGGAAGCTGAGGGCGGCACCATCTTCTTCGACGAAATCGGTGAGTTGCCGCCCCCGATGCAGACCAAGCTCCTGCGCGCCCTGGAGAGTCGTGAGATCAAACCAGTCGGCAGCCCCGAGTCAACAAAGGTGGACGTTCGCATCCTGGCGGCCACCAACCGCAACCTTCAAGTGGAGATCGAAGCCAAACACTTTCGGGAGGATCTCTTTTTCCGTCTGAACGTGGTTGAGTTGAGGATTCCGCCGCTTAGGGAACGCCATGAAGACATTCCCCAGTTGGCGCGCGCCTTCCTTCAGGATTTCACCGGGGGAAAGGAGCGTCGCTTTGCCGAAGGCGCAATGCGTTTGCTGCTCCGTCACGACTGGCCCGGTAATGTTCGTGAACTGCGCAACGTGATAGAGCGCGTGTCCAGCCTGGTGGACGATCCCGTCATCCAGAAGGACTCCCTGCTGGTTACCTCCGCGAGCGGGATTGATGGCCGCTTTTCGGGTAAATCCATCGGTCACCCCCGTGGCAACCTCCCGATCCAGTCGGCTAAGGAGCTCTTCGAAAAGGAATACTTGATCGATCTGCTGTGCCGGCATGACTACAACGTTACCGCGGCGGCCCGCACGGCCGGGGTCCATCGCCAAAGCTTGCACCGACTGTTACGTAAGCACGATATCCAGGCCTCGGCCAAACCCGCGAACCCTCAGCGGGTGATACACGACATCGGCAGTGTTCAAGAAGCACAGGCAAAATGAAAGATTCGAGCGACTGGCGATGACGCAGGGATCTTGGCTTATGAGTCTATAAATCCGCGTCTCAACAGAGCCAGGAGCAGGATCAACAGGACAGGGGTGGAGGAGGTCGAAGGGGGTCCGCCAGAGGCGCAACCACCCATGACCTTAGCGTACCCGGGGCTGGCTTGGGACTGGGGGTCGATGCACTCCTCGTCGATCTCTCCGTCGCAGTCATTGTCCTCTCCGTCGCACACTTCCTGGATTGGCGTATCTGCTTCTTCGCAGGGTCCCCAGACATTTCCCGTGCAGGTCTTGGTTCCGGGCTGGCAGGTTCCGTCTTGGCCGGTATCACAGGGACGGGTATCGCCCTCCTGACAGGGGCAATCCTCGTCTACTTCTCCGTCGCAGTCGTCGTCGGCGCCGTTGCAGATCTCCTGGGCTGGAAGGACCACTGCCTGGCAGTCGCCCCACACGCCTTCACTGCATGTCTGGGTGCCGATCTGACAGGCGCCCTGGTCGGTTCCGCAATCACGGCTTTCGCCGTCGGTGCAGTCGCAGCCCTCATCCACTGCACCGTCGCAATTGTCGTCGACTTCGTTGCAGGTTTCGACGGCCCCGGGGAACACCTGGTCGTCATTGTCGTTGCAGTCCCCGGCACAGCGGCGGACACCGTCCCAGTCCAAGTCCATCTCGGATTCCGGGACGTTCCCGTCGTTGTCGTCGTCGATTCCGTTGCAAATCTCGGGGTTGCTCTGGGGGGGCAGGTTATCGCCACCGGTCTTGCAAAAAGGTTTGAATTCCTCCGCTTCGATCTCGATCACGCCGCCCGGGGGGTACTGCACATCGGGTAGCAGGAGACCCGCCCGCGCCTTTGCCCGAAGGAAGTGAACTCGGCCCGAGCCGTCGTCGACCTCGAAGGCCACCACTAATTCGATGATCTGCCAGCCTTCCGGGTGGGAGGCGGTCTCCAGGGTCTGGTAGACAGAGACATTGTCCACTTTCACCGTGTAGCAGATCTGCCCGGTCTCCGTTTTGATCCACTTATCGGTCATCTGGTACTGGTATGCCCAGCGCTGCTTGTCCATCTCCGAGGTGGCAGTGCGCGGATCCAGGTGTTCCATGACCTCGGTGAAATCCGTGGTCTGGTCCAGATCGGCGTCGGAGTTGGGATCATTGGTCAGAACCGAACCGTTCAGCATGAACTCGATCCCGTCCGGCAGGCGGTCCCCGTCGGTATCCGGATTATCCCAAGCCGTGCCGATGATCTCCTCCTCACAGTCGAACAGACCATCGCCGTCGCTGTCCAGATCACCGCTGCGGCACCCATCGTCGTGGCGGGTCGGCGAGAGCCAGGACGATTTAAGTTCCAGGCCGTCGCGGTAGGAGTCGCCGTCGCTGTCCGGGTTGGTTGGATCCAGTCCCAACTCCAGCTCGACGCGATCCGTGACACCGTCGGCGTCCGAGTCAGGTAGCGGATGCTTCGAGCTGAAATAGGCGTGGCGATTGGTGGCCAGCGCGGAGGCGAAGTTGAATTCGTGGATCTGCGGCATGGGATTGATGTCGAACTCGAAACTTTCGCCGCTGGCGATGTTGGTAAAGGTGCCGGCGCCTGCCTCAGCCATCTCTTTGAGCAGTTGCCGGGCCTCGGCGATCTCATCTTCGGTTTCCCACTCCCCGCTGCTTTCCAAGTAAAGGGTGTTGAGACGGAATTCTTCCACCTTGGGTTCCAGATACTGGAGTACGGCCTCGATGTTTGCCACCAGCGTCGGACGATCGGTTGTCCCGAAGGTGGGCATGCCGTCCGAGAGCCAGTAAACGTGATAGTGAGTCCTTAGCGCGGTAACCGGGTTCGATATGGCGTTCAGGTCGTCGACGATGAACTGGTACATTTCCTGGATGGCGTCTTCGTAATTGGTGCCGCCGCCGGCGTACTCGTTGGTCAGGGGCTCGGCTGCGGTGAAAAGGATGTCCCGGTTGTCGGTGAAGACCAGGGTGGGCCGGTGGGCATAGTCGTTGAAAGTGACGATTCCGAAATACACGCTGCTTTGGTCGACGTAGGTCTCGATGGCATTCACGTAGGCTTGTACCCGGTTCTCGAGCGGATCGTTC
>JAFDKH010000298.1 GCA_019307065.1 Deltaproteobacteria bacterium
TCAGAGTTATGACCGCATTGGTGTAGCGGTTGGTCAGATCGACGACATGATCGGGACAGCGCGCCGAATCATCCGGATGAGTACGGCAATATTCCGAATCGGCCGGGTTCAAAGTACCGGTCGCGTCGGGGTCGTACATGTCGGTTTCGTAGTCGAGGCTGACCATTCCGATCAACTCCAGACTCAAGCCATCAACCGGCTCGGAGCGCAACTTCAGAGCATAAGCCCAGTCTCCTGTCCAGAAGGGGTCGACAATCCGTGAATCCGGGTAAGTGTCTTCGCCCAAGCCGGTCGACCAACCCGGCCCAACCCAAAGCTTGGGCAGGGCGATTACTCCGATATCGTACATCAGGTATTGATCAGCCGGCCGGCCGTGGGCAAAAATGCCCTTGGCATTGTCGCGGTCGATGTAACGAATCTTGCCGATTGTCCAGGCGTTGAACATTCCCAAATCCGACGAACCGACCTGGAAATGCGAAACCCCCGGTAAGGGGTCATTGAGCTTTACCCAATAACCGCGAAGCTTCATGTACTCGGCATGATCCATCCCCAGGCTTTCGCCGGATGTGTTGGGATTCACATAACGCATATTGCCGTTTTCCCAGAAGTCATGCCAGGTCGACCCGAAACGACTTTTAATGCGTACCCCGGCATCGACCACATCGGACACGTTGCCCTTGATGGTCAATTCAAATTCAGTACCGACCCCATTGTCACCGGAGAAGTTTTCAGTCCAAAACGGATTGCCGTAAGACAATGTTCCCATCGAAGCATTATTGCGGTAGAGCCACTTGGTGTAGATTTTTCCGGACAGATCGAAGTTAGACGTTTCGGCCGCAGCAGTTGCACAATAAAAAACAATCATGGCGACCAAGACCAAAGATCTTCTCATGAACATCTCCACGGCCCCGGCCGCAACAGTCTTGCGGAGCCTGCCTGCCAAACACAATCAGTTATGGATAAACCATCGGCAACTCGGCCAGTTTGACTTCCCCGCTACAGCTGTAGGCCTTGAGTATCTTGTGTTGTTCGGCGATCTCGGACTTGTCCGCCTGGGCCTTGCCGGCCAGGATGTCGAGCGCGTGCGGATCGCAATCGTCGTCGCGCCCGCCGCCGAAGCGGTGCTCCCCGCGAGTTTCGTTGACCTTGCGAGTCAGCAAGTCGTTCTTGCCCGGATAACCCTCGTTGGATTGCAGCACCAACTGATAGCCCCAGCCGGCCGCCGGACTGCCCAGATCTTTTTTCGAAACGGTCGCAATCAATTTCTTGCCAGAAACTTTGACCTTGATCGGCAAGACAATGTCGGCCTTGAAGCTCTTGGCCTTGGTGTTGATCTCTGACTTGATGCGCGTGTTGCCCTGCGGGCTGATTATGACTACCTTTTCCCAGGCCGCGTCATTTTTGAAGTTGACATTCAAGCCGGGCAAACCCTGGCTATGGCCCGAACCGGCTTTATGATCTTTGTCGACAAACAAAAACGCCATCTGCAACGAAAAACCGTTACCGCGCACCGGCCAGTCACGCGATTTCCAGGGGTCTTCGATCTTGGCCTTGAGATGTATTTTAATTTGCAGATTGTCGCCCTTGTCACTGATTACGACCTTGGTCAAGTCAAACGAGCCCTTTTTGTACTCGGCGGCGGTCGGATACTGATAGCTGCCCGGCCCGTTGTCGTCTCCGGACGGGTCTTTCAACACGATCTTGCCGGCCATTACCGGCCCACTCAGGACACAAGCTGCTGTAACCAACACAACTATCCGGCACAACCTCATCTCGATTCTCCTTGGTTAGGTTTGGCGTCATTTTAAGAACGTGTCGGCACGCCTGTCAACGCTCTTTGCGAATAACCGCGTTGCGGTCGATTGAGACAATCAGCAGCCAGTCGGGGTGGGTCAAACGGGCGTAAGCGAGCAACTTCTTGCCGGCCGGCATATCGATTTCCAGGCCGGTCGTGGCATCCAGCTGGCCGGCCAGGGCGCCTTTGTAATATGAGGCCAGCTCTTTACTGACTTCTTCAATAGACGCCAGCTTGAATTTTTCCTGCCATTTTTTCGAACCGGCCGCGTACTGGGTGTCGATGATCACCTTGCCATCCGGGCGCACCAGCAGACCGCGCGCGCCCGGCCCGGCCGAACGGGTGAACTGCTGCAACATATCTTGAATGGTTGTCATGGCGACTTCCAGTCCGACAACTCCGACGGTGGCACCCTTGACGTTTATGCGGCTGGTGCAGGATATGATCAAGCCCTGGCCGCCGGCGTCGATATGCGGATGAACCCAGCGCGGCTTGTCGTCGATCGCCTCGATCGAGCCTAAGTACCAGGCCCGCCTGGTCGGGTCGTAGTCGGGTTTCTGGGCAAAGCGGCCCGAGCCGGGAAAACTTGCCAAGATCCCGGTTTTCGAACCGGTCAGCGACCAGAGAATATCGTCGCGCGCCTGATGGGTTTGAGAAAACAGGGTGTTCAGCCTGGTCAAGCGCCGGGCGTCTTTCAGAGCCAATTGTCTTTTTTTACCTTTTTTCGCCCAGGGCGCCAGGACCGTGGTGACCTGGGCCTTGGAAACCGCAAACCCATATTTAGGATTCAAGGCTACATCCTGCGGAACCGTCGTTTTCGAGTAATAGTCATGGTCGAGATAGAAACCGTCCCGGCCGGCTGCGGTTTGCAGCCGCTTTGGCAAAAACCCGGCCGGGATCGACATCAGCCGCACGGCCTCGGCCCGATACCCGGCGACAACATGCTCGATGTCTTGCATGTATTGAGATACCAGGGCGGCCCGGCCGGCAACTGCCTGGGCAAATGCTTTTTTCTGCATTTGTTCGCTCAGGCGCAGGTTCTCTTGCATCAAATCCCTTTGGCCCTCGGTAGCCCTGAGGTTGAGCATGGCCAACTCTTTTTGCTTGATGATCAGGTAGAACCCGCCGGCGATCGCACCGATTGTCAGGCCTATAAAAGCAAAAATCACCAATCGCAGGACTTTTTCGCGGCGTTCTGTGGTCTCCTTGCGCCTGGTCAAAGAATGCAAGCGTGATTCGAGTTTCTTGCGCTGTTTTTTTACCTGATCGCTCCACTCGCGGCTGATATCTTTGTCGCCGACCTCTTCGAGCATCTCCAGGTGGGCCTTGGCCAGGGTCAGATCTCCTTGTTGCATGGCCAATTCGATCTGGAGAGTCAGGGCTTCTAGCCGGCCCTGGCGAGCCGGCTGATTAGCGGACCAAAGTTTGATGGCCTGTTTATAGGCCCCGATACATTCAGACAACTTTCCATAGGCAACCGCCGCCTTTTCCTTGTCAATTTTAGTCAAGTCCAGGGTGGACGAACCTGCCTGATTCAGTTGGTCGACCAGATCGGTCAACATATTCTCGGCATCATTGGCAATCGTCATCGATTCGGCATTGGCTCGGTAACGCTTGAGATCTTCCTGAAACTCCAAGACGGTCTGGTAGCGATCTTTTATCTTGCGCGCCAGGGCCTTGTTCACAATCCGCGAAATCTCCGGGTTGATCTCGGGATTGTCGCTTACGTTTTGCAGCGGCTCGACTTTACCCTTGGCAGCTTTATGGACCGCAGCCATAACCTGCTTGTCCCAATGCGGCGAGTGTCCGGTCAGCAGGCGATACAGAATTCCCCCCAACTGGTAGACGTCGGTGGCCTCGCAAAACTCCTTCATTCGGCCGGTGGCTTGCTCGGGGGCTAAAAACCCCGGCGTGCCGACCAGTTGGGGCACTTTGTCGGGGTCGAGCAGGTAAGGATTCTTGTCGCCGAAACCCATCGCCAGGCCCCAGTCCATCAATAACACCTCGCCGAATGCGCCGATCATTACATTCTCCGGCTTCAGATCGCGATGCAGAATCTTTTTCGAGTGGGCGTAGGCGACTGCATCGGAAACTTTCATCAGCACGCCGAGATGGTCGTCAAAAGTCATTTTGGCTGAGTGTTCCTCGGCCATTTTGCGCTGGGCGGGCTTTTTAGCAAACCTGGGATTGAGCACCTGTTCCCATTCGACTCCGCTGACGCGCTTCATGGTGAAGAACAAATGACCGCGCGGATCTTTGGCCAGGGTATAGACCGGCACGACGTTCGGGTGATCCAGACCAGCCGTCACGTAGGCCTCGTTGGCGAAAAACTCGATCATGCCGCTAGTGGTGCTGCCCGCGTCACTGCTGACTTTGCGGGCGATCTTCAAGGCCACCTCGCGCTTGAGCGACTCTTGCCGGGCGCTGACCACCACTCCCATGCCGCCCCGCCCGAGGATATCCAAAAGCTCATAATGGGATTGATCGGTCGGCTTACCAAAAGCCGGTTCGCCCGAATCAGATAGCAAGACTTGCTTGCCTTCGCGAGTAATTTTCTCAATTGGAATGTCTTTTGTCTCGGCGTCTTCGACCGGCAGGTCGAGATCTTCGGGCATAATCGACGCCCCGACCGGCGACTGGCCGTCGAGGGCTTCGTTCTGAGCCCGCGACATGGTGGCATGAAAAATCTCGGGCACGTGAGATCCGGGGTCTGTAGCCGGAACCGGTTTTTTCAATTTCGAAATATCGGAATTTTCCTTGTCAGTCACACAGTCTCCGTGTTCTTTGAATCTCTAATACTGATTTTATCAACATAAGTTGCTGCATTAAACCACCATTGTTCATCAGTGTAAATCTGGTTATACTGATGTGAAAAAGGGTGCCAGCTTAATACCTAAAAAGTCGATAATAATCATTATCGAAATCGTCTTCAGTCTGTTGAAGTATAGCAAATTCACTCGCACGACGTTTTCTGACGGGGCGATATGTAACTGAGAAGATCGATCTTGAGAGCGGGACAAACCAGTTCATCACAGGTGGCAGACTAAAACCCTATTGATACTTGCTCCGTTATGTCTGAAGCAATCCGGCAAATACCTAGCCAGGTGCGAATGCGATTTCGATTTCTCGGGCGGTAAATGCGGGCGCAGGAGGAAAGCAGCCTTCAGGAAATTTTGCCGACC
>JAFDKH010000299.1 GCA_019307065.1 Deltaproteobacteria bacterium
ACTTCTCAAACGCGGGGAACTTCACTTGATTCGTGCTCGTGTGCCACCCCCGCGGGCAAAACGAGCCGCTCGCAAGTAGAGGGGTTTTGCAGCGGAATCCTCATATCTCATTTCTTGTTATAGAGAGGTATGGGTGTCGGAAAATAGACAAATATCCCGCACCTTGACCGACAGATCTTTTTTGTTGAGCATGGGCTGTCGCAGGCACTTGAATCCTCCGGGGCAATCGGAATCATCGTCGCAGGTCGTGGTGCAGTGGCGATAGGGCTGCGCCCGGGTCTGAACACAAAAGGTCCCGAACCCGAAGCAATCCCAGTTATCCGAACATTCCTCCCCGACTCGCTTACCGAACACAAACCACAGCAGGAACACGGCTACCAGCAAGACCAATACGATCACAGCCAGCTTAACATAGGGTTTCGTAACAAATCTTTGAATATCCGGCCCCTTTGCTCCTTAATTGACCCGCGCCTGTTATCCTCGTTCAGGCCGGCGGCAGGCGCGGCCACTCAATGCTGGCCTTGACCAGGCCCGCGCGGGTGGCGCTGAAAAAGACACTGTAACCGCACGGCTCGCAGATCACCGGCACGACCGAGTATACGCTCATCCCACCGCCGATCACCAGCTTGCCTCCGCTGAACTCGCGCAGTTCGAACAAGCAGTTGGGCACGGTCCACTCTTTTGCGCCGCAGATCGGACAGGTGCGCTCTTTCCACTTTTGCTGGACGTGCTCGACGAACTGCCCGCCGACCGAGTCGCGGATCTGTTGCAAGTGCGCTTCGTCGTAGGCGTCGACCAACATATCGAAAGCTTCTTCCAGATCATCGTAACGCTCGAAAGTATCTTCGTAAGCATCGCGCACCTGTTCGAACATGCGCTGCGGCGGAACTTGGCCGTCGTAGATCTTGCGAAACAGCGGCTCCATTTTACTGATCACGAATTTAAGGATTTTATCCTCTTCTAAGTACTTCTTGACCACGGCCTCGAGTTTCATGGCCGCATCTACCAGGTCCGCCATGGGTACCTCCCTGAGCAATCAAGTTGCTGTTTTATTTACGGCTCCCAATACAAACACAACGGTCAGTCTCGATCAATCGACACAGTCTCGGACATTGACTTGGCGAGTCAAGGGGTCAACATCTAATTTGGGCTTTTTTTTCGCCACGATCCCGCTCCCTAAGCGATTCCCTGGAATAAGCTGTGGGGCAACCGCCAGGGTCACGGGCTTCGGCTGTACGGGCCTAGCCCCACTCTATCAATGGTGGGCCTTGGGCATTACAGAGTCAAGACCGAACAGACTTGGGTGAGCATGGAAACTCACCGCAAGTCAGATAGATTTCCTTTTATTAGTTAATCTCTCGCGGCATTTCTAGAGATACGCTTTCCCGCCGTGCTGTGGTCTGTGCTGTGGTCGCGTGCAGTAGAGTCAACCTATCGGGTGCTATCGCGAGCTATCAAGTATGTTTGCCAAGACCTACTTGAAGACAAAAAAATAAGCCCCGCAAACACTTACGGGGCTTATCTATGGCCAGGGGCGGAATCGAACCGTCAACACACGGATTTTCAGTCCGTTGCTCTACCGACTGAGCTACCTGGCCCTATCGACAGACGCCCATTATCGACTTTAGCTAAAAAGAGTCAAGCCAAATTTGGAAAAACCAGGTGCTGACTGGCGTTAGTTCGAAAGCAATCTCCCTTCTCAATATATCTTCCTATTTAAAGGATAAGGACCAATCTCAAACGGGACAAAAATTCGGTAATCGACGGCTGGTCTGCTATGCTCGATCCGGTGAAAACAATACTTCATAGGCTAAGCGGGTTGATTGGGCTGATTGTGCTGGTCGGCTATATTCCAATCACCGCTGCCCAGGGTCGCAACGGGCAAGGGCTGGCTCAAACTCTCGAGCGCGCCAAAAAAGTCGCTAATCAGGGCGCTTATGCTTTGGCCCTGGAACTATATCTCAAAGCCATCGACTTAGCCGATGAGGCCAGCGCCGCCCAGCGCCGGGAGCTAATCAATAAAACTCTGGCGACCTGCAAGAAACTGATCGGTCAAAACACAGTCGAACCGGCTGTGCGCGGCTTGGTGGCCCTGTTGCCGATTACCAAGGGCCCGGCGATCGGCAAGAAGCCGCACTCACTCGGGGCCCGGGTACGCCTGGCACTCGAAAGTCTGGCGCTCGACCTGGTTCTGGGCAACAAACCCAAGCTGGCCCTGCTGGCTTTAAAAGCCTTGATGGCCGATGGGCCCGGCGACCCTATGCGTTGGGCGCTGATGGTGCGAGCCTATCTTGAATCGGGTGATTTTAAAAATGCCCAAGACAGCCTGCGCCGGGCAATCTCTTTATATCCCAAGGCCTCCGAGCTCTATTTCGTGCGGGCCGCGCTGTGCGGGGCCTTGTCCCGAAAGGCGGTCAGTCAGTCCAACTACCTGAGGGCTGAATCTTTACTGCGCGCAACCGCCAAGAACCTCGAACAGGCCGCCCGGCGTGAGCCCAAGATCGCAGGTATTCACCGCGCCCTGGGTAAAATCAAGTCGTCACTCTGGGTTTACTATCGGGCGACCGGTCAATACACACAGGCCATGAATATGCTGCTGGCGGCCGAAGATGCCTATGCTGATGCCGCCCATCTCGATCCGCGCAACCCCGAGATACCTTTCGAACTGGGCAACATGCTCTTCGTAGCCCAGGACTGGGTTTATTCGGGAGTCTGGTTCGAACAGGCCTTGAAGAGGTTTCAAGTTTTGTCTAAAAGAAAAGATCTGCCCGAATCGGTCCGGGCGGCACTCAAGCGCAACATCGATCGCTGTTTTCACAACCTGGCTTCCACCCTGCACAACCGCGCATTAGACGCCAGCAACATTGCCCGCTTCGATCTGGCGCGCGAGCTGGTCGGTATTGCGGGCCGCAAGGTTCCGGCTTACGCCAAAGAATCTCAACAATTGCACAAATGGCTGACGGCCCGCCAGGCGGCTTTTGATAGACAGTTGAAGCTGCTGACCGGGATGAACGAGTCCGGTGACGCGCAAGTGGCTTTAGGCGATCTTTTCATGCGGGCCCGTCAATTCGAATCCGCCCGGGCCGCCTATCAGCGAGCTATCCAGCTGCCCTTGAATAGTTACACCCTGGTTCAGATGCGGGATAAGATCTTCGGCACCCAGGTGATCGAGAGCCAGGCTCAGAAAACAAAATCACAGATCGGCGGCATTGAAGTCCGGCTGGAGATTCCCAAATCGTTCGATTCGACGACTTTAGCGGGCTTGTTGCAAAAAGCCCATTCATTGACGATGGGCGCCTTTCCGCATCGCCTGAACGGCCCGCTCGATTTGAAAATATTCACCAACCGGCGCGCTTTCCTCGAACAGGCCGGCATTCGGCTGGGCACCAACCTGGGCGGCTTCTATAGTTTCGGACGAGTTGTCACTTTCGACGAACCCGGCCGCAGTCGCGCTAAGTGGCTCGAGATTCTAGTGCATGAAATCTCTCATCGCTATGTGGATGAGATGTCTTATGCCAAGGCGCCGCGCTGGCTGTCCGAAGGCCTGGCTCAATGGGTCAGTCAGGGCTGGTCGCGAAAAGACTCGCAGAAACTTTCGAGCATGGTCACCAAAAAACAACTTACCGCCTGGAAAGATCTCGACCGGCGTTTATCCGAACACTGGAACGACGCGGGCATGATCAACAAGCTCTATCTGCAATCACGGCATATGGTTCATTGGCTGACAGAACAATTCGATTTCAAGCGCCTGACCGTCTTACTGGCAGGCCTGCGGGCCGGAAAACCAATCGAGGCGGCTATATTAGAAGTCTACGGGTTACCAATCGAAACCCTCGAACAAAACTGGCTGTTTCGCATGAAGTAACAAGGCCGGCCCTGAACAAATCCCTCTATTCACACTCCGCCTGGCAAGCCGGGCTGAAACACTCCATGAAACCAATATCAGGCGCGCAGCCGTGATGCGGCTTGCCTGGCTCGCCGGTCAGGTTCAGCGGCGTGATACCCTCGTCTATAAATATGACTGCTCCGCTGTCCACATTTGGACAAGTCGGAACTATCGGCACTGCCTGTTCCGAATCACAGGTAAAGAACTGACCGGTGTCTACGTTGTCTAAGATATTCTGTTCGATACATTCGCCGGTACACCATTCTCCGTATTTGTATTTCATGTTGTTGAAGATCACCAATTTTCCGGGGTCGACACCATTCGCTTCGATTACCGGAGTACCCGGAAGCTGCTGACCGAAGAACAAATTGTTGATCAGCTCGACTGAGCCATCTGCGTGGACGCTGTTGATGTGGACCGCAGCGTCCATGAAGTTAAACAAAAAAGTCACGTGGTGCAGGCGAATCGGCGCCTGGGGTCCGACTATTTCGACTCCGAACGGCGGACAGACCCCATACAAGCACTCGTTCTGGATACTGCGTATCCAGACCTCGCCCCAGTTGTTGACAATCCGAATCGGCATCGCCGCTTCAGAGTAAATCAGCCCAAAATGCATTGCGCCCGGGCCGTCTGCGAAGGGTGACGGTCCGTAAAAGACAGGTCCTTCGGTGTCGGTGATCATCAAGTTGAAGTTTTTGTTCTCGCCGTAGGGGTTCATGATCGGCGTATCGCCCAGCATCAACCCGGGCATGAAAATATTACCGCCGCCTTCAATCCGGACGCCGCCGCCCTCGTTGCGTCCGACCCCGACGAAGCCCGGCAAAGGATCATACTCGCCGAAAATGGATTCGCTGTCGTCGACTTGCTGAGCGCCAATCACGGCATTGTTGACATTATGCAAGAGGATTCCGACCCCCATATTTGCCCAGCTAAGATCGTCGTAGCCGGTATCTTCCAAGAGGTTATTGAAGCCGACCCAGGTGGCACTGATAAACAGATCTTCAACCCCGTTGGCTATGATGCCTGCGCCGTTGTTGGAGGTGATGACATTGATGTCGTATTCTTCGCGGGCCGGACTATCGCCCCGATGCGCATACGAAACAAGTGTACATCGCTGGCACCGCTTTCGATTTTTATTCCGCGGCCTGCGAACCCGCCCACCAGGATGTCCGAAACCACTATGCCGTTACCCGCAAGGATCAGGCCGGTCTCGACTGAACTCTCCACCGCCTGCAGGGTTATACCGGCTCCGCCATCGAGATAAGTCAGCGAGGGGACCGGCGGCAGCGGGCCGTTGCCGCCGTTGACCCGATAAAAGGTAAAGAGTCCACTTTCTTCGAAGATAATCCGGTGCGGGCCGGGTTCCAGGTTGGCTTTTGTGAGGGCTTCTCGAAGGGACAGTTCTTCATCGGTGGCATTGAGCGTGTCCAGATTGGTAGTCACAACCAGATCAGGTTTCATGCAGGTCGGCGTTACCCCGAAAGAACAGTAATCGGTCTGGCCCGGGGTCTGGACGGTTAGACATCTCCCGGAGACACAATGACAGCCGAGCCGGCATTCGTCATCTTCGGTGCAAAAAACTTGTGCTCCCGCGCAGTAGCCGGCAGGCCGGTCGGCTATGGACAGGCATTCGAAGTTGTCGCAGTAACAGCCGAAGAGACATTGGAAGTCGTGTTCGCATTCCGGCGGGCCGTTGCTGCAGTAGTCGGGATAGTTGGTTTCCTCGGGCGGCCGACATTGGTGGTTGACACAGATGCAATGCGGGGCGCACTCTTCGTTGCCACCGCACTCGAACTGATCGCGGCAGTATTCAGGGCCGTGTCCAGGCTCGATCGGCACGCAGATCCGTCCCTGGAAACAGGCGCAATTTCTATGACACTCGCCGTTTGGTCCGCATTCGGGATAGTCGCCGTTGTCGAAGGCCCGATCGAAAACACAGGCGTTCGAGATGACCATAATTCCGACAACAACCCATCTGGCGCAGCTTTGCTGGATTCTAATTTTCACGGTTTCATGATAACTTTTGTCGGACCGCTAGACAAGTGTGCCAAGCATCGGGAACTTTTGGTTATCTTCCGTAGTCTTTAACTAGGTCACTAACCGGGAGGTATTAATGCGCAGATCAATTTCAATCCTGGGCCTGCTAGTAGTTATGGCCATGAGCGCAAGTGTAATAGCCACAACCTGGGGCTCAAAAGCCGTTAAATGTTCGCTGTGCGGCAAAGAAACCGAGCTGGAAGTGATCGCCAGCTATGGTTCGTACATCTACCGCTGGCCGTCGAAATTCCAGTTGCTGTTCTGGCCGCGCACTACGGCCAGGTTTCTGTATTTCTGCAAGCATTGCCACCTGACTGCCTACATGGGCGATTTTCAGAAGATCCCCGAG
>JAFDKH010000300.1 GCA_019307065.1 Deltaproteobacteria bacterium
AGTTAGTCGACCACCTCTTCGGCGATATGAAACAGTTACTCTCGGACACCGAGCCTTCCATGCCCCACTCCACCCCCCACGGCGGTCTGGATGAGAAAACTTTCCTGTGGGGCGCCAAGCGGAATTGGTGGCGCATTCTTTCGTTGATGATTCTCCCCTTGGTAATCATCGTGTCCGGCTACTATCTTTTTAAGCAAAACGGCGGCGACGGCTCACCAGCCGACGCCGGCTTGAGCGCGATAACAGCAAAGCCCGATGCCGGGCCGACCGCGGAACCGATCGAGTTATCTTTCGACTTGTCGACCGACACCCCGAAAACCGAGGCCGCTAAGGACGGTGGAACAACCCAGGCGCCCGACGGTTCGGTCAAGGCGGCAGACAAGCGAAAACCAGTCAGGACCGTAAGAAAGCCAAAGAAAAAGAAGAAACGCCGCCGTAAAATCGCACGGGTAAAAAACCCGAAGAACACAACCAAGCTGCCTCCCGGGAAACTGCGCCTGATCACGACTCCCTGGACAGACATCTACTTCAAGGGCCGCAAGCTCGGCCAGACCCCTTTAGTGGACGTCGAACTCCCGGCCGGAAATATCAAGCTCAAGGCAATTAATAAAGAGGCCGGCATCGACCGGACCATCACCATCAAGATCGAGTCCGGCAAGCGAATCAACAAGCGATTCAATTTCTTCTAGACAAGAAAATAACGGGGGCAATCTATATCAGTCAACCGGGTAGCTTATCACCTGAACTTTATCCACAACCTCACCCATACCCAGCGCTCGTCCGATCTCTTTGAGTTTGGCCTGTATTTTGCGGATGTTATCGGGCCCCATACGCAAAAGCTGTTTTTGGGCATCGCTCATCGCTTCGAGTTCTTCGATAGTGATCTTGTATATGACCGGGTCGGGCCTTAGCGGGATATCTTTTGTAATCAGCGGAACCTTTAGGAACTCAGCGATAGCCAGAGCCAAAGCCCCTTTGAAATCCAGGTCGGGCCGGCCGATTTCGCGGTACTTGGCTTGAAGCCAGGGCATCAACCTGCCGATAAGTCTTTTGGCTTTGCCGCTGTCGATCGAAGCGAAGGCCTGGGCCAGGTGGTCGTAACGGCTGTAGCTCTTGGTATCGAGAATTGTAACTCCCCCTTTTGCGATAACCGTGAACTTGCCCTCGGGCTCTAAGAATATAATCAGGTTGCGCGGGACTTTGCCCTTGGAGAGGTTTTCCACAACTGCTACGAACTTACCCAGCATGTACTCGTTTTCGAGCCAGCGCTTGAACTCTTCGTTGGCAGATAGTGCCCCGGCCAGCTCGCGGATCTTTTCATCATCCGGATTCTCTAGTGTATCGGGCGAAGGCGGCTCAGGAGGATCGGGCTTTTTCGCTTCGACCTCGGGTTGACCCGCATCAGGCGCTGCGATGTTCTGTTCGGCGGGTTTCTCGGCCGGCTGTTGTGCAGGCTGCAAAAAAAACACGTAGGCAACAATCCCGCCCACCACCAGGAGGATCCCAACTGCAAGAATATTCACCGCTCGATTGCTATTAGCTTTGCTCATAATGTCTCGACCCTATCTCGATCTGCGGATTTCTTCAATCCCTGGGGTTAGGTGGCTGGCACCAACCAGGGGGGGCCCGCACCCAACTAGGGGGGCCCGGGCTCGACGGAGCAGTCGTGAAGCCACAGGTTCGCCCCGCCGCCCTCGCGAAGCGCACCCCAGATGGTCGCCTCGATCGTCACCACCACCCCGTGGCCGGCGGCCAGCGCCTGCCGTTCATCGCTGCGGATGAAGCGCGGATCGTCGTCGCTCGGGAACAGGGCCAGGCAGGTCACAACCGGATGCCCCGCGGCTCGCACCTCGCCCAGCCCATCCTCGAGACTAAATGTGGGAGCGACGAACCGGACGCGGCCGACCTCTCCCTCCTTGACCTTCACCGGCTGGCGCTGTCCGCCCGGCGTGTCGTAACCCCAGCGCACCCGAGCACCGAGGTACGGCTCCAGTGCGTCGCGAAAGGCGCCGTAGCCGGCTCGCTGCAACTCGTGGTTCTCAAGCAGCGCCGCAAGCGAACCAGGCGCGGCCCGCCGCGCCGGTCCGAGCGGGCCGGGCAAAGCAACCGTCGGGGTCGTGGGCTTGGCCTGATCAGGGCAAGCCTCGCAGCGGGCGTTCACCACCGACCGGGGGCAGGCACTACAGCCCCCGAGCCAAGTGAGCGTTGCAATCAGCGTAAGGCAGCTGCACAGTAGCATCGTTGACCTGATCATCGTCACCTCAATAATAATGTTGCTGGTCAAAATGGTATCGCAGCCAGTATTACTGGACAAGCTGTAACATCGGGGACAGGCCGGGGAAGGTGCCAGGCGAATATGCGAGGGGCGCTGAGCCTTGCATTGCCGACACTTGCGACGAAGGTTTCGTGCCCCAGAATGTCGATAGCTTGGGTTGCATGTGCATACCATCATGATCTGCAGACCACTTTTTTTGTCCGGTTGACAAAAAGAGCCTTTTTCACGAGCATTAAACCACTACATTTATTGAATACTCGGGAGGTGGGCATATGAGACATTCGCTTTGTCTCCTTTCTGTCTTTCATATTGTAATAACCCTGGCCGCCTGCGGGTGTTCCAGTAACGACTGCATAGACAACGACGGTGATAGTTATGGCGCCGGGACTTCATGCCTGGGTGAAGATTGCGACGACACTGACGCTGCAATCAATCCGGGAGAGTCCGAGATCCCCTACGATGGCATAGACAACGATTGTAATTCCGCCACACCCGACGATGACCTCGACGGGGACGCGTACCTGGAGGCTATAGATTGTGATGACAACAACGAAGACGTCAATCCAGGGGCTGTTGAAGACTGCCTGGACGGTATCGACAATGATTGCGACGGAGATACAGACGGGAACGATGACGCTTGCGAAGCCTGTTCTGACTACTCGGATTGCGACGACGAAAAATCCTGCACCACCGATTTCTGCGTCTTTGGCTACTGCCAGAACCAGGACTCACCCGACGGCACGAGCTGCAACGATGGTCTGGCATGCACGACGGGTGACACCTGTGCCGACGGCTTGTGCTTTGGCACACAGATTGACTGCAGCACACTCGACGACGAGTGCAATGTCGGAGTATGCGTCGACGTCTCCGCCGAATGCATCGCCTCGCCCACCAATGAGGGCGGCGCCTGCGACGACCTGGATCCGTATACCGAACCCGATATCTGTCAGAGAGGCGTTTGTGTCGGCACCTACGTGGGTCCGTCCATCCAGTTGAGCGCCTCGTCCTATCAATTGCTCGCGGACTGGGTCAGCACCGCGGATCTGGTAGTCGAGGCGTTCCTCAATCACAAAGAGCCCGCGGGAGCCGGGATTGTCATAACCCTAAACACGACCAAGGGCACATTCTCAGAATCCGGAAACAATATACTTGAAACATCCACCGACAACGACGGCAAGTCTTACGCAACCCTGGTAGCAGACATGGTCCCCGGTTCTGCGCGGGTCAGCGCTTCGGCCGTTGTCGAACAAATCGCAGTTGATTCAGAAATCGAGGTAGAGATCACGAGTCTGGGTTCGATTCGCTTTGTCTCAGCGGTTCCCGACCGACTCGGAGCCGGAAGCAACAATGCCAGCCTGATCACCTTCGAACTGCGCGACACCGACGGCAATCCCATGCCGGCCGGGGTCCTGGTTACTTTCTCCCGTTCTTTCGCTCCGGGTGTCAACCTCGATCCGATCAACGCCCGGACAGATGAGAACGGCATGGTTTTTGCGATCTTGAACGCCGGCCGGCAGGCCACCACGGTAACCGTGAGCGCCACCGTCCAGGTCGGCTATACCACGCTGCAAGCCGATTCGCCCCCGATTGCCATTGTGGGGGCCAAACCCAACGCCCGTTTCATTACTTTCGCCTGCGAACAGTACAATATTGGAGCTTTCAATATTAACTTCGAAGAGATCGAATGTACCGTGACTCTGGCCGACCGCTATACAAACAAGATCGGTTTTGCCACCAACGTGATCTTCAAAGCCGAAGCCGGGGCGATTACTCCCGGGGCTGTCACCGTAGAATATGGTTTCGACATGGGCAAGGCGGTCACAATCGCCCGCACTCTGGGACCATTTCCAGCGGATGTCAGCCCGATTGCCGGTGAACCTTTTATCGGCAGCAACAATCCGCGTGACGGACTGGTTACTGTAATTGCAGCCATGAACGGTGAAGAAGAATTCACCGATGTCAACGGTAACGGCACCTGTGATGCCGGCGAGCCCTACGTCGACATCGGCGAGCCCTTCGTTGATGAAAACGACAACGACCTCCGCGAACCGACCGAGATGTTCATCGACACCAACAATAACGACGCCTACGACGGTCCCAACGGCGTATGGGATTCGGACACCTTGATCTGGACTCAGACCTGGATACTGTGGACCGGGAATGTCGTAGTCGCTTCCGATATGAGCGCGGCTTGCGGCCAAGAACCCGGTAATCGCTATAGTGTCTTGTGCCCGGCCGGCTTCGTAATCGACAACTTTGCATCGGAGAATTTTACCTGGGAGGTCAAGGACATAAACTTGAACCCAATCAATATGACTTTGGGAGTCGGCTTAACTGTCGCAGGCCAGGGCAGCCAGGGCGCCTCCAGTCCCCAGTTGACCTTTAGCGCGCCCGATACCCTGGGGGGCGGGCCGGATGGAACTGGAAACACCTATTGGGAAGACGGCGGCGGCTTCTCGGGCTGGGTTGTCATTGAAGGCGATCAAAGCAACATGCCGGCGGCTGATGGCTCGGTCAGTCTCGATCTTGATTGGATGGAATCGACCAGCGCCGGCGCCTCAATGAGTGAAGTCATCACATCGGATGGAACCTTCTTGTAACTGCGCACCAAGGAAAGGTGGCCTACAATTGTCAAAGTAGAGCAAACAAATGTATTATACTTGGGGAGGGACTCATGAAGAGATTTGTAGTCTTTATACTGCCTGCCTTCTTATTCGGATGCTCCGGAACCAGTAATCAGAATGTCTGCGAACCAGGCCAACAGCAAAACTGCACTTGCCCGAATGAAACAATTGGTCAGCAGACCTGCTTTGACGACGGTTCTAAATGGGGTGATTGCCAGTGCCCGTGTCTTACAGACTGTACATACCGAGAATGCGGCCCCGATCCCGTTTGCGGAGTGTCTTGCGGTACTTGCCCGGCCAACTCAACCTGCGACGATTTTGGCAGTTGCGAATGCCATTTCGCGAGGTGCGGCTACTCATGCTGCGGGATCGACCAGGTTTGTTTCGAGGGCTTCTGCTGCACGCCTGAATGTGGCCTGCGGGTATGTGGACCGGATCCGGTCTGCAGCGAGTCTTGCGGAACCTGTGGCGACAACTCAACCTGCAGCGCTTCTGGTCTTTGTGAATGCGATTTCGAGACATGCGCTGATGCCTGCTGTCCTGATGGTCGGGTTTGTCACCAGGATGCCTGCTGCACACCTGAATGTGGAACTCGGATGTGCGGCCCTGATCCTGTTTGTGAATCGAGTTGCGGAGATTGCGGGGCAAATGAAGACTGCACATTAAAAGGTGAGTGCATAGAAGATTGTACGCCGGCTTGCGGAAGTAGAGTCTGCGGGCCGGACCCGGTTTGTTGGCTTAGTTGCGGCGATTGCGCGGAGGATGCCTTCTGCACGATTGACGGGCTATGCGTTCCTAACGGATGCGCGATCGATTGTAGCGGCCTTGTGTGCGGCCCTGACCCGAATTGCGACGCTATCTGCGGATACTGCGGGCCCGACGAAACATGCAACGCAGCTGGACAATGCGAGGGCTGCACGCCGAATTGCACAGGCAAGGAATGCGGCAGCGACGGTTGTGAAGGATTTTGCGGGATTTGTGAAGTTTTTGAGTACTGCAACTTGGACGGGCTTTGTGAATGCGCTTTTACCGAATGCAACGGATCTTGCTGCGCAAATCTTGAAGTCTGCCACGCGGGATACTGCTGCGCACCTGATTGCACAAATCGTGAATGCGGTCTCGACCCGGTCTGCAGTGAGATCTGCGGAACTTGCGCAGACCTCGAGACCTGCAACTTAGACGGGCTTTGTGAATGCGCATTTGCCGAGTGCAACACAACATGCTGCGCAGAGCTTGAAGTCTGCCACGCGGGAGCCTGCTGTGCGCCTGATTGCACCAACCGTGAATGCGGTCCCGACCCGGTCTGTGGGGAATCCTGCGGAACATGCACGTCCCCCTTGTTTTGCTTAAACGGCCAGTGCGTCGATTGCATACCCGATTGCACCAACCGTGAATGCGGTCACGACCCGGTCTGCAACCAATCCTGCGGAACATGTGACACCGGCTGGAACTGCGATAACGGCGCCTGCATCCCGACACCGGAGTGCACCTTGGAGTCATTCGGCTCGGAATGCGCTGCTGATCAGGCCTGTATTATAAACGACCTAGAGTGCACCGAGTTCCGCTGCTACTTTACCAACGCAAATACAGAGGGCTCCCCTTGTCAATACTCGAACGACTGCCAGAACGGCCTGCTATGCAGAGGGTCTCCCGGCAGCTGTACTCGGGTCTGCGTGACCAACGATGATTGTGTTGGCGCCGTGGCAGGTCCAACCTGCATGAACATCGAAAGTTGCCCGACAACCTGGGGGGTGTGTGCCACTGAATAAGGTGTGGCAAAAAAGCTTGTCCCCCCTACGCTGAAGCTACGGCGGGCAAGCACCCCGGCAGGCCTAAGACCGGGGCCCAGTCTTCGCAACCTGGATACTCGTGACTTTACCAGCCTTAATCCAAAGTCGCTGACATTGGTCAACTGAACATCCCAGACAAAGCAGGTAGAGCATGACTAGAATGGTTTTGCAGAACTTGGTCGAAGTCATGCATAAATTCG
>JAFDKH010000301.1 GCA_019307065.1 Deltaproteobacteria bacterium
CCCCAGGGCGTGCACTATGGCGGCGAGCAACTTGGCCGCACAGTCACTTTCTATCTGCAAGGCACCTTGTAAGCAGGGCTGTTAGTGGAACTGCGCATACTCAAGCACGGTAACTTGATGGGCACTCCGGATGCCAAGGAGATGCTGCTGCGGGCCGGGCCGGGCAGCGACCCGGCCCATCAGCTCTGGGAAGAAATCGCCGAGATCAAGACCAGCTTCGGTTACAGCGGCCAGTGTACTTCGGCTTTGATAATCGATGAAGAACGGCCCGAAGCTTTCCCGGCCCTGTTTGACCCGTCTTATCTGACGGTTGCCTGCGATTACATGAGCACAGAATCGATCGACCGGGCCTTAGAGGCGATTAGCGCAGCCGGGTTTTCCCCGGCCGAGATCAAGAGCGTCTTGGTCAGTCACTTTCACCCCGATCATTTCGATCCGCGCTTACTCGACAATCTGCACAATGCAGTCGCTTACTCGCATGCCGAGGCCTACATACCCGGCTGCCAACCGCTCGATCAAAAAAAGTTCGGCGATTCGATAGTTGCCCTGAATACTCCAGGACACGGCGGCCCGCACACCTCTTATTTGCTCAAGCTGCCGAAATACGATCTGGCGGTTTGCCTGGCCGGTGATTTGGTCATGAGCCATGCTCATTATCTGGCCCGCGAACATCCCTTGTCTTTCACTGATCCCAAAGAAGGCCTGGCCAGTATCGCCACTGTTTGGCAAGAGCTTAAGCAAATGAAATGTAAGCACGCCCTGGTTTTCCCCGGGCACGGCTTACCGTTTTTTGCCCTCGAGGATTTGTGAAAAGATGATTTGTAGGGGAGGGCTTCATGCCCTCCCGTTGAGCAGCGCGGGCGGGGATAAACCCCGCACCCTACATTAAAATTAACAATGGAGGACCCAACCATGAAACGTTTTCGATATATTATAATGTTGCCTGTAAGCTTGACCCTGGTTGCAGGCTTGCTGTTCGGGACAGGCTGCACCAAGGAGGAAGAGGACCCGGTCAAGGTAGCCGAAGAAGCAATAAAAATAGCTGAAAAAGAAAATAAAGCCAGAATAGCGAGAGAAAAAAAATCATATAAAGACAGAAAAGCGGCAGAAAAAGCCGCCGGCGTTGAGCAACCCGCGCTGGTTGCCGAAGTTTCAATGGAAGATTTTATCAAGCTTTCACTAAAGGCCAGCCAGGGCAAAGAGCTGCTTGACATCTTGGGGCCGATTACCAAAGTCGAGTACGATGCTTTCAAGCGCGAATACGACAAAGACCCCAAGTTGTTTCTGTTTCTCGATCAAAAAGAGACGCTCAGCGTAGCCGAGGCCAAGGTCTTAGCCGGTTTCAAAGGCAGCTACCTGATGCTGAACGGCCTCGAATCCCTTGATCAAGATCATGCCGAGCAACTCAAAAAATGGCCCGGGCGGGTCTTGATGTTGAACGGCATAAAAAAACTATCGCCGAACACAGCCGGTAGCCTGGCAGATTTCAAGGGCGAGCGGCTCTTTCTCGATGGGCTTACGACGTTGACTCCCGAGGTGGCCAAGGCCCTGGCATGGTTCCACGGCAAGCTGCTCAGCCTTCGCGGGATGCGCAATATCCCGCCGGCCGCAGCTGCCGAGTTGGCCGAGTTCAAAGGCGCGGTCTCGATCAAACTGGTGCATGACAAGCCTTCTAGGGCGGCCTTGAGCGCCGAAGATCGCAACAAGCTCAAGGGCCTGGTTAAGGCCATCAGCAAGGGCGATGCGGCCGTGATTGGCGACTACCTTAAAAAAGGCGGCGACCCCGACTTCGGCGAAAAGGGCAACACGCTCTTGATGGAGTCGGCCTATCAGAAACAACCCAAGTTGGTGGCGTTGCTTATCAAAGCCGGTGCGAATGTCAACGCCGCTAACGGGTCGGGCGACACCCCCTTGAGTTTTGCGATGACCGTCCCGATGTTTAGCAATGACCCCAAGCTAAAAGACCCGGTCAAGATCCGCAAGCTGGTAACCGCCCTGATCGAAGCCGGTGCCAAGCTGAATGTCTCTGAGGCACTGGCGGCCAAGAATTCGACTCCCTTGCATCTGGCGGCCAAATCGGGCGATCTCAAACTTGTCAAACTGATGCTCGCAAAAGGGGCCGACGTCAACGCCGTCGGTCGCCTGGGGGCCAAACCGCTGACCGAGGCCGTCAACAAGTGTCACCCGCAAGTAGTCAAACTGCTGATAGCCAAGGGGGCCGAGCTCAACCCCAAGAACCCGGGACCCGGTGACGTGCCGCTAATCCAGGCGATCAGCCAGGGCTCTATGGCCGGCAGCATGTACGCCTTCAACGCCCGGCGCGCGGGCAAAAAGCCCAGCAAGCAGGGACTTTTGCAAGTCAAGAAAGAATGGTATCGCCTGGTCGACTTGCTTATTAAAAAAGGCGCCAATATCGAGGCCAAAGACGAACGCGGCTGGCCGGTCCTGTTTTCGGCCATCAACGGCGGCGACCCGGACATGTTGAAAAGAGTCCTGGCTCATAAACCCAAGCTCGATGTGCGCGGCCCCAAGGGCGAGTCGGCCCTGCATTTCTTGGCCCAGTCGGGTCGTATGAAAGAGGACCAACTGCTTCCGCTGGCCAAAATCTTGATCAAGAGCGGCGCCAAACGCAAAGGTAAGAGGGCCGACGGCAAGACCGCCACTCAAATTGCCAAAGGCATGGGCTACGAAAAGCTGGCCAAGGTGCTGCGCTGACCCGGGTTTCAATTCTTGAATCTAGCAGCCTGCCTTGGTAGCATGCCGCCTATGAGCGAAGACCTTAGAATAAAAACGGAGCCGATAGTCGCCAAGTTGAGTTTTGTGGGCGGCCACTGGGAAGAAGTTTTCATCTACTTGCCCGAAGAGGAGGGTTTTCGCTCCTCGCGGCTTCACCGGCTGTTGGTTTTTTTCCAAGACGACAGCGGGCCGTTCTTGGCCGTGCGGCGCCAAACCGGGGGCGACAACGTGCTGATCATTCGCAAGTCGCTGATCCGCTGGGCCGAGTTCTCAGGCACCGACTGGCTCGAAGACGAAGATCGGGCCGGCAAGCCTTGCCCGGTCGGAGTGTCGTTTCCTTCGGGCGACAAACTCAAAGGCACGCTCTATAACGACCTGCCGTCGCATCAACAACGCGTGCTCGATTTCATGAATCGAAGCGAGCTTTATTTCCTCTTGGAAGCCGCAGACAAAGTCTATCTGGTAAACCGAGAAGCCACATCGCGTGTCGACGACCCGCCCCTGAGTTGAGAACGGCTGCAAACATTAAAATTTATTGCGAGGAGGGCGTTTCTATGCGCGCCGGAAATTCTTTGAGACTGCAATTGTTTTTGACTTTATTGGCCGGTGGTTTTTTATTGGGCCAGGCCGGTAAGGTAGCCGCCCAGGGTCAGCTCCAGCTGCCCTGCGTTATATTTTCCGAGTTTCAATGCCCTTTTTGTGCCAGGGTAGGGGCGACATTGGATAGTGTCTTGAAAGAATACCCCGGCAAAGTGCGTTTGGTCTATCGCCACAATCCGCTGCCTTTTCACAAGCAGGCCATGCCGGCCGCCAGGGCTTCGCTGGCCGCTGCCCGCCAGGGCCGCTTTTGGGAAATGCACGATAAACTATTCCAAGACCGTAAAAAGCTCGACGAAGACAGTCTTTTCGGTTACGCATCGCAGCTGGGGCTCGACATGCAGCGCTTCGAGGCCGACTTTCGATCTGAAGCGATCGTCCGGCAGATTAAGGCCGACATGGCCGAGGCTGCACGCCTGGGTTCGCGCGGGGTGCCGGCCTTCTTCATCAACGGGCGAAGTTTGAGCGGGGCCCAGCCTTTGGCCAAGTTCAAAACCCTGATTGACGAGCTGTTGCCCCTGGCGATCAGGGCCGGCGGAAGCGGCGACCCGCTCTATCAAAAATTGACCAGCTGCGGCCTGACCAGTAAGCCGGTCACTGCCAACAAGCCTAAACCGGGCCGCCCGGCCGATGATCCCGACAGGATTTATCAGATCCCGGCCAACGAATCCTACTGGACCGGGTCGCACAATCCGCGGGTGACTATCGTGGTTTTTTCGGATTTCTGTTGCCCTTACTGCAACCGCGGGGCCAAGACCCTGATCGAGGTTCTCGAAAACTACCCGCAGCAGGTTCGGATTATCTTCAAGCACCACCCGCTGACGTCTCACAAAGACGCTTTTTTGGCACACATGGCTTCTCTGGCGGCCGGGGCCCAGGGCAAGTTCTGGCAGATGCACGATTTGCTCTTTGAGAATCAACGCAAGTTGAAACGCGAAAATCTGATCGAGTATGCCAACAAACTCGAGCTGGACATGCCGCGCTTCAAAGCCGATCTCGAGAGCCGGTCTTTACGCAAAGAGATCGAACGCGACACGGCTTTTGTGATGGAGCTTGGCGCGCGAGGCACCCCGACCTTTTTCATCAACGGCAAAAAGATAGTCGGCGCGATACCCTACAGTGCTTTCAAAGCCAGAATAGAACAGGAGCTGTTAGTCCAAGGGCTAAGGGGTCAGTAGGGGCGCCCTAGCTCGCACCCCCCACCCGCCGCCTACGGCGTCGACCTCCCCCTCAAGGGGGGAGGTATTTTTTTGAATTTGGTTTGAAGCCCTCCCCACCGGAGGGGGAGGGTTTGGGTGGGGGGGACGAACAAGTGGAGAGCACAGAGCCCCTAAGATTAAAAATGCTTCTGCATGAATTCGAGCACGCGCGGATTGATTAGCTCGGGAAATTCGAACAGCCCGCCGTGAGTACCTTCGGGCACCGAGAACCATTCGGACCCGGCAATCTTTTCATACATTTTACGAATGACCCGCACGGGAGTGAAGTTGTCTTTTTCCCCGGCGACTATCAAGCAGGGCATATTGAGCAGCGGAAGGATCTGTTCGGCCGAGTGCGAGCCCAGGTAGACGGCCAGCTGCAAGAACGATTGAAAATCGAACTGGGCCAGGTGAATGCGCCAGTTGTCGAAGTCGGATTTGGAAGCAGCCTTGCGATTGAGCACGAAATAGCGCGCCGCTAAGAAAGTCCAGGGGCCCGACAGGCCCAGGCGCCAGACCCGTTGAAAAATCGAGGGCCGCAGCTTGACCAGTCTCAAAACAGTCTTGACCAGCGGCTCGCCCAGGCGGCCCATGTAAAACAGGCTCTTGAGCGGGTATTCATAAGTACCCAACAAGGCGATAAAGCCGCGTACATTTTCGGGGTGGCGCTTGAAATACTCCAGCGAGATCTGGACGCCCATCGAAAAGCCGCACAAAACAATTTCTTCGAGCCCGGCGGCGGCTGCCACGGCGCGCATGTCCTTGATGCACCAATCGACCGTCAAATCGCGCGGGTCTTTCGGCTTTTCAGAGTCGACATGCCCGCGATAATCCCAGATAACCACCCGGTAGCGGGTTGCCAGGGCCTGGATGATCCGGCCGACAAAGGCCTGGTTGCAGCCGATTCCGTTGGACAGGAATATGCTCGGCTGGCCCTGGCCGTATACCCGGTAAGCAATGCGGGCGCCGTCGAAGCTGGTTGCAAATTGGGATTGAGTCATAGCGGGGGTAAGTATGGTCAAAAGCCGTCGGCGGGTCAAGCGGATAACTAATCCTGCAAACTACAGCTCGAACCGTCGCAATGGACTTCCAGATCACCATCCAGGTCTGTGCGATGCACGTTGACATCGTGATCGTACAGGCGTTCCATCGCGCTCCAGCCGGGGTGGCCGTAAGGATTGTCGGTCCCGACCGGAATCAGCCCAATAGCGGCGTCCATCTGATCGAGCAGTGAATTCGAAGACGAATCGTTCGAACCGTGGTGATGGACCTTGTAGACATCGATCTGACCGGGATCGAAAGAGTTCTCGCAGCCGGCTTCGCAATCACCGCCCAACAGTACGCTGGTCGACCCATAGGTTATACGCAGCACCACTGAGTTGTTGTTCTCGTTGGTATCGTTACTATAAAAACTATGCAGCACATCGGCAGTCACCGACGGGCCCAGGTCGATCGTGTCGCCGACTTCGAGCATTGTTCTGCGCGCGCCGGCTTCTTCGTCGTACTGGTCGTATTCCCAGGTCGAGTAGCTGCCGCCGTGATCGAAGCAGGCTACGACCGGCATGTCTTCTAAGACCCCGTCCATGCCGCCCAGATGATCGGCGTGCATGTGCGAGACCAAAGTGTAGTCGATGCTTGAGATACCCAGGTTGTCTAAGTAAGCCAAGACAGCCGCGTATTCCCAGTCGTTGCCGGCGTCAACCAGCATGACGAACCCGTCCGGTGAGATAACCAAGATAGCGTCGCCCTGACCGACGTCGATCATATGAATTTCCAGCCGGTCGCGCTGAGCTACAGAAGGGCAGGCACACTGGGCCGAGCATTTGCCCGGACAGGCGCTGGCGTTTGATAAATCGCATTCTTCGTAGCCCTCGACATGGCCGTTACCGCACCAGGCCGAATCGGGCAGGCACACATCGCCTTCTAAGTGAAAACCGGTCGCGCAATTTTGGCATTCGTCACCTGCATAACCCAGGTCGCAATCGCAAACGGCTGAGCCGCTCGAGTCTTTACATTGACCGTGCTGGCCGCAGTCGAGATCGGCGAGCGAGCAACTTTCTAAGCAGCTGCCGTTGTCGTCGTTGTCCTGGTAGCCGCCGGCGCAGTATTGACAGGAGTTGCCGGTGTAACCCTGATTGCACTTGCACAGGGCCAGGCCGGAATCATCTTCACAATAGCCATGCGCGCCGCAGTCGAGATCGGCTAACGAGCAATTTTGTAAGCAACTTGTGTTGTTGTCGTTGTCCTGGTAACCGGGCGCGCAGTTTTGGCAACTGGAGCCTGTGTAGCCCAAGTCGCATTCGCAAACAGCCAAGCCGCTCGAGTCGTTGCATTGGCCGTGCTGGCCGCAATCAAGATCGGCAGTCAGGCAATTTGCCAGGCAGCTTGTGTTGCCGTCGTTGTCCTGGTAGCCGGCCGCGCAGGATTGACAACTTGAGCCTGCGTAACCCAAGTCGCATTCGCAAACGGCTAGGCCGCTCGAATCGCTGCACTCGCCATGCGGGCCGCACTCGAGACCGGCTAAAGAACAATTTGCCAAGCAACTTGTGTTGTTGTCGTTATCCTGGTAACCGGCCGCACAGGTTTGACAGTTGTCACCTGCGTAACCCGGTTGGCAAATGCAAACGGCCGTACCGCTAGAATCGGTGCATTGCCCGTGATTACTGCAGTCGAAACCGGCGGTCAGGCAACTCGGCTGGCAGCTGCCGTCGTCGTCGTTATCCTGGTAGCCGGTTTTGCACTCGTCGCAGTGATCGCCCTTGTATTCGGGCTCGCAGCTGCAGGTGATCTTGCTGTCGCTGTCATCGCACTCGCCGTGGCCGTTACAAGTGTTGGGACCGCAATACTCGTCGGGCAAACAATTGCTACTACCATCCTCGTGGTAGCCTGCGGCGCAGCGCTCGCAGTTTAAGCCAGCGTAGCCCGTCTGGCAGTCGCAATTGATTTCCCCGTTCGAGTCGTCACAGTCCCCGTGGTTGTTACATGTGTCTGCTTGACAGACCTGGTTGGCTAGGCAGCTTTGATCGTCTGCGCGATGAAAACCTTCGGCACACTGATCACAAGTTGCGCCGCTGTAGCCCAAATCGCAGTTACACACGACTAACCCCTGGCTGTCGTCGCATGTCCCGTGTTGGTTACAGCTGTCGGGCTTGCACGTCGTTTGGGCAATACATATGGCGTAATTGTCGCCAATGTCTACATAACCCGGGGCACACTCGTCACAATAGGTTCCGGCATAGCCTGAGTAGCATTCGCAACTTTCGACCCCGTGAACTTCAGAGCAGGTGCCGTTTTTATTACAGGTGTCCGGCTGACAGCCGGCCGCTTTTTCACAATCGCCGCCGGGCTGTAAAATGTAACCTTCGTCACAGTTCTGACACTGGTTGCCGCTGTAGCCGGTATGGCAATAACAGGCGATCGTGGCGCCCGAATCATCGCAGTCACCGTGACCCGAGCAAACGCCCGGGTTGCAGCTCAAACCTTCTTCGGTTTTGCAACCTGACAAAACCAACGTAATCGAGGTTACTACTACGACTGATATCCAACTTGTATGCTTACTTGTTTTCATCTCTAATCTCATCTCCCTTTGAAGTTGTTTCCTTTGACGGAAGCTTCTCGGGATTTCGGCTACAATATAGTGAAAAGATTAGATAAACAGTGACGGGTGTCACGTGATCTGGGTCACGTGATCTGCCTCACATTTGAGAAGCATGATCGTTCAATAAACTTTATGATTCTTTGGAGGTCTTGGCCGGCA
>JAFDKH010000470.1 GCA_019307065.1 Deltaproteobacteria bacterium
CTGATCGCCGGTCAGCTTGGCCAGGTTTTCGATGATCTCTTTGACGATGACGATGTTCTGGCGCTCATTGTTGCCGCCGATATTGTAGACTGCGCCCGGCTTGGCCTTTTCGAGCACCAGGGCAATTGCCCGGCAATGATCTTTTACGTAGATCCAGTCGCGGACATGTTGGCCGTCGCCATAGACTGGTAACTCTTTGTGGTTGAGGGCGTTGTGGATCATCAGGGGAATGAGTTTTTCGGGAAACTGGTAAGGGCCGTAATTATTCGAACAACGCGTGATCAGGACAGGCATGCCGTAAGTGTCGTGATAGGCCCTGACGATCATATCGGCCGAAGCCTTGGAGGCCGAATACGGGCTGTGCGGATCCAGCGGGGTCTTTTCCGAAAATAATCCCTCGGGCCCCAGCGAGCCGTAGACTTCATCGGTCGAGACCTGCAAGTATCGCCTGCCCTGCTCCCACCGGCCGTCCTTGAACCAATTCTGCTTGCAAACATCCAGCAGAACCTGGGTGCCCAGAATGTTGGTCTTTAAGAAAACCAAAGGATCGTGAATCGAGCGATCGACATGCGATTCGGCGGCAAAGTTGACGACGGCATCGAAGCAGTGGGTTTGAAACAATGCCCGGATGGCTTTCAGATCGGTAATGTCTTCTTTAATAAATTCGAAGCGCCCGGCTTGCTCTTCGGTCATAGCCGAGAAATTGTCCAGATTGCCGGCATAGGTCAGGCTGTCCAGCCCGATGATGTCATAATCGGGATACTCTTCCAGAATATGGTAGACGAAATTGGCTCCGATGAAGCCGGCTGCGCCCGTAACCAGTAGTTTCACATTCTCTCCATGTTTCAAGTTGGAATTTTTCGCTCAATCCCGGGGAAACATTTGGTCGGCTTCTTGAAGTAGTGCTCAAGCCCGTTACTATACATGTGAGTATTTGAATCGAAGAAGATAATCAAGACCTGCGTCCGCCTTCAATTTCTATAAGCATCTCATCGATATCCGCCGTTGGAGCTTGTAGTTTATCCAGTTTTTCCAGTGGATCTAAATCTAGCTGCTCACGTTTAAGCGCTTGCTCAATCGCCAAGCACACCCAAGCTCCTTTCGAGATGCTTTGCCGCTTAGCCGCCTTGCGAATGCGGGCATCGAGAACCTTGGGAATCAGTACTTGTAATCTATATTTCATACACGCAAGCTACTATGAGCGTATTCTCTCTGTCAATTCCAACTCTTACCGCTCCCCCTATATACCTATCTCACTAAGAAACCTCTCGGTGGCGTCCTGCCATTCAGGCATTTCACGGCCGATCAGGTCTGGTATCGGAAAGTTATCCATGGCAGAAAACTTGGGCCGTTTGGCCGGCTCCGAAAAGTCGGCGCTCCTGGCCTCCTGGCCGGCTCGACGCTGGCGTCCAGCCCGGCCTTTTCGACTATCAACTTGGCCCACTCGTAGCGGCTGCAGTGCCCCTGGTTGGTCAAGTGATAAAGCCCGAACGAGCCGGTCTCGAGTAGATCGAGAATGGCCGGGGCCAGATCGACTACGTAGGCCGGACTCGAGACCTGGTCATCGACGATTTTTATTACATCTTTCTTCTTGGCCCACTCAAGGACCTTCTTGACGAAATTCATATTGCCGGCTCCGAATACCCAACTGAGGCGTACTACAAAAAACCGGTTAGTCACTGCCTGAACCAGCTGCTCGCCCAGTAATTTGCTTTGGCCGTAGCGCGATATCGGGTTGGGCTGATCGGTAATCGAATAGGCCGAACCTTTGTCACCATTGAAAACGAAGTCGGTCGAGAAATGTATTATTGGAATGCCGGCCTCTTCGGCGGCTATTGCCAGGTTCTTGGGCCCGATCCCGTTCACCATTTTGGCTTTAGCAAAATCGGTCTCGGCCTGGTCGACTGCATTATAGGCGGCACAATTGATAATCGCGGTCGGATGGGCCATCCAGACATATTCTTGTACTTCTTTCAGGTCACAGATATCGAGTACGTCCACGTCGCTTGCCAGAAATCTGATTGCCCGGCTTTGGCACTCCTTTTGAAGATCTTTGCCCAGTTGGCCGTCAGATCCGGTAATCATAATCTTCATGATGATCTACTCCATCAATACGAGAAACCTAGATCTTTCAGCCGGGGTAGCTTCTTGTCTTTCACAGACAACAACGGCCGTCCGATATCTCCCAGCGGCCAGGCAATGCCCACGTCCGGATCGTTCCACAGCAGACCGCCTTCGTCTGCGACGTCGTAATAGTCAGAACATCTGTAGGCAAACTCAGCTGTTTCGGAAAGCGTCATGAAACCATGCGCGAAACCGGCCGGGATGTAAAACTGTTGTTTGCTTACAGAATCCAGGGCAACCGCGTGCCAGCAGCCGAAAGTCTTGGAGTCTTTGCGCAAGTCGATGGCCACGTCGAAAACCTGGCCGCTCAGCACTCTGACCAGCTTGGCCTGGGGCCTGGTTTTTTGAAAATGCATTCCCCTGACAGTCCCCATAGTTGACTGTGATTGATTGTCCTGAACGAACTCTACATCGATTCCGAGTTCGGCG
>JAFDKH010000302.1 GCA_019307065.1 Deltaproteobacteria bacterium
GATGGCGATACCGACGATGACGACAGTGACTGCGGCGTGTGTGCCGATGCCGACAACGACGGTCATACCGATGCAGCCTGCGGCGGCGATGACTGCGACGACAGTGATGAAACAATCTTTACCGGCGCCTGGGAAATATGTGACGACGGTAAGGACAACGACTGCGACGGGATAACCGACATGAACGATGTAGATTGCGAAAATCCCCAGGCCAGTAGCGGTTGCGGCTGCTCGGTCTCCGGCGCGCACAAGGCCGGTTGGTCCGTGCTGCTCGGGCTGGCACTTCTGATTAGGCGCCGCCGGGGCAAAAAGACCCGTTGAACAAACTGGTTCAAATCAGCCGGCGGCTAGCGCGCTCGGTCGACTCGTTGCACTTCGCTTCGCCGGTTACGCATGTCTACAACCCGCTTAACTATGCCCGGGCCACCCACGAGGAGTATCTGGCTAAATACGGCTGCCTAAAACCCGAGGCTGTTCTGGTCGGTATGAATCCCGGACCGTACGGGATGGTTCAGACCGGTGTTCCTTTTGGCGAGATACAATTGGTAAAAGGCTGGCTGCGAATCGAGGGTGAAATCAGGCCACCCAAAGACCAGCATCCCAAGCGACCGATTCAGGGTTTTAGCTGTTCGCGTTCGGAAGTCAGTGGTTTTCGACTATGGACCTGGGCCAAAGACTCGTTCGGCAAGCCGGAGAATTTCTTCAAACGGTTCATGGTGCTCAACTACTGCCCTTTGTGTTTCATGGAGGACAGCGGTCGCAATCGCACACCCGACAAGCTCCCGGCAGCTGAGCGCGAGCCGCTCTTTGCGGCTTGCGACCTGGCCCTGAGGCTTTCGATTCAACAACTGCAGCCGCGCTTCGCGATCGGTATCGGGGCGTTCGCCGCAAAAAGAATCAGAGCGGCCACATCTTTCGGCAATCTGATTATCGGACAAATCCTGCACCCTTCCCCGGCCAGTCCCAAAGCCAACAAGGGCTGGGCCGCCCAAGCAACTCACGAGCTTGCCTCGATCGGAATAAAAATCAAGGCCCGAAATAATGCCGACTTTAAGTGAAATTAAGCTGACGGTAGGCAACCTCCGGGTGGAGCTCGACGACCACCTGACTGATCCGCGGGAACTGATCGCCAGACACCTGGCTGTCCAACTCGACGATATCATCAGTGTCCAGCCAACCCGACGTTCGATCGACGCCCGCCGCGGCAAACCCGGCCTGGTGATGAATTTCTTGGTGCACATGACAGGCAGGCCGAGTCAGCTGCCGGCCCAGACCGCCGAATTCGTGCCCGCCAAAATACTGCCGCCCGCCAGGCAGATAAAACACAATCAGGCTGTCGCGGTAGTCGGCACCGGCCCGGCGGGCTTGTTTGCCGCCTGGCGCCTGAGTGAGGCCGGGCTTAGGCCTACGCTGATTGAGCGCGGTAAGGATTTTCCTGCGCGCCATGAAGATATCGCCGCTTTGCTTTCCGAAGGACGCCTCGAACCGGAAAGCAACTTTCACTTTGGTTTCGGTGGAGCTGGAACCTATTCGGACGGAAAATTATTCACTCGGCTCAATCATCCCGGGGTTCGTTACGTAATGCAGGTACTCCAACAACACGGCGCCGGCACCCAAGACGAGATCATGGTCGACGCCCAGGCGCATGTCGGAACCGACCGCTGGCCAGAAGTGCTGGTCAACCTGCGGAGCGAACTCGAAGATCGAGGCTGTTCTTTTCGTTTTACGGCCCGAGTAACCGGTCTTTCAATAGGCAATAAAAAAATAACAGGGTTGCAGCTAGCAGACGGATCGCACGAATGCCGGGCAGTCATCCTAGCACCCGGCAACAGCTCGCGAGATCTATTCGAATCCTTGCACCTGTCCGGAATCGGGCTGGTAGCCAAACCATTCGCGGTCGGTGTTCGCTTGACTCATCCACAGGAGGTGATCGACTCCATTCAATACGGTCGCTACAGCGACCATCCTGCCTTGCCACCCGCGACGTACCGTCTGACCACAAAAGTAAAAGGACGCGGAGTCTATACATTCTGCATGTGTCCGGGCGGCCGGGTTGTCCCAACCCCGACCGAGCAGGGCTTGCTTTCACTGAACGGCATGAGCAACTCGGCTCGCGACTCCGGTGAAGCCAACGCGGCCGTGGTGGTCAGCCTGGCTCCCGAGGACCTCGAACCGGCTGATGATCCTTTAGTCGGCATTCGTTTCCAGCGCAAACTCGAACAAGCCGCTTATCTTGCCGGCGGGGAAAATTTCCACGCCCCGACCATGAGTCTTTCCTCCTTATTGTCCGGAAACATGAGTGACAGGGCCATCAAAGTAAATTATTCACCTGGAATCAACCCACATGACGTCGCCAGCCTGCTGCCTGATTGGCTTGCCGAACCCTTACGTGAAGGCCTGTCGAGTTTTAGCCGCAAGTTAAAAAACTTCAATCACCCCCGGGCTGCCGTGCTTGGCCTTGAAACCAGGACATCTAGCCCGGTTAGAATTCTGCGCGACAAGCAGGGTATGAGCCCGGGCTTGAGCGGTTTGTTCCCGGCCGGTGAGGGCAGCGGCTATGCCGGAGGAATCGTCTCCTCGGCCGTCGACGGTATCCGGGCCGCGGACGCGCTGCTGACTTGGCTTGCAGGTAAATAGTTTCCCTTCTATTATAGGCCTATGTTGCATAACTGGCTGCTGACAATCGTTATCCTTATATTCTTACCCGGCTGCGGATCTAATACAGGTAACAAGGCTGAAGGTGAACCGTGTCAAAAGGATGTCGAATGTGCCGGCACCCTCGAATGCATCGACGGAAAGTGCGCCTATCCCGAGCAACAATGCCCGCAAGCCGCCTGTACTCTTGATATGATTTGCCAGTCGCATTCTTGTGCCGATGGCGATTATTGGTGTGCCTTAATTGTAGGTCTGCCCGAATGGACCCATCAAACCCCCTGGTGTGATGACCAGGACCCATGCACGCTCGACGACCAATGTAGTGAAAGCGGTATATGTCGCGGTCAGGAACTCGTATGTACCATTATACCGGCCGACTTTTGCGTAAACGACAGCGACTTGCGCGAATATACCGGTGTCGGCACCTGCCAGGCCGGTGTCTGCGACTATGCCTACCAGGACCGCCAATGCCAATATGGCTGCGCAAATTCAGAGTGTGCCGCCTGTTTACCTGCCTGCACCAATATTGCCTGCGGCCCGGACCCAATCTGTGGCGGCTCATGCGGCAGCTGCTCTCAAGAAAAGTACTGTTCGGTAAACGGCCAATGCCAGGTGCTAAGTTTTTTGTGGCAGGGCATTTTTGCCGGTGACTTCATCATGGGCAGCCCTGAAGACGAGCCCGGCCGGGACGTCTTCAGCGGCAGTCCGGCCGGCAGTCTCGACGAGACCCCGCATCACGTCACCCTAAGCAAAGATTTCATCATTGCCGAAACTGAAGTTACCCAGGCCGATTTCGTGGCCATTATGGGCTATAACCCGTCCTATTTTATAAACTGCGGCCTGACTTGCCCGGTCGAGCAGGTTTCTTTCAGCGAAGCGGCCGCTTTTTGCAACCAGCTCTCGGCAGGCTCGGCAAAACCGCAATGTTTTGAATGCAGCGGGTCGGGCGCAACAGTCAGCTGCAGTTTGTCTTTGGCTTATCAAACTCCCTATGATTGTCCCGGCTACCGGCTGCCAACCGAAGCCGAATGGGAATATGCCGCCCGGGCCGGCACCCAGACCGGCGTGTTCAACGGTGAAATCGTCAACATCGAGTGTGATCCGATAGATGCCAACCTGGACGAGATGGGCTGGTACTCGGCCAACGCCCTGGCCGCATATCAAGGCAGTCTGACCCTGGACTGCAACGACCTTGAAGTCTCGGTTGGTACTCAGCCGGTCGGCCAGAAAAGGCAAAACACCTGGGGGCTTTCGGATGTGAACGGCAATGTCTGGGAGTGGGTCTTAGAATGCAGCTACAACTATACGCCCGCCGATCAAGCTAACCCATTGGGCCCACTCGAGTGTGAAGACAAGACCCGCATATATCGCGGCGGCGGCCTGGGCAATCAGGCTGCGTACTGCCGCAACGCCGAACGCGCGTCTTACGCATGTAACGATGTTCGTTGCAAGGATATCGGCTTCAGGCCGGTCCGAACGCTAGCCCCCTGAGTACCTCCCGCCTATGGTTTGATCGTATGGACTTATCGTTTCCCGGCACTATACATGTTTAAAACTGCCTGACCGAGATCGATTCGATACCAGCGTGGGCCCTTGTCCGACCTTCCAAGAAGTCTCGCTCTCACCGCAGAGGCAGGTCCCCTTTCTTTGTCGACGACGACGATCTTGTATCCCTCGGTAGCCCCGGCATTGAGTTCTACATCGAGGACCGGCTCGACCAGCTCGCTCAACCGAATCTCCTTCACTGAAACCCCATCAAAAAAACGTATTCTTATATTTCCGTCAAGAGCGGTAATGGGGTTTTTTACCCGCATCTTCTCAGCAATTATCATGGCTTTTTTGAGGGTCTCCAACCTGGTGGTTTCGTCCTCGGCCAGGCCTTGTGCGATAGACTTGTTTCGCAAACAAATGAATTCCTTTATTAGTTTCGTGATATCCATATGTTACCCTCCAATTTTCTCTTTGGAAGCTGCATCATTGCAAACCGCTCACTCGATTAAAGATACGCTGGAAGACATGCTGCGGATCAATTTTTCTGTTGGACCTTATTGAAAATAGAAATATTGATCCGCTGGCGTGTTTCCGGCGTAGTACAGAATAGGAGATTGATGAAGCTCCTCGTTGATAGGGCAACTCTTGTGGGATTCAGACAGGGCGATGGATCTGCCTTCGCCAAAGTTATCCGTGCATACACGGCAATTGTCAGATCTCAAGTAACCCG
>JAFDKH010000303.1 GCA_019307065.1 Deltaproteobacteria bacterium
ACCCGAGGACGGGTTATCACCAGATTCATTGGAACTACCGGTTTGATTGCCTGACTGATTTCTATTGCGGTGCCGGTGTCGGTTACGCTTTTGCTCCTGGGCCTTGAGCTGGTCCTGGCTCTTGATCTGTTTTTTCTCTTGTTTTTGGAGCTTTTCTTGCTTCTTTACTTTCAGCTGGTCACCGTCATTTGCCGGTTCGCTAGCTACAGCAAGAGATGCCAACAGGAAGGCACCAATAATAATTCCAAAAAACAATTTCGCTTTCATCTTCGTCTCCTTTGTTCTTCTGAGCCTGGTAGTTGGCGTAGTTAACTTGCTGCAAGCTAGAGACAAAGCATGATACGTGCCAAAATCAGTCAATATTCCTTAATCAAACAAATCAATACATTACAATTCCCAGGTCTGCCTGTCGGTTTGCAAATCAACATCGATCTCGACCATTTCGTCGAATTTGGTGCGACTTTATTGTCGAGCCGTCAGATTCCATATTTTTTTATCTTGTAGCGGATTGCGCGTTCGGTCAGCCCGAGTTCTCGCGCCGCGGCGCTCTGGTTTCCCTTGTTTCGCTGGAGGGCACCTTCTATCAGCGAAATCTCCAGCCTGGCGACCTGTTGATCGAGATTCTCGGGGTCGGCTTCTTTTGGGCTTTTGGGGACATCTTCGAACAACTGGCTCGGGAAATCCTCGCGGCCGAGGGTAGTACCCTCGGCCAGGACGACTGCGCGCTCAATCCAGTTTTCGAGTTCTCTGACGTTTCCCGGAAACGGCCAGTTGGTCAGGCGCTCGAGAACCTGATCTCCAACCCTCTCAACCGGCAAGGCCGAAAGGTCGGCATGTTTATGAATAAAGAAGTCAACCAACAGGGGAACATCCGCCGAACGATCGCAAAGCTGGGGTAGTCTAATAGAGACTACGTTCAGCCGATAGTACAAATCAGACCGAAACATATCTTGCTCGATTCTCTTTTCGAGATCTCGATGAGTAGCGGCTATGATGCGCACATCAACTTTGCAGGTTTGCGTGCCTCCGACTCTTTCGAAACTGGCCGACTGCAGGACATTGAGTAACTTGACCTGAACCGGTAACGGAATGTCTCCGATCTCATCCAGAAACAACGTTCCACCGTCGGCCAGTTCAAATCGTCCTTTTTTTGCCGTCGTGGCCCCGGTGAAAGCCCCTTTCTCGTGACCGAAGAGTTCCGATTCGATCAAAGTTTCGGGCAAGGCGGCACAGTTAACAACCATGAACGGTTTGTCTAAACGCTTCGAAGCTCTATGAATCGCACGGGCCAGGACTTCCTTGCCGGTTCCCGACTCACCGAGTAGCAATACCGAGGCCCTCGACGGGGCCACCTTCGTTGCCAGGTCTTTGACAGCGCGCATCGACTGGCTCTCGCCAATCAGTCCGTCGAATACACCCGATGACTTGACCATTTCGCGCAGGCCGCGATTGGCCCTGGCCAACTGGACCCTCTCGAGGGCTTTGACAACCAAAGCCTCCAGGCGATCGAGGTCGACCGGCTTGGAGATAAAATCATACGCCCCGGCTTTCATCGCCCGGACCGCGTCGTCAACCGTTCCATAAGCCGTTAAAACAAGGGCCTGTAAATCAGGCAGGTTGGATTTAAGTGACTGCAATAATTCGATACCGTCCGGACCGCCCAGTCTCAGGTCAGTCAGGAGTAGATCCACTTCCTGGTCGGCCGCCGTCAATTTGGCAACTTTTGCTGATTCAGCCTCCAACACGCTGTAGCCCGACTTACGCAAGAACCCGGCCAGGGTTTTGCGTTGCGGCGCGTCGTCTTCCACTAAAAGAATCGTTGCGTTTCTCTCAGGCATTTACACACCTCTTGGTCAGGATCTTTGTCAGGACCGCCGATGTTCAGGCAGAAAAACATGAACTTGGGTACCTTGTCCAGGGGTTGAAGACATTGAAAGTCTGCCGCCGTGGGCCTCGACAAGCCGCCTGGCCAGCGGCAATCCAAGACCAGTCCCGGCTGCCTTGGTTGTCACGAAAGGTATTTGGATTTGCGTTAATGTATCGGCGTCCATACCGGGCCCGTCATCTTCAATAAAAACGTTCAGGCCTTCACCTTCAACCCTGGCGCTGACATTAACAATTCCATTTTGACCGACAGCATCAAGAGCATTTCCGACCAGATTGGAAATGATCTGTACAAAGCGACGTTTGTCCAGACTAAACTCGTCTTGACCGGTGCATTCCAAGACAAGTTCCTTTTCTTCCCGCTCGGAGCGCAAACGCAAGGGCAAAAGCGCCTCATCCAACGCACTAGCAATCGGCAGTTTTTCGAGTTGCAGGGTCAAAGGCCGGCCCAACTCCAGAAATTCGGTTACAACAGCATCCAACCTGTCTGTCTCGCTTCCCAGAAGCCCGACCAGTTCGTTGTATTCCGGCGCGTCATCTTCAGCTATTGAAAACTCCCTTGCTAACCTTTGGGCCGCCATCTTTAGCGTGTTGAGTGGATTGCGCACTTCGTGGGCCACAGTCGCCGCCATTTGACCGATGGCTTGCCAATGACGGTTTTGTTCTTCACGCTCGGCCAGACGTTGCTCGATTTCCAGTCGGCGTTTATCGCGACGGCCCAGAAGCCAGACCCCGACTACGGATAGAACGATAAGCATGACCACTACGCCAAACAACAACCGATGGCGCCGCTCAATGCCGGCTTGAACTTCAAAGACGTGCGAAGCATTGATGCCGACTCGCAAGATGGCGGTACTGCCGTCCGGCAATGGAAAAGGTCCCAGTCCTTCGAACAGGGTAGCTTGTTCTGTATCGATCGTCCGAAAAGTCAATTGGGCGCCTTGCTTTTTTCTGGCCAGGTCAAGGGTTGGGTCATTTTCCCAAGTCGAAAGGTCGGCGCCTGGTGAGCTGGCCAAAATACCGGTTTCGTCCTGGATGGCAGTGTACAAAACGCCTTGCCCGACAACCTCGCGAAGTAAAGGCCCTAGACCCGTTTCGCGGCGCAGCCGAGTCAGCTCCTGGGCATCTTTACAGACAAGCACGTGCCCCCAATCCAGCTCGAAATGCGCACAGAACAGATCCAGCCGGCCGGCTTGACCGGTCTCGACGATTTCGCCGGACTCGGCCCTCGTGATTTCCCGTATCAGAGCAGCACGCTTTTCTTTCGCTACCGGCCCCCAACTCCCCTCGAAAATCTCCGGCGCACCTTCTGCGACCCAAACTAGCAAACCAACCGATTCGATTAGTTTCAGACTTTGACTATCAGTAGTATCCACTTCTCTCAGCAGTTCAACGGCAGTGCTGAGATTGTCTTCAGACAGACTGTAGATCAGATCGATGGCTGCGGTTGCCTCGCGCGCTCCTTCGAAGATCAACCGGGCAACCGACTCAACATGCTGTTCGAGGATTTTTTCGAGCTCTTGGTTTACTTTCCGGCGTTCGAAACTCGCCCATACAACAACCATGACGCCTAATAACAGCATCATTACAGGGAAAAGCCAGATAATCGGTCTTCTTCGCCGGTAGACCATGTGACATCCAGGTTAGCTAGTCTGCTAAGATCGGTATCTCGAAACTCATCTTCAACTCAACATAATTAATAAATCCCTAGCTGAACCGTTTGACTTCATCTTCAAGTTAGCACAACATTGCTCGCCAATAATGAGACACTTCATTACAATCTTGATTTGCTTGGTAACACTTCTAGTGGCCCTGCCTGCCAAGGCCGACAACCTTGGGGCCATAGGCTACGGAGGGCTTGTCTTTATTGTCGGCGCATTCTTACTGGCCGTCTTGGTCGGCGTTGTCAGTGTTATTGTAATCCACCGCGCTCGACGAAAAAAGCAAGCTTCAGATGAAGAACCCGGCAGCCCAAAACCAGCTGTAATCTTGCGACTGGTCTGTGCCCTGGCGGTGAGCTCTGCGCTGGCCACCTTAGGTCTCATTATTGGCAGCCTGGCAGCAAACGTATCTGAAATCGAAGGGCTTATCACCGGAGCCGCCCTGATCGGTGTGGGCTTGATAGCCGGGTTCTATCAAGGTTGGCGGTGGTCCTGGTTGTGGGGCGCAGGCAGAGTGCTAATCACCGTTGGTACAACCGCGCTAGTAGCTCTTATCGGCGGTACGATTGCCAATTTAGTGAGCAACGCTGAATGGCAAAGCGTTTTAATAGGCACGACCATCGGGGCCGTTATCGGCGCGCCGGTCGGGTTCTTCTTAGCCCGTAGGCTTCTGGTCAAAAAGAGCTAGGTAACTGATTACTGACAGACAGTCTCGACCAGCTCACCGCCCCAAGTCAGGTAGGTCCGGCTGGGCGAGCGGTTGGGCACCAGCGATAAATCCATAGTCAAATTAGAGAGATCGGAAGTAAAAGTCAGGGTCTCGAGGACCTGCTCCCAGGTTTCGTCTTGTGAGTTGTCCCCTACCTCCAGGTTGCCCATGTCACAGAGAAATGCCGACGCATCGCAATTAACATTGCCAACGCTGCGATAAGGAGCCAAGCAACCATCACCGGTTCCGACAATGTCCGGAGTGAAACTATTATTGGTGTCGTTGTATCCACCTGGATAGCTACAAGCGTTCCACTGGATTATTGGCGGGTCGGCCAGGTCTAATGTGCCAATTGCCTGGGCGGTCGTGTTGTCCGTCTGACCTGCCTCCGGCGAGGCCGCAACCACCAGGGTTGTAGTAATTACGCCTCCACCCGAAGTCTGGAAATCCTGAAGCAGTTCGTAATAGAGGATCTCGGCCGTGCCGGCAATAGGATTCTGACCCCCGTCGCTCAGTGTTCTGATTTTCAAAACACCGGGACCTACCCCATAGGTTCCGTCACCAATACCCAAGAACGTATCCCGAATGCGCAGGTTGGTGTCTACCCAGCCAT
>JAFDKH010000120.1 GCA_019307065.1 Deltaproteobacteria bacterium
TCATCCATATGGTCTCTCTCGCAGTCGTTAGCCTGGTGGTCGGCCACTTGTCATACTAATTAATATGGTCTGTTAGGCCAAGGTGCAAGCCTTATCACAAAAAAAAACCGGAAGGACCCACGCCAAGGACCAACGTCCTTTCCGTCCTTCCGGTAATTAGGCTATTATTACGCGCTCTTTAGTAATCCATACCGCCCATACCGCCCATACCGCCCATACCGCCCATACCGCCACCAGGAGGCATTCCACCACCCATATCTTTCTTCTCGGGTTTTTCGCAGACCATCACATCTGTGGTGATCATCATACCAGCTACGCTGGCGGCATTCTGCAAGGCAGTCCGAACCACCTTGGTGGGATCAAGCACGCCGGCTTTGTAAAGATCGCCGAATTGCTCGGTTGCGGCGTTGAAACCGAAGTCGCCCTTGCCTTCACGTACTTTCTCGAGAACCACTGAGCCGTCTAAACCGGTATTGATGGCTATCTGGCGAATAGGCTCTTCGATCGCCTTGGCCAGGATTTTCACGCCGGCCATGCGATCTTCGTTGGTATCGATCTTTTTGAGTTTGCTCTGAGCCCTAAGCAAGGCGACTCCGCCGCCGGTGACGATACCTTCTTCAACTGCCGCGCGGGTAGCGTTCAAGGCGTCTTCGACTCGGGCTTTTTTCTCTTTCATTTCGGCTTCGGAGGCAGCCCCGACCCGAATAACAGCAACACCGCCGGCCAACTTGGCCAGCCGCTCTTGTAGTTTCTCACGGTCGTAGTCGCTGGTGGTGTCTTCGATCTGTCCGCGCAGCTGTTTGATCCTCGCGGCGATATCAGCCTGCTTGCCCGAACCGCCCACGATGGTGGTGTCGTCTTTGTCGGTGCTGATGCGTTTGCAACTGCCCAGGTCTTTGAGACTGATATTCTCGAGTTTGATACCCAGCTCTTCGGCGAACATCTGTCCGCCGGTCAGAATGGCGATGTCTTCGAGCATGGCCTTGCGGCGATCGCCGAATCCTGGCGCCTTGACGGCGGAACAAACCAGAGTACCGCGCAGTTTGTTGACGACCAGGGTCGCCAAAGCTTCGCCCTCGATATCCTCGGCGATAATCAAAAGCGGCTTGCCTGTGCGGGCTACCTGCTCGAGCAACGGCAGCATGTCCTTCATGTTGGACAGTTTCTTCTCGTGAATGAAGATGTACGGTTCTTCGAGTTCGACGGTCATCTTCTCGGGGTTGGTGATAAAATAAGGCGACAGGAAACCGCGGTCGAATTGCATACCCTCGACCAGGTCTAAAGTGGTATCGAGCCCCTTGGCCTCTTCGACGGTGATTACACCTTCTTTGCCGACTTTATCCATGGCTTCGGCGATAATGTCACCGATGGTCTCGTCGCCATTGGCTGAAATCGTACCTACTTGGGCAATTTCTTTATGATCTTGGATTTTTTTTTAGTACTTTTGGAGTGTATCGACCAACGATATAACGGCCTGGTCGATTCCGCGCTTGATCTCCATCGGATCGTGACCGGCGGCGATTAGCCGACAGCCTTCCTTGAAGGTCGCCTGGGCGATTACGGTCGCGGTAGTTGTGCCGTCACCGGCCACGTCGGAGGTCTTAGAAGCGACTTCCTTGACCATTTGGGCGCCCATGTTCTCGAATTTGTCTTCGAGCTCGATTTCCTTGGCCACGGTCACACCGTCTTTGGTTATTGTCGGCGAGCCCCAGGATTTCTCCAGTAAGGCATTACGGCCCTTGGGGCCCAGGGTCACTTTAACGGCATCGGCCAGCTTGTTTACGCCGATTAACAATGAGGAAAGTGCGTCCTCTCTGTATTTCATAATTTTGGCTGCCATAGTTATTCTCCTTTAATCCTCAATGATAGCGAGGACTTCGTCTTCGCGCAGAATCATGTGCTCGTCGCCATCGAGCTTGATCTCGTTTCCGGAGTATTTGGCGAACAAGATGCGGTCACCTTTTTTGACATCCAGCTTAATCAGCTTGCCGTCATCAGCCCGTTTGCCTGGACCAACCGCAACTACTTTGGCTTCGGCCGGTTTTTCCTTGCCTGATTCGGGAATTATGATTCCGCCTTTGGTCTTCTCTTCGCCGGCAACTCTTCTAACCAGTAATCGATCGTGTAATGGTCTGACTTTCATTGCTTGTTTCTCCTTTTCTCGTTTAACCTTCCTTGGCGAGGATAAGTAAGCACCGCAATTGATTTTGTCAAGAGTAGTTATGAACTTTGAGCAAAATAAAGCCAGATTCTAGGTATTTTTGGCCGGCTGGAAACGATAACCAATCAATTTGTAAATCAGACGAGCGGCCAGATACTCGGATATCGTCTGGCCGGAAAGTGGCCGGCATTCAACAACATCAGCCCCGATTACCTGGCATTTGGCAAATACAGCCTTCAACAAGCCGGTAAGCTCGCGATAGTGCAGCCCGCCAGGCTCGGGCGTACCGACTCCCGGACAGTCGGATGGGTCGAGACCGTCCAAATCTATGGTCAAATATACCCTGGGCCCAAGTGCGCCGGTCACTTGATTGATCCAGTCGGGTGTCGAACGGATGTAATCCATACCGAATAATCGTAAACCTTTGCTTTGGGCAAAATCGTATTCCGGGCCCGAAAATGAGCGCAGGCCGACCTGGATGGCCGGACATTTCTCCAAAACACGCCGCATGACACAGGCATGCGAGTATTGGCTGCCCTGATAGCTGTCACGCAGATCGGCATGCGCGTCAATCTGCAGGACACAAATTTCTTCAGCCTGATGCTCGAGTTGGGCATCGAGACTGCCAAGGCTTATTGTGTGTTCGCCGCCGATGGTAATCAGAAATTTACCGTCCCGAATTACCGGCTGGGCTCGTTCTTTGATGGCCGTAACCATCCACTCGGGCCCGCGCATATCCGGTTCGACCGCTTTCAGGGTGGCTATCCCGACCTCACTCGGCGACCAAAGCAACTCTTCATCAAAGAGTTCCATATTGTGAGAAGCAGTAATGATCGCCTGAGGCCCCTCGCGGGTACCGGCCAGGTAGCAAGCGGTGGCGTCGTAGGGTACCGGCAGAATCACCACTCGGGCGTTAGCATAATTGCTGGCCGGATCTTCGAGGTCGGCAAAGCCCTTTTCGACCGATATCAGATTGGCATCCAAGATCAGTCCAGTAAAACGGCTGCTGCAACTACCGTCGTCCAGAGCCCGTTTTTATCGGCCCGCGAAGACTGGGTCACACTCCGGGTTCTGACGATTTTCTTGCTCATCATGAAAATGTCGCGCCTTTCATCGTAGGCCTGGTCGGGGTTGAATTCGATTCCCAGAGTCGAAGCCAGCATTGATGCGGCCAGATCTTCAGCATAATCGCCGGAGAACCGTTCGGTCTGGCCAAAAGAATGATGCTCGCTGATATAGCCGTAAACCAGGCGGTCGGCCGGGATAGCAATGCCGATCGAGGCACTCATCAAGCGATTGGGCTCGTTGGTAGCGGTCGAGCTGACTACACAATACAAAATCTGTCCGGGCTTGAGTTCCTTGAGTGCTTTTTCACGAGCAACTACTTTTGCGTCAGGCGGTAATATGCTCGAAACCTTGACGATGTTGTACTTTTCTATCTTGGCCATCCTGAGCGCCAACTCGAAAGAAGCCAGTTTCTCTTTGTGCCGGCCGACACCTTTAGTCAAAAACACTTTCTTGGGAATAATGGCCATTTGATTTCTCCAGAACGTTTCTGCTTAGAAGCACACCCATTATGCGCATCTTCAGCGGCCAAGCAAGAAAAACCTGGACTCTGACGGCAGGCCTGGAATAGTGTACGGGCTTTTAAGATTATATAGGGTGGGGTTGAAACCAGCCCATGTAGACAAACATGATAAGGCTACAAGATATTATCGACCAGATGCGGTCGCATAGTCCCGAAACAAACGTTGACGAAGTCAAGAAGGCCTATGTCTATACCGCCAAGGTTCATCAGGGACAGGTGCGTCGTTCCGGCGAACCATACCTGGTACATCCGCTCGGCGTGGCCTATATAATTGCACAACTGAACCTCGACCAGGCCAGTGTCGTGGCCGGTTTGTTGCACGATACCCTGGAAGACACTCTGGCGACTGAAACGGAGATCAACGAACTTTTCGGCCCTAACGTACGTTTCCTGGTCGAAGGCGTTACCAAACTCTCCAAGATCACTTTTACCAGTGGCGAGGCTCGCCAGGCTGAAAATGTCCGAAAAATGCTGGTTGCCATGTCGCAGGATCTCAGAGTAATCCTGGTCAAACTGGCTGACCGGTTGCACAACATGCGTACCCTGGAATTCATCGAACCCAAGCGGCGCGAAATGATCTCGAAAGAGACTCTCGAGATTTTTGCTCCCCTGGCAAACCGTCTTGGTATTCACTGGATCAGAAGAGAACTTGAAGATCTGTCTTTCAAATGGTTGAACCCTGAACCGTTTCAAGAGATTTCAGAAAAATTAGAAAAAATGCAGGAAGAGCAGCAGAAGTATATCGAGGAAGTAGTCGATTTTCTCAACCGCACCATCTCCGAAGAAAACAAGATGCAGGCCACAATCTCTGGCCGCCTGAAACACCACTATAGTATCTTCCGCAAGATGAAAAAGAAGAGCATCGACTTTGACCAGGTTTTCGACATTATTGCTTTCAGAATCATCACCGAGGACATCGGCGACTGCTACCGCGTATTGGGCTTGATTCATGCTTTGTGGAAACCGGTCGCCGGGCGGTTCAAAGACTACATCGCCATGCCTAAGATCAATCGTTATCAATCTCTACATACAACGGTCTTGGGTCCCTACGGCGAAAGAGTCGAAATCCAAATCCGTACCCGCAAAATGCACAATGTTGCCGAACAAGGTATCGCCGCCCACTGGGCGTATAAGGAAGGCGTCGGTGAAAAACTAATCGAGGACAAAGAACTTGCCCAGTTTGCCTGGCTCAGGGAACTACTCAGGCAGCAAAAGGATGTCAAAGATCCGGTCGAATTCCTCGAGACCGTCAAGGTCGACTTGTTCAGTGACGAGGTTTTTTGTTTTACCCCGCAAGGTCACGTCAAGGCCTTGCCAAAGGGTGCCACCGCCCTGGATTTCGCCTATGCGGTGCACACAGAAGTCGGACACCATTGTGTGGGAGCCAAGATTAACGGCAAAATTGCACCCTTGCGTCAGAAACTTCGCAACGGCGACACGATTGAAATTTTAACAAACCCTAAGCAGAAACCCAGTAAAGACTGGCTGTCATTTGTTAAAACATCGCGGGCCAAAAACAAGGTCCGCTCGGTAATTCGAGCTGAACAGCGCAAACGGTCCCAGGAAATTGGGCGTGAGATTCTCGAAAAGGAGTGTAAGAGACACAAGATCAACCTCTCTAAAAAATGGAAATCCGGCGATTTAGGAAGAGCGGCCGAAGAACTGGGCTACAAAAACACAGACGAAATGTTGGTTGCGCTGGGCTACGGTAAAATCAGCGCTAGTCGTGTGCTCGAGCAATTTATGACTCCCGAGCAACGCAAACTTGCCCAGGAGGCAATCGATGAGACCCGGCCGTCGCGGGCCTCACAGGTAGTTAAGCGGCCACGCAAGTCGAAGAGCGGTATCCTGGTCGAAGGCATGGATGATGTCATGGTTCGTTTCGGCAAGTGCTGCAACCCGATTCCCGGCGATAATCTAGTAGGTGTAATTACCCGCGGCCGCGGAGTAACGGTTCATGCCGAGGGCTGCCGCCGACTGCGCGACACTGATCCTGAAAGACATATCGAAATCAATTGGGACGCCGCTCATTCCACCGTTCATACTGTAGGAGTTCGTATCCACTGTGAAGATCGTCCGGGTCTGCTGGCAAATGTCACTTCAGTCCTGTCAGATACCGGAATTAACATCAGTCAGATAAGTGCCCGCGCCGAAGACGGTGGAATGGCTGTCTGCAACTTGAAGGTCTCGGTTGCGAGCCTCGATCAGCTAACCGATGTTCTGCGACAAATAGAAAAAATAAAAGGCGTATCATTGGCCGAGCGCGTCAAGGAATAGCCCGATCCGGCTTGAAGCAAATTTTGACAGTGGCTGCAAGTGCTTATATCATCCGTTAGGATATAGTCATCGGAGATTCTTGTGCCAACTTTAAGCAAAATTGGGAAATATGAGCTTCTCAGGAGTTTGGCGGTCGGTGGAATGGCTGAAGTATTTCTGGCCCGCCAAACCAGCGTTCATGGCTTCGAAAAGATGCTGGTGGTCAAGAAGATCCTCCCCCATCTTGGAAGTCAGGAACGATTCGTCGAAATGTTTCTGGACGAAGCTCGATTAGCAGCTAAATTCAACCATCCCAATGTAGTTCAGATTTACGATCTCGGCCAGGAAGGTGAGATTTTTTACATAGCCATGGAGTATATCCACGGCGAAGACATCAAATCTATTGTTAGACGCTGTGCCAAGATCAAGAAACGGATTCCGATCGAGCATATAGTAAAAACATTTTCGGGTGTGCTCGACGGTTTGAATTACGCCCACAATCAGTTCGATCTGGACGGCAATCCGGGCGGCATTGTACACCGCGATGTCAGCCCGCATAATGTTCTGATTTCTTTCGAAGGCGGCGTGAAACTAGTCGATTTCGGAATCGCCAAGGCGCGCACCCAGATCTCGACTACCATCCCAGGCAGAGTAAAAGGCAAGCACGCCTACATGTCCCCCGAGCAGTGTCAGGGGCTCAATCTAGACTGTCGTTCGGATATTTTCTCGACCGGCGTGGTCATGTACGAATTGGTCACCTGGACCCGTCTGTTCAAGCGCAAAAACGATATCGATACGCTCAAGTCAATCGTGGCCGGCGATGTCAAGCCGCCCAGGTCGCTCAATCCGGAGATCGACCAAGAGCTCGAACAGATCATTCTCAAGTCGCTGGCCAACAAACCAGACGACCGTTTTCAAACTGCGCGCGAGATGCAACTCGCCCTGGAAGATTACCTGCTCAATAGCGGCATGCGATCAAACTCGATTCTGCTATCGAACTACATGACCGACCTCTTCGCCCAAAAACTCGAGGCGCGCACCAAGGCTCTCGAACAGGCCAAAGTGTCCAATCTCGAAGGGGCCGTGCTTTCAGCCGGAGAGCAGAGCCCCGACCTTGTTGAATTCCTGGATATGTTTTTCGACGCAGCCGCGTCCGACAGCGAATCAACCAGCGGTTCAGGATCGTCCAGCCCCGGCATGAACCTGGGTCCCGAATTCACACCTTCAAGCGACTACACTCCAGCTCCTATGCCTCAAGAACAGCCGGTTTTGGTACCCCGGCGTACAGATCCAGCTTCTTTGTTAAAGCGCAAGGAGACTCCCTCAAAAGCTCCGCCGCCCAAGGCGCCGGATGGAATGAACGTGCTGCACATTACCCCCGGGGTATCAACCGAACCCGAGCCTCAGAATCAAACCAGGCAACCCCAAGCAATTCAAACAGCACCCCCGTCAGTGCCGCAAATGGACGCCATTGTCGATCCGCTCGCACCGGTCTCTGTGCCTCCCCAAATCAGCGAAGAACCCTGGCCGCCACCAGACGACCTGGCAGCCGGCGAGCTCATGCCGGGCGACCCCAACCCATACGCCGAAGAGCTCATGCCGACCGGCAAGAAGGGCAAAGGCTTTTTAGTTTTGGTCTTTTTAGTCCTGGCGGCCCTGGCAGCCGGTCTGATCATGATGTTCAAAGATACCGAACAGACCTCCCAAGCCCCCGAGACAGGACGGGTGCAAATTAGCTCGGTTCCCTCCGGGGCCGATGTTTATTTCAATGACAGCCGCCTGCCGACTCAAACGCCGACTGAAATCGGCCGGGTCGAACCGAATAAAGAGCATGTCCTGCGCGTGTCTTTGCCCAATATGCCTGCCTGGGAGAAAAAATTCACCCTGGTCGACACTACCAAACCGCTTAAATTCGAAGCAGTCCTGAGTAAAGATGCCGCCCAAAAGGCCAAGATGTCTGGGGCCGCGATCATCTCCTTCGCCGAGGGTAAAGGTGTTGGTGAAATCAAGGTCACTTCCAAGCCGTCGCGGGCGCTAATCTACCTCGATGGTGTCTCAACCAAACGTAAAACTCCGACGACTTTGAAAAAAGTCCCTTCAGAACTGGATCATGTCATTATGCTGGCCAAAGAAGGCATGCAGCCGGCTTTTGAACGGCTCTCGCTGAAAGACGGCGGCAAGGCCGAAGTCAACCTGACTCTCGAGCCAGGCGCAGATGGCGGCAGCGGTCGGATTCTAGTCCATGTCGAATCCGAACCGGAAGGTGCCAAGGTTACGGTTAACGGCTATCCGCTCAAGAAGAAGACTCCGCTGGCGGTCAAGATGCTGGCCAAGGGTCCGACCGAGTTGGAGTTGGAGCTGAAGGGCTACAAGAACTGGGTCAGAGAAGTCCGCCCGGTGCCCAACGTCGATCTCACCTTCTACGCCAAGATGAAGAAGTAACAGTTTGTATGGAATAGCTTGATGTTCCCGCCCGCCAAAATTAACAGATTTTTTGGATTCGCAGTCTGCCTGCTGGGGGCTTGGCTCGTTTTGAGCAGTCAATCGGCCGTGGCCGAGTCGTGTCCGCCGATTAGCGGGGGCCAGCCGGCCCTCGAACAAGTTGATGTAGAGCAGCGTATACAGTTTATTCGCGATCGGATGGCCTACGACGCCTCCAAAGCCCGAACCTGGAGTGAGGCCTGGACGATCACCTGGGGAGTGCTAACCGGCGGGCAACTGGCCCTGCTAGCGTTTTTCGACGGCGATGCTCAGGCCGATTTATATGTCGGGGCGGGCTCTTCTTTTATCGGTTTGGCTGGTCAACTGATCTTGCCCTTGAGTGTTAAGAGCGACCAGACTCGGCTGGAAAATCATATAAACATGGTCGGCCGGGCAGCCGAACGCTGCAAACTCCTCGAACATGCCGAAAAAGTCTTCATTGAAAATGCCGAGAACGAAGCCGACGGGGTCCACTGGTTGATGCATGGCGCCAACGTGTTGATCAATGTAGGGGCGATGTTAATCCTCGGGCTGGGCTTCGACCGCTGGGATTCCGGAGCAATCAATGGAGCTATCGGAATCGCCCTGGGTGAATTGATGATCTTCTCTCAGCCGACCGGTCTGATAGACGATCTGGAGCGCTATCGCCGGGGCGAAATTGGTGATTTGGATAAAACCGCCTGGGAGTGGAATCTGGCCCCGGTAATTACCCACAACGGGTACTCCTTACAACTGGTTGTCTCATTTTAAACAGCCCGGGTCTGCTTCAGTTGACGAAAACATCAATGAATCCTAATATCAACGACTGAACTGTGGCTTTCAAAGCCCGCGGAATTTCATGAAAAGGTCAGGACAACGGATGGATGGGTACCCGTGTCCCAGGACTATCGCCTGGTTGGGCCTGGTCTTATCTCTTGTCACAACCAATCTGGCCCTGGCGACTGTAGCCGGCAACCAGCCGACACAGATCGCCTCCTTCCAGGTCTTCGGTGACACGCTGGCAACCGGCAACACCCTGATGGTGCCGACCGATCCATCCAACGAAGAGGTCAATAACTTCTTGCTTGATTCGTCCGAAGCTTTCGTTTCGGGCTTTCCCTGCGACGGCACCTTAGAGGGCGCCTTTTTATTTTGGACCGGCTCGATTGACATCGGCATAGATGACACCGCCGACGTTACCCTGGCCGATGGCAGCAGCCACAACGATGTCGTGGCTGACATGTGCATGACAGTTCCCAGCATGGGCGGCTTCTATTACTGCCGGGCGGATGTCACCGCCTTAATCCAGGGGCATACTTCGGGCTGCGGTTACAACGGTATGTACGTAGTAGGCGACGTCGAGGCTATGGAAGGCGACTACAACTCGCCCGATCCCAACAACGGGGCTTGCTTCGCCCAGGGCAAATACGCCGCCTGGTCGTTGGTCTTGGTTTATTCCGAACCAATGGGTTTTACCCGCCGGGACATTATTATCTATGACGGTTTTCTGCAACTCGACGAAGATTCCTATAATCCCGGCTGCGGGATGAACAACCCGACTCCCGGGGTGGATTATTTCTCGATCTCCGGTTTCGAAGTCGGCGATCCGGCCCGCGGCAAACTGATCTACTTCGGCCTCGAAGGCGACGACCAACTCGGCGTTCCGCCCCAGGGCGCCGCCTGTCCGACCTGCTATGATTACTTTAAGTTCAACGGCACCAAGCTGCATGACGCGGCCATGTATCCCAACAACGTTTTCAACGGTTCGACCTCGCTAACCGGGGTCGATATCGACCAGTTCGACATCGGTGAAACAGGTTTCAACCTGCTGGTCCCGGGCCAGACCTCGGCCAATATTGAAGTCGGCTCGGGCGACGGCTGCGTTTCATTCAGCGATCCCGGCTGCCCGCCCGAGGCCCAGGGCGGCGGAGAGAGCTTCTTCCTGGGCTGGATGGTGGTGTCCCTGGATACTTTTTCACCGCTATTCATCGAAAACAGCTATCTGCAATTCGACGAGCACGCCCTGGGGGCCGGCGACTCGGTCTGGGCCTCGATTCACATCCAGAATAACGGCAACCTGCCGGCCACCGACGTTTTTATCTGGAACACTCTTCCGGCCGGCTTGGAATATGTGCCTAACACAACCGAAATCGTAGGCGAAGGGCCTGTCCCGGATGTCGGCGGCACCAGTCCGCTGTATACCCCCAGCGGCCTGTCGCTGGGGTTCATCAACTGGGCCGGCCCGGACAGCACCAAGACCATCCGTTTGCAAGTCAAAGTCAGGCAAGACCAGACCAACGGCACGGTTTTATGCTCCAGTGCAACGGTCGATTGTGACGAGATCGAACCCGCTCAAACCGCTGAAGATTGTGTGATCGTTCAAGCACCCGACATCGCCGATCCAGTCCTCGAGGCCGAGGATGTCAACGGCGGATTTTGGGAACCGGGCGACATAATCCGTTATCGGGCGATTCTGACCAACAACGGCGATCAGCGGGCCGAAAACGTCGTCTACACAATGGACTTGCCGCCCTATGTGAGAGACCTCAATTTCATCTCGCTGCCCAGCGGGGCGGATTCCTCGAACAGCACCTCCAGCGGGGGGGCCAACGGCACCGGTACTGTCGATGTCAGAAACATTACGATCTACGGTATCTCAAAAGACTCGGTCGAGATCATATTCGATGTGATCATATTTACAGAAGCCGAACTGCTCAGCGCCGGGGTGGGCTCGACGGAGATCGACGGGCTGCAACTTCCGGCCCAGGGTTTGATTGCCGGGCCGTCAATGCCGGCCGATCTGCCGACCAACTTAGTCATCGTTGTGCTTACCTACCGCCCGATCCTCGATGGTACCCGCAAAACCAGCTTCGATATCAACGGCGGACGCCTTGAGCCGGGTGACAAGCTGCGCTACACCATCGAAGTCCACAACATCGGCAATCGTCCCGGCACGATAACCATCACCGATGATCTCCCGGCCGGAGTGACAAATTGCGCAATCGTGTCCGGACCACCGAGCTCGGCATGTGTGCCGCCGCCGGCTGGCGCCAACGGCACCGGACAGGTGACCGCCGCAGGCTTCACGGTTCCACCCAACGGAGGGCAGGTCAACCTGGTCTTCGAGGTCGATGTAGATGCAGCAGCGGTCGACGGCTTGCAGGTCACCAACTCGGCCCTGGTCGAAGTCGAAGAACGGCCCGAAGAAAACCGGACAGTCACGGCCCCGACCCTGACCGTTTTTAACCGGGCCCAATTCAATGTGGCCGAAAAGACCGTTCAGGACATGAATGGCGGTGATTTCGAGCCCGGCGATTTACTGACCTTCAACCTGCGTTTTATTAATGACGGCAATCGCACGGCAACCAATGTCCTTATCAGCGATCAGATCAACCCGAACCTGATAAATGTGATTCCCGGACAGGGCGGTATATACGCCGGCGGTGAAATCACCTGGACAATCGCAAGCATCCTTCCCGGTCAGGAAGTAAACCTGTCTTTTGTCACCAATATCAACGCACCTTTAGCCAACGGAACGATGATCACCAACCGGGCCGCCCTGGACGCCAACGAAGTGGTCAACCCGCCGGTGCTGACCAATTTGGTGAGCTTCACCGTGATTTCGGCCCCCGATTTGTCGGTTACAACAAAGTCAGTCGTTACCCAGGATCTCGACGGAGACAGCCAGGTTAGTCCGGGCGATCGTGTCGACTATACAATTGTTGTCCGTAACACCGGCAACGCCGTGGCAACCAACGTAGTCGTCACAGACGATCTCGACAGCAATCTCGAAAACATCGTGGTCGGGCAGGGTGGAGTGCTGGCCGGCAACACAATCACCTGGAACCTTGGCAACATGGGTCTGTCGCCGGCCGGTGATGTCACCCTGACAATATCTGCCACAATTGTCATTCCACTCGAAGATGGTACGCTTATCTCCAACCAGGCTTTCGCCTCAGCTGATCAACTTGGGTCAGCGGAACCTTCGGACGACCCCGCCACTGCCCCGGACAATGACTCGACCGATATCGTCGTCCATAGTCAGGCTGAGGTCACTGCAACTAAAACTGTTTCCGATCAGAATGGCGGCGACGCCATGCCGGGCGACACTTTGGTCTACATAATCACGGTCAACAACAGCGGCAACGCCCCGGCCGACGACTTGATCGTTACGGATATTCTGCCGGGCGACCTTGAAAACCCGGTTGCCGGCCAGGGCGGCCAGGTTGTCGGCAATACCATCACCTGGAGCTCGGCCACAACTCCCGAACTTGTCCGGCTAATGCCGAGCACTCCTGTAGTCTTGTCATTTACGGCCGACCTGGTGGTTCCCCTGGCCGATCAGACCCTGGTCTGCAATCAGGGCTCGATTAGCGGGTCGGGTTTCATCGGTCCGGTAGTCACCGACGACCCGGGAGTCGGCGGGTTGCTTGATCCGACTTGCCTAACGGTACGTTCCTATCCGGTTCTTTCCGAAAGTACAAAGATCGCCATGGATATCGATGGTGACGGACATTTCAACCCGGGTGATCGGGTCCGCTATCAGATCGATGTCAGAAACAGCGGGACTGAAGTCGTCAACAACCTGACCGTAACCGATCAACTACCGGCCAACCTCATAAATCTGACTATCGGCCAAAACGGGTCTGAAGCCGCCGGCTTGATTACCTGGAGTTCAGTCAGTACACCCGCGCTTGCAACTATTTTACCTGACGGAGTGGTAACCCTGACCTTCGAAGCCGATATCGTCTTGCCCCTGGCCAACGGTACCCAGATTGTAAACCAAGGCCAGATCACAAGCCAAGAAGTACCCGGTCCAACCGGCACCGATGATCCGGCGACACCACTGGTCCTCGGCGATCCGACCATAATCGTAGTCGAATCTGCGCCTGACCTGACGACTTCTACCAAGAACGTCGAAGATCTCACCGGCGATCCAACTGTTGTCGAGCCGGGCGATACCTTGCGCTACACAATTTTGGTAGTCAATGCCGGAACAGAAATCGGGACCGACATCATTGTCCGAGACACAATCGATGCAAACCTCGAGAATATAGTACCCGGCCAGAACGGGGTCTTCGACGGGACCGAGATTACCTGGAACTCGACGACCACCGCAGAGTTGTCCAGTCTATCGCCGCTCGATCCGCCGGTTAGCCTGAGCTTCACAGCTCAGGTTGTTGTCCCGACCCAAAACGGCACGATCATCGAAAACCAGGCCTTCCTCCAGCGCCAGGGCGATCCGGAATGGGTTCCGACTGACGATCCGCGTACCGCTCTGGTAGACGATCCAACCCGGGTTACCGTTGTCTCAGGCTCCAACCTGACATCATCTTCAAAAATCGTCTTTGACGATTCCGGCATCGAACTCCCCCCGCGCGCCCAAGTAATTCCGGGCCAGACAATTAGTTACAGCCTTACCTTGCTAAACGAAGGTAATGACTCGGCCCGCAACGTCATCGTCAGAGACCCGGTCGACCTGACACAAATGGCGATCGACTTAATCGGTGAGGGCGGTCGGTTGATCGGTGATGAAATAGTCTGGAACTATCTGACCAACCCGGGCCAACTCGGGCAGATAGATCCTGGTCAGCAAGTTACCCTGACTTTCACGGCTACTCTCTTGGTTCCACTGGATAACGGTACCGAAATTACGAACCAGGGTTTCATATCGGCTACGGACATTGCGTCTGAAATACCCACCGACGATCTTCGGACTATTGATCTAGACGACCCGGTCGTGCTGCTGGTTCTGAGTGCTCCCAACTTGTCGCAAAGCACAAAAACAGTCGAAGATCTAAATGGCGGTGACTACGTCCCCGGCGATACGGTTCGATATCGTATTAGACTGATAAACACCGGAGACGCACAAGCTCTAAATGTCAGCCTGAGCGATGTGATCAATCCTGACTGGCTCGAAAACATTATACCTGATCAAGGCGGTGTCTTCGTAGGCTCGACCATTCAATGGGATCAATCCAGCACACCCGCCCTTCTAGCCATCGGACTCAGTCCGGCTGGTGATGTCGAGTTGAGTTTCACGGCTGAGATCAAGATTCCATTAGACGATCATACACTGGTTTCCAACCAGGCCAGCTTCAGCATTGCCGGGATCGCCGCCGGCTTGTCCGACGACCCATCTACGCCGGCTGACGATGATCCGACCATTTTCGAAATTCGATCGGCGCCCGATCTGGCCGACCTGACAAAGTCGGTCCTCGATCAAAACGGAGGCGACCCGGTTCCAGGCGATCTGCTGACCTACACCATAGCGGTCAACAATATCGGGACAATGACTGCCCGCAATGTCGTTATCAGTGACCCGGTCGACGAAACCAACCTGGTCGACATAACCCCGCTCGATGGCGGTCTATTGAGTTCGGGCACGATCCAGTGGGATTCAGCCGGCACTCCGGCCCTGCTGGAGGTCAAGCCCCAAGACGTGGTCAATTTACGCTTCAGCGCCAGAATCAAACCGCTCACCTCGGGTGGTACGATTATCGACAACCAGGCTCAAGCGACTTCAGACATAATCACGATTCCGCAGCTCTCGGATGACCCGAGTACTGCACTTGATGACGATCCCACCCGGCTGATCGTCATTGCCAGTCCCGAGTTCGGGCAGAGCACCAAGACAGTCGCCGATGTCAATGGGGCGCAGCTTTTGCCCGGCGAGGTGTTGGTCTTCGACATAACAATTAGAAATACCGGCAATACCTTCGCCAGCAACGTCGTGGTCAGCGATCCAATAGATGAAAACCTGACTAACATTCTACCCGGCCAGTCCGGCCGGCTGGAGAACGACCGGATCATTTGGGACAGCACGGCTGTACCTTCGCTTGCCCGAATGGACCCCGGTGACGAGATCCAACTAATCTTCGAAGCTACCGTTGTCGACAGCGCTTTGGACGGAACTATCATTTCCAATCGGGCCGAGATCGATTGTCTCGAGTTCGATCAACTTCAGTATACAAATCAGGTTCAGATCACGGTTAGTACTCCGGTGCTTAGTACAACAACCAAAGTGGTCGAAGATCTCAACGGTTACCGTCCCAAATACCGGCTCGGTTGACGCAACAGAGCTCAGAATCACAGATCAACTCAGCAGCACCGGCCTGACCGACTTCGTTCCCCAGGCCGGCGGGGTCTTGGCCGGAGACTCGATAGTCTGGAACATCGGTACCCTGACGAGAGGTACCCAGACCGAAGTCTCTTTCCTGGCCAGCATTCCCGCCATGACGGCCGGCGGCACCCTGGTTGCCAACCAGGCCCAGGTAATCGCCGCCGAACTCGCCGATCCGGTTCTCTCCGATGATCCGGCAACTTCGACCGAGGACGACCCGACAGTTTTCGCAGTTGAAGCAGCACCTTCCCTGGTTGAGGGGACCAAAAGAGTTGTTAACCTGGCTGAGGGAGTTGTAAAGCCAGGTGATACTCTCGAGTACACGATTACTGTCAAGAACTCCGGAAACACCTGGGCCTCCAACGTGGTGGTCAACGACGAAATAGACATCACTCATCTTGAAGAAATTCAGCCGTCCGCGGGCGGCATATTCACCGGTACAAGTGTCTATTGGGATTCGACTACCACCCAGGCTTTGGCGCTGATTGGCCTGTCGCCCAACGGCGACGTTAGTCTGAGCTTCACCGCCCGCGTAAAACAAGATGTTGCTGACGGCACAATTATCTCCAACCAGGCCGTCTTCGCTTGCGATCAGCAACCCGGCCCGGTCCCTTCCGACGATCCAGCCACAGCCACACCGGACGATCCCACTCAAGTCAGGGTGGTTGCGGCCCCGCTCTTTGTTAGTTCACGCAAAGAAGTAATCGACTTGGATGGCGGCCTGGTCGAGCCCGGGGATATTCTCGAGTACACGATTTTGGTGGTCAACAACGGCAGTCAAACCGCCAACGGCACAATCGTCAGAGATAGTATTCCGGCCCGGGCAAGCTACCTGCCGGGCTCAACCGTTCTCAACGGCAGCCCGCTAGCCGACCAACCCGGCGGTCTCAGCCCCTTGGTCGAAGGCCTGCGCGTAAAAAGTGCTCGGGCGGGGACACCCGACGGCGTCCTCTGGATTGACGACGGTTCCGGAACAAGTGATGCCGTAGCGGTAGTCAATTTCCGCGTGCGGGTCGAAGCAGCCGGAGTTGTATGCGG
>JAFDKH010000304.1 GCA_019307065.1 Deltaproteobacteria bacterium
GTCGGGGCAGCTCTTGCCGGCCAACATCTCGACCCAGGCCTGGTCGCACTGTAGCGAGCCATTGTTGGGTATGCCGTTGGTAGGGCTGCAACTGTTCACATTGGTGGTGAAAGCCAACATCTGAGTCGGGTGGTACCAATCGACGTAGGAGTCGACCCAATAGTACCAGGTCAGGGTGTCCTCTGTCGCATCCGGGTACCACGAAAACCACTCGCCGGTGCCGCCACAAGGCGTACCATTGTCGATACCGCAGATCCCGCCCGCGTGACAGGTGTCCCCGCCGGGGCAGTGATTACCGGATTCGTAACAGACCTCGGCGACTGTGTCGTTGTCAGCAACAACGGTGCCCGCAACGCACATGGTCTCCTGTCTGCAGCCAACGCTCAGGCATGCGGCAGCTTCGGCAGCCCCCGAGCAGGATTCCGACAGGGTGTAGCATGCGCCGGCGCCATTGCATTTACCGGCGGTGGTCGCTCCCGTTGTCGTATACCGTTCGCATACGCCCTCGCTCCAGCCCTTGATCAGCAGGGCACAGTCGAAGTCGTCACAATTGTCCTTGTAATCTACCTCCAACTGGTAATCGCAGTAGTTGTTGACGCCGCACTGCTCGCAGAAGCCGCACTCGGTGTGTTGGCCAAGACGGCAACAGGTCTTGCCTTCCTCACAGCAGATTGACACATCCGCACCCGCGATAGCACCACAGTGCAGGCCCGCCTGGCACACATCGGTGCCGGAATCGCATTCCTCACCGACGGCGATCGTCTCGGCGCACTCCCCATCCTTGCAAAAGTATCCACTCTGGCACTCTGCGTCGATGGAACAATCCGTCTTGCATTGGTACAAGATTTGGTCGCAGGTGTAAGCGGCCGCAACACCCTGGCAGTCGGAGTCTTGGGTACAGCAAATATTGCCGGTGACGCAACACACCGAGACCGCGGGTGTTTGTTCATCGCCACAGCTAAGACCATTCGCGCAGCCAACGCCCGGACAGGCCGCTTGATCCATGCAGCACTCTCCTGCGCCTTGTGGCGGTTGGCAGATGAAGTCGGCACCATCTTCGATGCAAAAATATCCGCTATCGCATTTATCGTGATCGGCTGCGCCGGCCGTCTCGCAGGAAGTATCGCAGACGGGAGTCGATTGGTCGACCTGATCGGAGCAAGTGGCGTCCAGGAAGAACGCGCAATCATCTGCGACCGTCCCCTGGCAACCGCTGTCGTCGTCCACTTCCGTGCCGACGCATTCCTTGTTGGCGCTACAGGTGAAGTCGGTACGGGTGCCGGTACAGGTGGAGGGCTGGCTGCAGTTGGAAGCGACGTCAAAGGTTGTGCAGTCGGCAGACTCGGCACAGCAGTCGCCAGCAGCGCAGCAAAAACCATTTTGGCAGTGATTGTTTTGACAGTCGGACCCGCCAAGGGAGGCAGTGCAGGCACTACCGTCGGCAAGCCTTGGAACGCAGGTATCCAAAGGACCACAATACTCTTCGACTTCACAGTCGCTGTTGTCTGTACAATTGGAAGTACCTGAATTACCGCAGCTGGCCAGAAACAACAGACCGAGTGCATAGATTGATAGTGACCTCATCGAATTCCTCCTTATGTGGTTGTTGGTACACCAATCCCCTCGTCATATCGCCTCGGCGCTATGAAGTAATGATTCAACTATGGTTTGGGCAACAGGGCCGTTTTACCTGACCCCGGGTTTGTCTCTAAGACTGGAATTAAATAGAAAAAGGGAGATACAAACCTGGGTGCAGGCGGGGGGGAAACCCACATCCCAATTGGGTGCATCTCCCAATATCGAGGAGTACTCGTGCAAGCTCACAGGCGGGGGGGAAACCATGTATGCCCGCAGCGATTCCTCCTCTAACTGAAACTCAATTTTCAAAGACAAGAGACGTGCTTGTTGCCCGACAATGTTGCGTCCCTTCGTTGCAGGCACATGAGTGTGCATTTTTTATGCCAGTGAGGTAAGAAAACCATTCGTTTCGTTTTTTTTGAGAGAAACAAGTACATTACATCCTGCGGAGCCTGATCAATTAACTTGCATCCCACTCAGTAATCGTGGTACTAATACCACGCCAAACAGGGATGTAGCGGTAAAACCTTTTTTTTACAGACCGTTAGAGCGTGGTAAATGAGCCTGGGAGGATGGCTTGAGAGTTCTTGTCGTCGATGACGATCCAAACACGCGTTACATGATTGACGTGTTCTGTAAAGATGAGCCGTACGATCTTACCTTTGCCAAAAACGGTAAAGAAGCCGTTGAGCTGATGCACAAAGGCGGGATCAATCTCGTGGTTACCGATATCCGCATGCCGGAAATGGGCGGTGAAGATGTGCTCGACGCGATCCGCACCCTGAATCCGGAGATCCCCGTCATCATCATGACTTCTTACGGGACCATCGAGAACGCGGTCCATTTCCTGAAATCCGGTGCCTACGACTATATTACCAAGCCCCTGACCCGCGAGGCATTTTGTCACCGGGTGAACCGAGCTCTCGAGAGCTTCATTATGTCCGAAGAAATCTCTCAGCTCAAGTCATCCCTGGAACGAGCCTCGAAATCAAAGCATGTCGTCGGCAATTCGATGGCCATGCGAATTCTAATGGAGAAAATCAACTCGATTGCCCAAACCGATGCTTCGGTTGTGATTTACGGAGAAAGCGGCACCGGCAAAGAACTGGTAGCCCGCAGCATCCACGACTCTTCGCGTCGGGCCAGGCAACCTTTCGTACCTGTCAATTGCGGGGCCTTACCGGAAAACCTCCTGGAAAGTGAACTATTCGGCTATAAAAAAGGCGCTTTCACCGACGCCACGGCCGACAATCCCGGCCTGGTTGTTGAAGCCAATAGCGGCACCCTTTTTCTCGACGAGGTCGGAGAACTGAGCCTCAAAGTTCAAGTCAAACTGCTGAGATTTTTACAAGAAAAGGAAATCAAGCCCTTAGGTAGCACCAAGACCGTCCAGGCTAACGTCAGAATCATCTCAGCTACCAATCGAGATTTACAGACCGCTACCGCCAACGGGGATTTCAGAGAAGATCTCTATTACCGGCTCAACATCGTGCCGATCAAGATTCCGCCACTACGCGATCGAAAAGAGGATATTCCACTTCTAGCCAACCATTTCTTGCGAAAATTCGCCAAGGAGTTCGATAAAAAAGTCACTGAGATATCCGGTTTGGCGCTTCAGAAACTTGTCGGTTATCATTGGCCGGGCAATGTTCGCGAACTGGAAAACAAGATCCAGCAAACCGTGGTCATGGCTACCAGTAATGTTGTTCGGCCGGAGGATATCGACTCGCCTGGAGAGTTGGACAGTTTCAAGCAAGAGAAAAAGAAGGTCATTACAGAATTTGAGTATAACTACATAACCAAACTACTTTCTTTACATCAGGGCAATATCACCCAGGCCGCCAGGGCAGCTGCTATGGACCGTAAGAACTTCTGGCAATTGATGAAAAAACACAAGATTGAGGCCAGGGAATATACCAATGACCAGGACAAATAGCACCCATGGTAAAGAAACCACAACAGGCCAGAAGAAAGGCATAGAGTGCCAATTCTAGTCCAGAAATACGGTGGCAGTTCGGTTGCCGATGAGGCCAAGATCGCCACGGTGGCTGAACGGGTAGTCCAGGCCAAGGAGCGCGGCTATGAGGTTGTAGTGGTGGTAAGCGCCATGGGCAAAACAACCGACGATCTACTTTCGTTGGCACACCGAGTACATCCTGACCCCCCCAGACGCGAACAGGATATGTTGGTTTCGGTCGGCGAACGCATTTCAATGGCATTACTTTCGATGGCCATCCACCAGCTCGGTCATGATGCTATCTCCTTTACCGGCAGCCAGTGCGGAATAATTACTAATGATCGCCACTGTGATGCGCGTATAGTCGAAATTCGCCCGTTCCGCATCCAGGACGAATTAGCTCGCGGTCGTATTGTAATTGTGGCCGGCTTCCAGGGAATGTCATTCAAACGGGAGATTACCACCCTGGGCCGGGGCGGGTCCGACACTACCGCCGTGGCCCTGGCAGCAGCCCTGAACGCCGAGGCCTGTGAGATTTTCGGTGACGTCGATGGGGTCTACACGGGTGATCCTAAAATAATCGAGACTGCCGAACATATCGGCGTCCTTGACTATTCCGAAATGCAGGAACTGGCCGAGAGTGGGGCTCGAGTATTGAACGCCACCGCGGTCGAGTTTGCCAAAGAAAGATCAATCGCATTGTATGTCAGGCGGGCCGACGGTTCCGGTTCGCACACCCTTATTAGAAAAAATGCCCCCCGCCTTCCGGGTGTAGTAATCGGCATTGCCCATGATGAATCCGTCAGGGTTTTCGCTACCGATGGCCGGGACACCTCGCTCGATTCGGGCCTGCTGGAATTTTTGGACGAGCAGAAAATACCCGGCAAACAGCTGACTATTAACCGTTTCGGATCGGGTAATGGAATCGCAATCGTCGTCTCAAAGGAATTCATTCCGGATGCCGATCACTGCCGCTCGCTTCTAACTGATCGTTTTGGTTCCAAGGTTGAATTGAGTTCGGATCTCGGCGCGCTAAGTCTGATTGGAACCGGCATCAATGAAAGCTTCAAAACCCTGAGACGCTGTTTAGCTGCCCTGCAAGCCAACAATATAGAACTTTTTGGAGTGCACACTTCCTCTTTCAGAATCACCACCCTGATCGGCGGAGGACAAGTCGCTCAGGCAGTCAAGTTGCTCCATCAAGAGTTTATAGAAGAGTCCATCGAAACAACCAATTCTGAAGCCTAGGGTCTGCGCAAGTAGCCGCCATATAGCTACTTCTGCCAGGCGTCCCCAACCGAAACATCCACCA
>JAFDKH010000305.1 GCA_019307065.1 Deltaproteobacteria bacterium
AATCGCCGGGTAATGACAACCTGATCAGGGTTGCCAGCCAGCGTCAATTCGTTTGCGCGCTGTGCAATAGAGACTCCCATGATTTTCTCTATCAACTTGAGGTGGCTGTTCGACGGCCCAAACAATATTTGAGCCACCCCGTTGTCATCCAGTTGCAGCCGGATTGACGACCCGATTTCCTCTTCTTGTTTTGGAATCGAAGACATGCCGCTCACTCAAAAGGTCGCATCAGAATGTAGCCGAGATCACGCCGTTGGTAGACGCGAGGATTATGCCAGGGAAAGCTCAAACTGGTTTTGTTCAACATTCCCGCCTTGACCAGTTCCTCGAGATCCTCCGGATATTGGCCATTTTCAAGACGATAAACCTCCAATGCATTTTGAATCTTGCTCAAGTGAGAACTACCGACGAGTTCCTTAGCAATCGGATTTTGAAAAATACGGCTCTCGGAATCCTCTATGATGGCAAACACATCGACAGTTCGATAGAGGATGAATAACAACCCAATGATGAACAGGTACATTCCGGCTTGAACCAACATTCTTCCGATGATGAACAGGTACATTCCGGCTTGAACCAACATTCTTCCGATTGCAATGCTGCGGACTCGCTTGCCGGGCTTCTCTTCAAGGGCGTCTTTTCTTACAACCGTTTCACCTTTGATGTAACCATCGCTCAACAAACTGTGTAGAGCCTTGCAGGTTTCGAACTCACCCAGCCTGGAGAGATCGATAAGCTTCTGGACAGTCCGATCGGGTTCGATCAAACCATAGACTTTATTCTCGTTACGGCCGACACCCTTGCCCTTTTCGCTGCTGGATTCACCTTCGGCGAACATATCGTCTAGGGCATTGTCGATTTCATCCTCAACACTCTGCGGTGAACTCCCGCCGGGCAGTTCCTTGACTTTCTTGTAGGTCGTGTCGAAGGAAGAGACTTTCTTCCGTACCATAGGCCACTCATCGACCATTCGGAAGCCTTCCATCAGCACATTTTCACTCCGAATAGGGTCTACGGTGTCCTTGTCGTAAACGACCTCCTCGGCTTCAAAAGCGTAAGTACCTGTTTCCCAGTTGAATAGCTTGTAAACGGTTTCAGTGGTCTGAAGCAGAGTAAATTCCTTCAAATCCGCTTGAGCAATGAACCCGCGCTCTACAAGAATGTTGCCCAATCGTTTCAGAGTACGCTTCTGGATCTCGAGTGCTTGTTCCAACTGTGCATCGGAGATAACTTCAGCCCTTACGAACATCGCCCCTAAGAGATCTTTTTGCTTGCGGGTGGTAGATTCGGCCCTGACAACGTCACCATTCACAAAAGAGATGCGAACTTCCTGCTCTTTCGAGTGCAGATGCAAGACACCCGTCTTTGACTGATGACTGATCAGCTGGAAGATATCTGCGATCCCGAAATCTTTGAGGGTTCCTTTTAGTGCCATACCGTTTACTCCCGGGTTCTAATGGTCGCTTCGTCTAATTATTCTTGAAAGCATCCAGAATAGCCCAGACATAAAACCCTAAAAATACAAGCATCAGAGGGACAAGCTTAAGCCAGTCGAGCCCGCTTCCTATCGCAACGGTATTGGCCATTATTCCGTCTCTGAGCAGCATCTGAACCAGCACGCAACAGAAAACCGACAGGAACAGTGCCCCGCGCAGGGGGCGCTCTTTAATCAATTGGCCAACGCCCGGCAGTATAAATGTTATGAATCGAGCCAATCTCTCTTTGCGCAGCTTGAAATGACGAATCTGGATCTCCTTGGAAATCCTCGACTTGGCGTCGACTTGTTCCTTGTGCTTGAAGGCGTGGTAGCACTGGCCACAAACAGACTCATCCGGCAACTCAGTGTTACATCGGCGACAGGCCGGTCGCCCGCAGCGTACGCAGGCCGCCGACAAGAACATTTTTCGGCGCAAAAACCACATCAAACCGAAAAACCCCGCAATCCCTGCTCCGACATATGGGAACGTGTCTGGAGAACCAACCCCTCCCCAACTGGACCACATGTAGGAGACAGTTGCAGTCTGTTTGTGCCCGTTTTTCTTTGTATCGGCCTTCAACAACCAGGCCTTTGGAATTTCTAGATCGACGACTACATCCCGGGCAAGACCTGATTTGGCTCGTTTGATCAGCTGGCGAATATGCTCTGTATCCAGGCGGTAGGCTTGCTCGCGATGCTCCTTGGCCTTGTCCAAATCCAGTTTGCGCGAATACGCCCTGCTCAAGTTGTGATAAGGAATTGCCAAGTCGGGCCGAATCTTCGTGGCCTGGTCATAGTGCTCGACTGCCTTGTTGATATCATTTTTCAGAAACATGACATTCCCCAGATTGTTGTGCAGCACCTCCGACCTGGGGCCGGCCTTGATCGACCGATTAAAATATTGTTCAGCTAGATCCAGTTCCCCGGAACGTTTGTAATACGAACCTAGTGTGGCCAGGATCACTTGACTGTCGGATTCTTCTTCGAGCAGCGATTTCAAGCGTGAGATACTTTTGGGTGGAGCGTTATATCGATCGACCGCCAGTAAGTCTCCGGCTATAGACTCGGGCAATGCCATTGCAGATACCAGCCAATTCAAAACATACGGCGCAACCGCCAGGAGAACCACCGCCAGGAAAGTAACCAGCCGTTCCCAGCGCTGCTGATATATCCAGGCGATCAAGGCCCAGGCCAAGAGAATCGTTACCAGGCCGGTCCGAAAGATGACTGGAATCAGAATTACCAGGATTGCCAGTAAGCCGGTTTGTAGTTTCGCTACGCCCTGCGGAAATAAGTGATGAAAATCGTGAAAAAAGAGCCGCAGGTATAGAAGAAACTGCACCAATATGAATATCGCGGCCGTCAGACCCAGCCCCAGTGAAAGGCCGGCAACCAAATTTACGAAAAAGCGGTTGGCCGAAAACGGCTCACGAAACATGGCACTGGATGCCTGAGTCAAAGCACCGAAAATGCGACCAACTTTGAAGGGGCTGTCTGAAAAAAACAAGGCGGCTTGTTTCAAATATACAGAAGGCAGATCAGGAGCTACTACAACCGCGGTATCAATCAGGCCAAGCGCCTGGTTCATATCTTCTGCTTGACGGGCCACATTCGCTTCGCGAATGAGAACATTTGCATGACTGAACATATTGCGAATAGATAGTTCCTGTTTCAACCCGACAAATTTCTTGAGATCGTCTGCGGCCAGGTCGAAATCCCTCTGAGCCAAATGAATTCTGCGCTGTTCCCACAGAGCCGACAAATCAGCCACGGTACCCGACGGCATCAGGATCTGTTCCAGATTATGGGGTATTTCGAATTCATCTGCGGTTTTGCCGTCAGCTGGGCTGGCTGCGATTCCTGCGTCAACTTTCTCTTTTGCGATCAGACCGGCATCCGGGCTTAGACGTTTTGCGGCTACCGGTTTTTTCTGTCCGGCATCCGGCTTGGTTTGGTCATAACCTTTATCAAGTGCTTCGGCGTTCTCGATGCGCTCCTCGTCTCCCCAAGTATCGCGCTCGAGATCGGCGCCACCCAGATCATCGCCACTTTCAGCCTTGTGCCCCTCATCGTCCTCATCGCCTTCGTCGTCGATATCCTCGATTTCGTCCGGGGAAATCTCCTCGACCTCATCTTCGGCAGGGGTTTTATCTTTCTTGGCCTTTTTATCGCCGTCTTTGGCAGGCTCGCTCCATAGGTCTTCTTCTGTCTTGACTTCCTTGGGTTCTTTTTTAGCCTTGTCTTCTTTTTTAGTTTTTTTGTCATCACCTTCGTCGGCTGCAACCTTGGACGTTTGGGCAATCAACAGATCGCTGGTAACAGATCTGGACGATCCGGATAAGGGCAGCAGACTGGCGATGAGAATCATTAAGATGTTGACCATTTGGCTAGGATATCGCAACCGTTACAAGTTGGCAAGTTGTGGCCTGTGTAGCTAAGTGGCCGTTGTCAAAATAAAAACCCGTCCTCGGTTGAGGACGGGTAGTAGTGCCCAAGGCGGGACTCGAACCCGCAAGGGTTTCCCCATACGCCCCTCAAACGTACGTGTATACCAATTCCACCACCTGGGCATGACCTCCTTTTGCCGTTTTGGCAAGGCGTTTACGTAGCATAACTGTCTGGATCTGGCAAACAAAAAAGGCCGCCCCGATAAGGGACGGCCTTTAGTTGCTACTTAGGACATGGCCCTAGTACCGATAACGAACTCCCAGCTCGGCGCTGAATCCGTCAGACATGCTATAATAACGGCCATATTCGCGATCGCCTCCGGGAGGATAGGCATTGGTTTCCAGATCGGATTTGTAACGCAAGTGCATCACGTTCATCATCCTGGCGATGATGTCGATCTGTTGCCCGGTCAGTTCCTTCATGTCCCAAACCACCTTCAAGTCGATCAGCATGACGTCCGGGGTCCGGTTCCAGAAATCGTTGTCGGGATGATCCGGATCGTAGCCACGCATGGTCTTCAGATGATTCCAACTACCCATGTAACCCTGGAACCACTTCGAGTAGGGCATACCTGTCCGCCAGTAAATGCTGGCACCCAACTCGATCCCGTAGGGCAAGTGGTACGAGCCGTCGATCTTGACCTGGTGGCGCCGGTCGAAGCTGGACCAACTCCACATGAACTCGTTTTGCCTGGGGTTGTCCATTAGCGCGGTCCAGTAGCCCTCGCCGATGCCCTGCGAACGGGAATAAGTGTACGAGCCGTTCAGCTGCCAGTTGTCACTGAAGTTCTTTCTGACCTTGAACTCCAAGCCCCAATAGCGGCGCCAGGCTTCACGGGGGTTCTTGGTGCGATAGATGTAGTGTTCGTCGCCGCTCTTGTAGCCGATGATGTCGGTGCCGTCCTGGTTCCAGATCTCGTTGACCTCATCGTCTTCGTAGGAGTATTTGTATTCGCGGTACAAAGCGTTGATCGCCAGCGAGAAATCAGTGAACAGCTCGCGCTCGACCTCGATAGTAAACTCATCGGCGTGCGGAGCGGTGTTGTCGTCGCTGCCGACAACAATCTGCTGGTCGGGATCGTCACGACTAACCACAATATCATACTGCCCGGTAGCCGGATTGTACTCCATCGTCTCCTGCGGGAAGGTTCTAACTCCCAGGAAAGAGGCCACGTTGAACCAGGCCGGGTCGACGTAACGGTTGTAGCCGGCCCGCACGACGGTATTGCCGTCGCCGGTCGCATCCCAAGCTATGTTGATTCTCGGGCTGGTGGTCTTGAGCTCGATGATCTTGTCGACCATGTCGGTGTTAATCATAACGTAGTCGAAGCGAATACCCGGTTTGATGGTCAGGGTCTTGAGTACCTTACACGAATCCTGCAAAAAGACGCCGATCG
>JAFDKH010000471.1 GCA_019307065.1 Deltaproteobacteria bacterium
CATTACTCTCCAAAGTGATTTCACTAAAGGCCCATTACCAAAAATCACCGATCCGCGTCTGGTCACAGAGCAAGGTGATGGACCAAAAAAATTCGGCGGGCCCAAGGACAAACAAATCGTTGGAGACTGGATCCAAGGAGACCGCACCTTCATCTTCGATCCCACCGGCAGCGTCTTCACTCTCGATGGCACAAAGAAAACCTTGTTTGGTTACTGGTGGTATGATTATCCCGATGATGTTTTTGAAAATCCTGACGATGCGGGCATAGGGAAACTCTTCAAGTACGTTACTGATCAGATGTGTACCCTCAAGCTTACATCTCAAGAAGCGAAACAGCTAACGATTAAATCAAGATTTATGGAATTAATTCTGGACCGCAAAGACCCGGCAATGAAGTGATAGCGGGGGGTAGAAATATTTACAGATAACTTAAATGTTTTTGTTATTATTGTGGCTGAAATAATATCAAAATGAAGTTGGAAGGCTTGTTTTTTTCGAGATAAGATTGACCGTCTATTGGAAAAGAAGCCTAGAAGTATAGCTGGGCTGAGGTATATAATGTCATATGGGAATTGTCAGAAATATTGAGCACATGAACATTATAAAGATGAAAGCAAAAACAATGAAAAACACGATACGGACAAGCGTACTAAAATGAAAAAGCCGAGTTCTTCGTCGAAGCAGGCGACGCCTTTGCCAACGCAATGGTGGAATTAATGAAAAAGGAGAACCACAAATGAGCATGAATGAGCATAAATCGAATGGTAAGGTTCAAATCGTATTGGCACTTTATACCCTTATAGCTACCGTACTGACTTGCTGCTCAACCTCAACAGGCGCAGATGTTGTGGGCGGGACTGAAGATCAGGCGCAGACGCTGGAGTTGGCACCTCCGTTTTTAGACAATGCTGTACTGCAGCGTAATATGCCGGTGCCGGTATGGGGCTGGGCCAAATCCGGTTCTACCGTGTCGGTGATCTTTGCCGGGCAGAAGAAGACGGCCAAGGCTGACGCGAGGGGCGAGTGGAAGGTCAAGCTGGATTCGCTGAAGGCATCCTTTGATGAGCGTGAGCTTACCGTCAGCACTGCAAAGGGTGAATCCATCACCCGCAAAGGCGTGCTCGTCGGTGAGGTCTGGTTTTCCTCCGGTCAATCCAATATGGACTGGATCGCCGGCAAGAGCAAGTGTCGAGACCTGGCCGGTAAAATGGCGAGATCCAAGGAAGATATCCCGGTTCGCGAATTCAATGCGGATATGGGTTCGTCCTTGTTCCTCCGCGACCGCGTCACTGCTGAGGGCGGCAAGAGCGCTGGATCGTTTTCCGCCCTCTCTCTCGCCTTCGCATACCAGCTCTACGAGGAATTGAAGGTTCCCATCGGTCTTCTCCGCAGCACACACGGCGCAACCCCGGTCGAGACCTGGACGCCCTACGAAGGCTATGCATCCCACCCCAAGCTCCAGGATATTGCCGCTAAGATCAGGCAAAGCGATCCAACCACCAAAGACAGCAAAAAAGCCTATAAAAAGTACTTCGATGATCTGAAGAACTGGCAGAAAGAAAGCGAAAAGATCATCAACGATGGCGGCACTGCATTAAACACACCATCCCTGCCCGGTATCGCCGACCAGTGGAAGGGAGCCTCACGCATGTACAACTTTAAGATCGCACCGCTTGTTCCATACGCTATTCGCGGTGCCATCTGGTGCCAGGGTACCAGCAACGGCAGTGACGGCAAAATATATGCCGCAAAGATGGAAGCATTGATAAACGGCTGGCGTAAAAACTGGGGCCGCCCCAATCTTCCCTTCTACTTCACCCAGCAGCAATGTTATGGCCAACCCGATCCCAACAATGTCGGCTTTGCCGATCTTCGCGAGGCCCAGACCTTGTTCTTTATGAACGCTAAGAACGTCGGTATGGTACCCCAGTACGAACTTAATTCTGCTCGCCCAACTGGAATTCACTATTTCAACAAACTCGACCCCGGCAAACGTCTTGCCCGCTGGGCACTGGCCCATCAGTACGGCAAAGACATCGCCTACTCCGGACCCATTTTCAAGTCATACACTGTCAAGGGCAATAAGGTTCGCGTTCAGTTTGAGCAACGCGGACCCGGCGGCGGTCTGATGGTCGCAAGCAAAGGCATGCAAACTGACCTCTCCACCTATGTCGAACCGGCAAAAGAGACCCCGGGCGAAAAGCTCAAACATTTCCGCCTTGCCGGTAAGGACCGCCGATGGTACGCAGCCGACGCTGTCATTGAAGGCAACGAGGTCGTCGTAACCTCAAAGGCCGTTCCTAACCCCGTCGGTGTCCAGTACGCCTACAGCGCCACCCCAATGGGTGCAAACCTCTACAACCGTGCCGGTTTGCCGGCAATCCCATTTGCCTATTTCGATGGCAAACAACTTTTCAACGAAGATGATCCCGCCATTGTCGCAGCCGCAAAGGCCGATGCCGAAAGAAGATGGGGTAAAAAAACCTATTTGCTACCTTCGTCGCTCTTTCGTGATCACGCTGTCATCCAACGTGATCTCCCGGTTCCCGTTTGGGGGCACGGTATTCCTGGTACCGAGATCACCGTCGTCTTTGGTGACCAGAGTAAAAAGACCGTTGTTGGCGAGTACGAAAAATGG
>JAFDKH010000306.1 GCA_019307065.1 Deltaproteobacteria bacterium
TTCAGTCCAGGGGAAAGTGAAGTCGAAAGCTTGGACCGGCTGGGACAACACAACCAGTCCGGCTACTAAACTAAGGCGCTTGAGTAAGTGCATGGGGGCTCAATCGGCTAGCAGCTCGATGATTTCTTTCTCGATGGTTTCTTCGTCACCGATCCGGTAGCCCGCGTGGGTAGCTACGATTCTACCATCCTGGTCGATTAGTAGACCGAAGGGCAAATCCATTGTCGGATTGAAGCGATTAGACACTTCGGTTTCGTGATCGAGCAAGACCGGAAACTTGTAACGATAACGCCGCACCATCTGACGAACGGCGCCTTCTAGATCGGGCGGGTCTACCGCTATTGAAATCAATTCGAAACCCTTGTCTTGATGACGCTTCCAGATTTTTTCAAGCTGGGGCAATTCGGACCGGCAAGGCTCGCACCAGGTTGCCCAAAAGGAGATGAAGATGACCTTGTCTTTGAAGTCACTCAGCCGAACCTTGTGACCCTTCAAATCGGGTAGCGAGAAATCTCCGACTACTTTCTTGGAATCACCGGCAAGTTTGTCGTTTTTTTTCTGGCTGCCGGCACAGCCAGCCAGGCAGATCGATATATAAAGAATAATTGAAAGACTGAGTTTTCGCATAGTCGAGACCGGGAGCTACTCTGAGAGCAATGCCTCAATGTTTCCTTCGAGTACGTTGGGAATCGTTCCTTCGACCTTGTAACGAATGACCATTTCGTCATCCAGCAACATGTTCAGCGGGGTACCGGCTTCGGTCGGCCGGAAAAACTGCCCCATGACATCGGCTCCCGGATCGATTGCCAGAGTAAAAGTCATCCCGTAACGTTCGCGGTAGGTGCAGGTGTAGTCCAGTAGAGCTTGATGGTCGGAACTACCCTCGTCATCTTCAAAAAGAATCAGCAAGATCTTAAGCCCCTGGTCTTTGTAAACTTGATAGAAGTTATCTTCCATAGTGGCGGCCTGCGCTTTGCACGGCCCGCACCAGCCGGCGTGAACCGAAACCAGGGTTGCCTTGGCATCGAGAAAATCAGAGGCGTAAATCGCGGCACCCCGCGCTCCGCCCTCAACACACAAGGTTTGCTCGACTCGGAAGTTCTGGGCGGTTTCGTTATAGTTGACACCGTAGGGGGGGGGAGGATATTCGCCGTTGTCGCCGTCGTAATTTCCGGCATCATTCCCGCCGCCGGATTCCCAGGAGCAGCCGTTTATGCAAAGAAACGTCAAAGCCAGAAGCGTAAGCAACGTCACCGTTTTTCCTAATCTTCTCATACTACCTCCGATTTCTATTCTGACTACAGTTTCAAACGAATGGGTATCTTGGTCAACAAAAATTCTTCAGGCTGGATATGACAATACTGTAATAATAGCAGGTGAATTACTTAATTAAAAATGTATCTTTTTAGTAAAGCTTGACAGCCGAACCTGGTTGAAATACACATTCTAGTGGCTCCATTAGGGGCTTGAGCCTGAAATGCTCGTTCCCCCCCCGCGACATTTCAGGCTCTATTTTTTTCTGCTCGACCTGGATGCCAATTTTGGTTTTTCTTCAAAACCAGGTTTTACTCAAATGTTGACACGATTATCACGATTTGCTCTAATGCCGATCGGAGTCAACCCGCTGTTTTGAGGGAGGTTTTTTGGCCATTGGCTGCCTGGATACGAAAACTGAGTAACAATCGTGATTTGCTGGCCTGTTTGTTTTTGGGCTTATTCGTCTGCGCAATTTACCTGCCTAATCTAGGCTCATACGCCTTCTGGGACCCATGGGAACCGCACTACGCTCAGGTAGCCATAGAGATGGGCGATCATGGCAGCTGGATGGACACCTGGTACCGGGGTCAGAACCGTTGGTGGTCGAAGCCGATTCTACCCTTATGGTTGTTGCGCGCTTCCTTCACCGCCTTCGGGGTCGAGGACGCCTCGAGTCCCTGGCTTCATTTTGCCGGCCGATTTCCGATATTTCTATTGTCGCTGATGGGGATCCTTCTGACCTATGGGTGGGTCTCGCGCCTGTATGATCGGCGTACTGGTATATATTCCGCCCTGGTCCTGGCGACTTGTCCGATGTACGCGTTGCTCAGCCATCAGATCATGTTCGATCTACCCTTCATGGCCTTTTGTGCCCCGGCGATCGGTTACTATTTCCTTGCGCGCTCGCCACAGGGCAAGCCGGCCCACCTGTACTTTTTCTACATATTGGTGGCCTTTGCCTTTTTATCGAAATGGCTGCTGGCTTTCTTTATTCCGGCAGGAATTCTATTCGCTTTTTATGTCATTCGCTGGGATGTCGGGTTTTTCCGGCGCGTCGGCGGTTATTACTGGCTCGGGTCGGGATTGTTTATGGCGGCCTGTGCGACAACTTTTTTCTTGGTCGTTAAGGATCCGGCCTTTGCCGCTATGCTGTGTGTGGTGGCCCTGGGCCTCTTGCTTATTTTTATACTCGGACGAGATGCTGCAGTAGTAATGGGCGCCAACCCGCGCGCGCATTGGTTGGCCTTTGGCTGCATGTTGCTGATTATTCTGCCCTGGCATCTCTTCATGATCTTCAAACATGGCTGGCCGTTCGTTCGCGAGGCTGTCATCTATCACCATTTCGACCGGGCCGCCGGGACAATCGGAAAACCGGAAGGCACTTTCGACGTTTTCTTCAAACAGATTGCCTTTGCTACTTTCCCATGGGTGTCTTTTTTGCCGATTGCGGTCGTGCGTCTTTTACGCTGGGGGCCCAAAGATCTCGAAGGCACCGGCCAGCGCAACCTGCTGGTGCTGTTGGCCGCAATTGTTCCCTGGGCGGCCTTCAGCCTGTTTCAAACCAAGTTTCACCACTATATCTTCCCGGTCATACCTTTTCTGGCGGTAATTATCGGAATCTTTCTGGCCCGGGCGGCCTCCGAGATTGATCGAGCCAAGATTCGCATGGCGATCCTGCTGTCGGTTCCAGTCGCCGCGGTCTTGCTGCTGGATATCCTGCATAACTACAAGTGGTTCATCCACATGTTCGACTATTACTATGGCTGGCCGCTACCGCAGCGGCTCAACCCGTATCCTTTCTTCGGCGTGATCGGCGGCGCCTGGCTGCTGATCCTGGCCTGGCTGTTTTTCAGGCGCAAGATCGGCACCGGCTCGTTCGCCGCTATGGCGGTCGTCGCCGCAACCCTGAGTGTCTTTCTGACTGCCTGGATAATGCCGCGAGTTACCCGTACCTTTACCCAAGAATCGATCTATCGGGCCTTTATCGAAGAGACCGGCGGCAAAGCCCCGATTGCCCAATACAATGGTTGGCTTAGCCGGAGTGCCTCGTTTTATTTCGACAACAAAGTGGTCGATCTATCTCAAGCAGATCAGCCCAATCTTGACAAAGCTATCCAGTTTCTCAAAAGGCCCGGGCGCAGTTTCCTAATCCTCGGCGCCGGCCATGGGCGCGACTGCAAATCATTGCTGGCCAGCTTGCGACCCGAGGTCCGCAAGAAACTCGGCAAGTCTCTGTACGTCGTCTTCGACGGTCATCCCTTCAGCTGTCTGGTTTCAACCGAACGCGATCCCGAAGGAGTCAAGCGAGTCCGCGAAAGCGTCCTGAGCGAACTGCCGGCAGACGCTCATCGACAAAAAGTCGGTTTCGGCGGGAAAATTCAGCTGCTCGGCTGGCGCCTGAACCCGCCCGAAGTCAGCCCGGGCGAATCTTTTACGATTTCATATTTCTTCAAGTGTCTTGAACCAGTCGGTGACGACTGGCTGGTATTCATTCACGGCGACGGTCCCCAGGGCGGGTCGCATCGTGTCTTCGGCGATCACCCCCCGATGGGCGGGCTCTATCCGACCAGTGAATGGAAGGTCGGCGACATCGTCCAGGACGACTACGAAATGGTGGTCCCCTCCAACTACCCCTACAAGAACTTCACCCTCTGGATGGGTCTATGGAAAGGGCCCAAGCGCTTGCCGGTTGATCAGAAACATCAGCACGACGGCAACGACCGGGTCAGGACCGCTTTCATCCGAATCCGCTAAACTGGGGTCGGGTCTTGACATTTGACATTTAGAAAAAAGGAACTGGAAATTTTTGTGCGAATCATAATTGTAATTGCTACTTATCTGATCCCGTTGACTTCACTAGCAGCCGATTTGCTGCCACCCCTCAAGAAGGCCACTGAAGAAAGCGTCAAGGCCCATTGCCAAGATTGGGGAGGCGTTCTTACCGACAAGATGTGCTGGTGTGATTTCAGACGTGGCGGCTCACTGCCTTGTACCTGCGGCGGAGACAGTCACAAAGTTGACGGTGGCGAATGGAGGGTAGAGGGGACACACATCAAAGGCTTCGTCGGCTCAAAAAAGTATATAAAAATTAACTGGCTGGTCCTGTACACCTCGAAAAAATTTATTGTCTGGCTCGACAACAACCAGGCCTATAAAGGCAAGCCGCGCAGAAGGGCCGAGGCCTGCGGTAAGGAGCGTTGCGACGAGTTTGGCGGCAGCACCGTAAAGGTCCTGGCTGGAAATTCTGATCGAAAGCTTTACAAAAGTGTTCTCAAGGCGCTGCCGGACCTCGTGGACATGGGTATGGAAGGGCTTGAAGGCTTCGTCTTCTTCAATGAAGGCAAGAGTAAAAAAGCGCGCAAAGTAACCGAGATCTGGTTCAAAGATGGTTTCAAGAGTGAAGCCGCGATGCTGGCCGAGGAGTTGGAAAAAACTATCGGTAAAATTACTCCCAAAAAATGGGAGTGGGGTGGCTTCTACGATTTGATTCTGATTGTAGGTAAGGAAAAAGCCTAACAAACTGGGGTCGGGTCTTGACATTTGACATTTGAAGCAGTTTTGCTAAAC
>JAFDKH010000307.1 GCA_019307065.1 Deltaproteobacteria bacterium
AACGCGAAAGGTTCCCCTCCAGACTCCTGGCAAGAAGATGATAATGATTCGGCATCAGCGAATATGCGTGGAGTTCCAACCGATATCGAAAAACTGCTTCCCCAACAATCTCCAGAAACTTAATACAGTCTTCATCCGAAAAGAATATCCGATTCCTCCGAGCACCACGATTCATTACATGGTGCCAAGCCCCTTTGTGATCTTCTCTTTTCTGACGTGGCATGAAGACAATTTACACCAAGCGAACAGTAAGTGTCAATGGTCATGACCTGACCCCTGTCTTGTCTCTCGCCGGCGCGGCCATGCAGTTAAGCATGCCTCAGCCAACCGACCTTGACAAGCTTGACGACTTTGCGAGGACAACTGAACACTATTTGGACGCAGCTAGTTTCTTTTCGAAGCGGGATTTCAAAGTCGCCCCGCCGGGTAGCTTGGCGGCCTTACGGATTTTGGTAAGCTCAGTAATTCTGGTTTGCAGGGTCGGATGATCGGGGCCGCTTGGCTCGAATTTACCTAATCTTTCGAATACCCGCTCGAGCGCCTTGGAGTCGTAGCCGGCGCAAGTTGCCAGAACCTGGCCCAGGGCATCAGCCTCGAGTTCGGATTGCCTCGAACGCGGGGCCCGGATCATGCGGTAAGACTCGGCGACTATTTTATCGAAATCGGCCTTGCTGGATTTGGAAGCGGCATGCATGCGACCGATCGCGCTGCGCAACTCGGCCGAGCCGTGTCCCAGGGCAACATGAGCCACTTCATGGCCGAGCACCCCGGCCAATTCAGCCTCGTCGGAAAGTTTTTCAAGCAAACCCGATGATATAAAAACGAACCCTCCCGGTACTGCAAATGCATCCGCTTTTTCGGCCTTGAAAACCACGAAACGCCAGGAAAGATCATAGCGGCTGGAATGCAGGGCCACGGCCATACCGACTTTATTGATATAATCATCGATGACCGGATCGGTAATCAAAACGGCCTCGGACAACACTTTCTGGGCCAGGGCCAGGCCCAACCTGCGCTCCAATTCATCCAATTCGGGATCGCCCTGGGTTTGGGTCGAACCCTCGAGGGTTTGAAGATAAACCTGACATGATTGTGGAGCGAGTTTCTCCAGAAAATCCCCGAAACCTTCCGGACGGAAGGCGGTCCTTAGTAAAAATTCCATCAAGAGCGGATCGGCGCCCGATCCGCCGAACCCCTGGGCGGAAGTCAGGCCACGGGCGGCCATTGTCACTACGGTCGTCGAAGCACCCGACAAGCCCTCCTCCATTAGAACCTGGCCGTAGCCGCTGGCGCCTTTTTGCTCTTTGAATACTTTCGAACTGACCCAGCCCTGTTTGCCGGATGAAGTCTCGACCTTGATCCAGCGGGCTTTGTCCTCGATGACCGAGAGCTTTGCTCCCTTATTTATGCGCTCGACAATTGCATAGTAAACTCCCGGGCCGGATCGCATTTTGGCTTTACGTAAGACTTTTTTTTCGGCCGCCAGGGCTGTGGTACAAAAAGCCAGCAAAACAACTATCCAGCTTATTCGCTTGAAGAACATGTCTTTCCTCCAGACACCTTGAGCCTTATATATATCAGACGGAGAAAATCCAAAAAACCTTCAGAAACTAACCGCCTACATACTACCACACACTGCTACACCGGATATTGTCGTTTTGTGTGTTTTAGCTTTTTAGGAACTTTTAAGCCGCCGGCGAATTGGAATGGCCGACCAGGCCGCCAGGGCGGTTTTCAGCAGATCAAACAGCAAGAAGGGCAAGATGCCTGCCATGATACCCCAGGCCAGAGAAACATCCTGGCCGACCAGGCTTGCCCAACCCAACAACCAGGCCACGCCCAGCGCGTAAACCGCTAAAAGACCGGCCGCCGCCGATAACCAGCGCCCTTTGGGTCCGGTCCAGCGCCCAGCCAGATAGGCTGCCAATGGAAAAGCCAATAAATATCCAAAAGTAGGTGTCGCAAAGATAGCCGGTCCGGCAACCGATGGATCTGCAAAAACTCCGAACCCGACCAGGCCGATAACCAGGTAGAGCAGTTGGGAAAGCATTCCCCTGACCGGACCGAAAGCGCTCCCGGCAAAAATAACCGCCGCCACCTGTAAAGTAGCCGGAACGGGAGTAAAGGGAAGCGGTATGGCTACTCTGGCGGCCAGAATGGTCAGACCGGTCAACGAGACAATCAAGCCGGCTTCACGGGCTATGCTGCGAACCCTATTCTGGCCGGCAACCAAAGCTGTGTTTGTCATCCATCCACCTCATCAATTGGGTTACCCGCCGAAGAATAGCGACAACGACCCGGGCTGGTCAAGTGACTTACCTTATTTCTTTGTCATTACGAAAACGCCGTTCCAGTCTTGATCGGGTGGCTCGGCTGCATAGGCCCGGCATCGTTCGACATAAACGCCGGTCGGCCCATCCTGGGGATATGTTTCATGAATACACTCGAACAGCTTTTTGGCTTCGAGCCAGCGACCTTCCCGATATGTCGAAAGCGCCTGACTAAACTCTTCGAATAGTTTCAGGGTCTGCGGGTCGATGTTTTGGCTCTCTCCGACCAGTTCATATGCCCGAATGGGCTCTAACTTGCCCTTTACCCTGATGAAGTCGAGTTCACGACAAACGAACTGGTCGCGCAGAATCTCAAAGGTCTCCGGACCAATGATAGTGCGCGTTTTGAATGAACGGTTCAAGGCCTCTAAGCGCGACGCCAGATTCACGGCATCCCCCATGGCGGTGTAGTTGCCTCTGGTCGCCGAGCCAACGTTACCGACTACCATCGAGCCGGTATTGATACCAATCCCGCATTTCAATTGCGGAATATTCAGCCGGGTAAACTCGTGATTCAATTTAGACAAGTGCTGATGACTCTCCAGGGCCGCCCGGCAAGCCGCTTGGGCATGCTCGGGCAAATCAGCCGGAGCACCAAAAACGGCCATGATCGCATCGCCGATGTACTTATCCAGAAACCCTCCGTGCTGAATGACAATTTCGGTCATTTCACCCAGGTATCTATTCATCATTTCAACCAACTGGTGGGGTGTCAGCTTCTCCGCGATTGAGGTAAAACCGACAATATCCGAGAAAAAAACGGTACACACTCGGGCTTCGCCACCCAGGCCAAGAGTTTCGGGGGTCTCGATCAACTGTTCGACGACCGACGGGTCCAGGTAGTACTGGAAAATATTGCGGATGTGCTGCTTGCTGCGCCTTTCCCTGAGAAAATTGGCATAGGATATACAGGCCGAGGTCGTGAAAATTGCAGCCGCGACCGCAACCAGATCAACCATGACTCCTGCCTGGAAGGCTGCCAGCGAGATCAGGGCATAGCCCGCCAGACCGCCAAGAACAGTAATTGTGCCCCACAGCAATGATTTGATAATCCGTCCACCGATACCAACTATCAGGCAGGCAACTATGACTAACAACAAGACAACCCAGCGCGGCAGCCGCGTCAGAAAACCGTTGTTCAGCAAGTTATCTAAAATGGTGGCATGAATCTCCATTCCCGGAAAGTTGCTCTCTTTCGAAAATGGAGTTGCCCGAAGGTCAAAGGCCGAAGACGCAGTTGAGCCGACAATGACCCATTTGTCTTTGAACACGTCGGGCGCAAGCAGCGGCTCGATGCCCTGCTCGGCCTGAATGGCTGATTTGAGTACATTGAAGATTGGCAAGTACTCGTAGGTCCGACCTTGACCTTGCTCGATTCCTCCCGGGCCATGGAACCGAATCCAGACCCGGCCATCTAAGGCAATCGGAATCGAGTTGCCCGCGATTTTCAGGTCTCGCTCCGCTGAGCCGGCTTCAACCAGGTCGTCAAACATTAAAGCCGCCAGGCCGAGCGAGGGAACCATGTTCCCGTCTACGTTTGCCAACAAGCCTGTGCGCCGGATGATGCCATCGCCTTCGGGGACGGCGTTGACAAACCCGAATCGGGCCCGGGCTCTACATATCTCGTGGGCAAGTGGATCGATCCGATCGAACTTCTCCAGGCCGGGCCAGGGTTTGTTGGCAAGTCGGGCGCTATTCAGGAGTTTCCCGGCATCCGCAGACTTGGGAGTCGGATCGCCCGGGCGCAACTTGACTCCCAGGACGACCCGTCCGGATTCGTTGATCGCTTCTGCGAATTCGATATCCATTTCGGCCCGGTCTTCTTCTTCACCGCCGGAACTCCTTCCCTCGAAGAACAAATCGAAGATTACCGCCCTGGGTATGCCTTTCTCGATGTAGCCCAGGATCAACGCATGTAGAGACCGCGGCCAGGGATACGAGTGGCCCATGGATTTTTCGACCTTCTCCAGACTGCCCTGGTCGATAGTCAGCAGCAGAATATCCCGGTCGGCTTCGTCCGGATCGGCGGCAAGGCGCTGCATGACATCGAAGACCATCAGTTCGGGTACCTCGAATGTCCCGATCATCAGCAAGCCGCCCATAATGATCGACGTCAGCAGGCCGATCCCCAGGCCGGACAACACTTTTCCAGTGAAAGTCTCTTTTGCGCCGCCTGACTTCACTTCAGTCATTCTCCAGTACGCCGACCCAGGTCTCATAGGGCGCCAGGGCCTGGGCCGCGAGTTGATTAGCAAAGATCGGCCACAAGCGCTCAGTCAAAAGATCTCTCAATCCGACAGCCGTGGCTGCCAGCGGGGCCAGGTCGACACTTACCCCGCTAACCGCTGACCCTCTGACATTGATAACCACGACCAGCGTCTCGTCGCTGGTGGTACGCGCGAACGCAAAAACATCCTGCCCGCCCGCTCCGCCGACTGCTAAACGCGTATAACTCCCGCGCCGCAGAGCCGAGTGCGTTTTTCTGA
>JAFDKH010000121.1 GCA_019307065.1 Deltaproteobacteria bacterium
TTCAAACCGACGGTGGTGCAGGCCACCGTGGATGCGAAATCACGTCTTGAGCTGTGTCAAATACCGCCATCTATAATAAGCCCGTGAAATTTTAATTGAACCGATCAAACCTGATACCCCTCCCTGACTGGTTGACATACCAGCTTTGGTTGGCTAAGTTCTTCACAACAGAATAAAAACACGCACTAAGGAGGCATTTCTTGGACGAACTGGCAATTTATCCTGGTTCTTTCGATCCTTTGACCAGTGGACATCTCGATATCGTCCATAGGGCCGTAGATATCTTTCCAAAATTGATCGTGGCAGTCGCAGTTAACGTCCGCAAACTACCGACTTTTACGCTCGAAGAGCGAGTCGAGATGATTAAAGATTCACTGGCCGGCGTCGACCGCGTGGAAATCGATTCATTCAGCGGGTTACTGGTAGATTACGCCAAGCGTCGAAAGGCCCGGGTTATTGTCAGGGGGCTTCGGGCACTGAGTGATTTCGAAAATGAGTTTCAGATGGCCCATATGAACCGGCGCCTGTCGCCAAACCTGGAGACCATCTTCATGATGACCAGCCAGGAGCATTTTTACGTAAGCTCGCAGACGGTCAAAGAAGTGGCTTTTTTCAACGGCGACGTGAGCGGGATTGTGCCTGCTCCGGTTTTGAAGAAATTGACGACCAGAGGTACGTCCAAAGACGGCTTAGAAAATTGAGGGTTCATGAAACTAGCCAGTCGCGTACAGCAGCTGCAACCATCGCCGACCTTGGCAATTACGGCCAAGGCCAAAGCACTCAAAGCCGCCGGTGAAGATGTATTGTCTCTAGCCGCCGGCGAACCGGATTTTGCTACGCCCGAGCATATTCGTAAGGCGGCTGTAGCCGCCATGGAGGCCGGTCACACCGGTTACGCGCCCTCGGCCGGAGTCCCGGCCTTGCGCGACACGATTCGTCAGACCTATGAAACTGAAATGGGTCTTAGTTACGCAGACGACCAGGTGGTGGTTTCCTGCGGGGCGAAACATTGTCTCTACAATGCATTCCAGGCGATCCTCGACGCCGACAGCCAGGCGATTATTCAAGCGCCTTACTGGGTTTCCTATCCCGAGCAAGTGCGCCTGAGCGGGGCCCAACCGCTTATTGTCGAGCCGCCCGAGGCGGGCATGGGTCTCAACGTTGACGCTATGCGCGCAGCCATTACGCCAAAAACGAAAGTGATCATCATCAACAGCCCCTGCAACCCGACCGGGCACGTCGATAGTTCCGAAGACCTAAAGGCCATCGCCAAGCTGGCAATTGACAACGACCTGATAGTCGTCTCGGACGATATCTACGACAAGCTCATTTTCGACGGCCGCGAATTTGTCAGCATAGTTCAGCTAGTGCCCCAGATGAAAGACCGCACGGTCGTGATCAACGGTGTCAGCAAGAGCTACGCCATGACGGGTTGGCGCCTGGGCTATGCACTCGGGCCGCCTGAAATAATCGCGGCCATGCGCAAGATTCAGGATCAATCGACCTCCAACGCGGTTACTTTCGTACAGCACGCTGCAATCGAGGCTTTGAAATCCCCGCCGGAAGTTGTCGAAAAGATGGTAGCTGCCTTCGAACAGCGCAGAAACCGGATTGTCGAGCTACTGACGAATATACCCGGACTCGAGTGCCGCAAACCGGCCGGGACATTTTATGCTTTTGCAAAATTTGCAGCCGTGATCGGCCGTCAGCATAATGGCCGCAAGATTGAATCAACACTTCAACTGGCCGAGATCCTGCTCGAGACCGAGAGAGTAGCCGTCATTCCTGGTGAAGCATTTGGGGCGCAGGGATACCTGCGTTTGTCGTTTGCCACATCTGAAGAAGCGATCGAAGAAGCTGTCTCGCGAATCAAGCGCTTGATAGAAAGCCTGACCTGACCCAAAGGTGAAGTCCATGCCAGCCCGCCGCCGGTTCTTGATCGTAGTGAGTGTACTGGCCACGAGCGTTTTCCTGGCGACCGGCAGCGCGGCCAGCCCGCCCGAGCTCGAGTTTGCCAAAGGTGTAGTTGCTTTTAGCCGCGGCAATCTAGAAAAGGCCGCGACTCACTTCAAGGTCGTGCTGGAAAGTCGTCCCGAGCATGGCCAGGCCGTCTATTACCTGGCCCAGGCCCAACTCGGCCTGGGAAATATCAAGCCGGCCATCGAGCTGTTTCGCAAAGCCATTTTGATACGTCCCGAAAACCATGCCATCCGGTTGGACATGGCCCTGGCCCTGGTCCGCCTGAAACAGTTTGCTCAAGCCGAAAAAGAACTGCTGGTTGTCACGGTGCCTTTAAAAGGCCGGGCCTCATTGCAGTATTACCTTGGTTTTTGCCGCTATCGGCTCGAGCATTACGATCAGGCAATCGGGCCGCTGCAAAAAGCAAAGCAACTCGATCAGGGCTTTGCCGCGGCGGCCGGCTACTATCTGGGTATGGCCCACTTCAAGTTGGGCGAAGAAGAAAAAGCCCAAGAGCAGTTCAGGCAGTTGAGCTATCTTTCGGATAGCGACTTGCGCCTGTCGAGCCTGGCCCAACAGAACCTGTCCGTCTTGTCGCAGCAGGGAGGCTCCGACCGGCAACGCTCTTGGGGGGCCTACGCCTCGAGCGGGGCCGGTTACGATACCAATGTCATGGTGCTGGATTCGGCGATTGGGGACAGGAAAACATCCTCCATGGCGTTTATCGCCCTGGGCGGTTTTTACAGGCCTTGGCTGCAAAAAAGCGACCGGCTCGAAATCAGCGCCAATGTATACAGGAGTTTTTATTTCGAAGAAGGGACCGAAGGCTTCAACTTGACCGACTTTTCTTCGACTCTAAGTTGGGACCACAAGTTTGGTGATAAACTCGAGCTTGGACTTTTTTACCGTTTCGACCTGGATATGCTCGACGGGGTTTCCGATCTGTCTATGGATAGTTTCGGGATCTATATGCAGGCCCATACGGCCGGGGCCGGGCTGCGAATACTCGAAACTACCCGGACAGCTACCGGGCTCAACTACCGTTTCCGAACGGCCCTGTTCAAAAATGATGACCAGCGCGATCATTTCAGGCATGAATTCGCTGCCCGCCAGGACTTCATTTTGGTCAAGAACAAATTGAAAATTTCGATTGTTGCCGGAGTGGCGCTCGAGGAGGCCCGTGGTTCGCAGTGGAATATGTGGGGGCCTTTTGCCGAGCTGGAGCTGCGCTACAAACTTCTTGATTCACTGGTTTGGCGGGCGAATGCCGGCTGGCAGCGCGAAGACTACTACGATCATTACCAAGACCGATGCGATAACATGTGGACGGCCGGCAGCGGTTTCGAATGGAAAGTCTGGGATCATCTGGTCCTGGGCTTGAACTATAGATACTTAAACAACGCTTCAATCTTGGGTTACAACTATGACCGGCACATGCTGTCGGTCGTGATTATGGGCAGTATCTGACTATGTATGTGTTAGTAGGACCTGAAAAATCAATGAAGTTTCAGAATTTTGATAGTTCAGGTTTTTTCGTAAGAAGGCCTTTGTGGTTGTAAGGGCCTACAAAGTCTCGGTTAAATGCTGTAATATGTGATTGTTGGCCTTGGCATGGGCCGTGCTTGAATAGTCTAACGGCAAACAAGCCAAGCTCGAAGGGTGAGACTATGAATAAGACATTCAAATCCGCGCTGCTGGTGGTTGGCATTTTTTTCCTGGCCTGCCCGGTTACTTTAGCGGCCGATCAAATCGGTTTTGTGGCGGCCGCCAAGGGTGATGCCCAGGTAATCCGCGGTTCTAGTTCAATTCCGGCCAGGATTGGAGTTGAGATCGTCGAAGGCGACAAACTGCAGACCGGTACAAAGTCGCGCTTGAAGGTCCTCTTTACCGACGATGCCTTGTTGTGCCTTGGTTCGAACTCGTCAGTTACAATCAAAAGCCATCTTTTCGATCTGAAGAAAAACAAACGCCATACCAGGGTTTTTCTCAACAGCGGTAAGTTGCGGGCCCTGGTCCAGAAAATGGTCGGTGATACCCGGGCGGACTTCGAAGTAGAAACCTCCAACGCAGTCGCCGGAGTGCGCGGGACCGAATTTGTCCTGGTAGCCGCTGGTGCAGACACAAAATTATACACTCTGTCGGGCTCGGTCGAATTGCAGGGAGTCGACGGAGAACGGGTCCTGGTTGCGGCCGGGCAGGGTAGCCGGATCAATCCAGAAGGTAAGGCCGACGATGCCGTAGTGGTTGCGGCCGCTGAGTTGAAGCGGGTCCGCAGCGAAACCGACAGCCGCCAAAACCCCAGCGCTTTAGCCTGGGCCGCCCCGAGCCGGCCCGACGATCGACTGATCATGACCGGCCAGGGGGTCCAGAGCGGGGCGACTGGCGATGGCAGTCAGGAAATTGAGAACGATGGTGAAAAGTCTGGCGGACCTTTTTATATCCCCGATCGGAAGATTCCTGAAGAGCCTGTTGGATATCGCGAAACTGCAAGCGCATCGGGTTTCGGGGCCGATATTGTCGATGGCGATATAGGGGATGATCGGCTGTTATTTGGCGGCTGGCTGAATCCGGATCTGCAAACCGGTCCCAACCGAAGTGCTGTTCAGCTTCGCATTACCTTGCACCGCAACTAAACGGGAGGTTGGCTATGCAATCCCGCGCATTAGCAGTAGCGACGATTCTGGCCCTGGGTTTGAGCCTGGGGGCCTGCTTTGCCGACAGTCAAAACGAAAACAATATGTCGATGCGATTTTCGATGAGCGATCTGGGTATCAACCCAAGCCGGCAGGATATTACGGGCTGGTCAAACTGGCTGGGCTCGATCCAGCAACCCCTCGAAGGCGAGCCCTTCAATCTCGGAGACCAGTCGTTGAACTTCTATCTGGGGCTGCGCTTGCAGTGCAACGAGGCGCAGGTTTCGCTCGAAGGTTTGGGTCAGTCTGTCAATCTGGTCGCTGACGGTGAAGATGATATCTTGGTGATTGATCTGATGGTTGGTCCTTGCACATCAGGCGTGTTTTCGACCGCAATTTTCTGGCAAGGACTCAATGGGGTCAGCACTTTTACCGGAACATCGCAACCCAAAGATCTGCCGCCCCTGGACGGGTTGCCGATAGTCCTGGATGCTTACTTTCATTCGACCGGCAAGATCTCATGTGATTACGATTCAGCCGGTATTCAGGGCGAGATCGAATTCTCGGTAGTTGACCTGGAAGAAAATGTTCGCTTCGCCCAGACCCTCGAAACGGCCAGCGGTGGAATGCAAACATTCACTATCGATTTCGTTCCGATTGGTCGTGTGGTGAGAGTTGATGCCAAGGACCCCTCCGGAGCGTACAAAATCCTGGCCGACGCGGTCCTGGTGTCATATGCCGGCGAAACCGTCGTCGACGTTTGTTTGGCGCCGTAAACTCAGTCGGTAACCGCCGTCACCAACCAGCCGTCCTTTTTCTTGTTTTTAGACAGAATCAGCATGATGCCGTTGTGGTGTTCAAAAGATACGGCTGCGAAGCGGCACTGTTGCAATCGCAGGTGTGAGAACTTCTTGGGTGGCTTGGAAAATCTCTTGAGCGCGGCTTTGTAGTCCATGACTTCTACCAGGCCGCTGTCGAGTTTTTTGAGATCGGATTTGTATTTAACCAGATAGCCCAGCCAGTGAAGCTTGATTTGTGTTTTGCCCTTGATTTGCTTGCCTTCGAAAGTGAAGGGATCGGTGCACAGCTCGACAAGCTGATCGGTCTCGGCTGTTAGCAGGGCAGCCACGAATTTATCGGCTGTTTTTTCGGCGGCATCCTCGATATCCTGGGGCAAGTATCCGGGATTTAGCTGGGCAATCAGCAAGCTACCCAAAAGAAAACCCAATAAATGCATTATGAATTCTCCCTATTTGATTATACCGGCTTTGCGCAGGTTGGCAACCAGGCGCTGGTTGGGATCGCCGCTGGGCAATTCCGCTTCGATTCCGGTCAGGCGATTTTGAAGATTCAAGTAAGTTTGTGCCAGAGAGACCCGCACGTCGTCGGTCAAGGGCGGTGCCGAACCTTGGCCGGAAAAGCCGCGCTCGATCAGCCATTGGCGAATGTTTTCCTTGTCCAGCATCTTTTGCGAATCGCCTTTTTCGAAGCGGGCCTGGTATTCTTCGCGTTCCCAGTAACGGCTGGAGTCGGGAGTGTGAATCTCGTCCATGACCAGCAGCCGTTCGCTGTCGAGACCGAACTCGTACTTGGTATCAACCAGAATCAAACCTTGTTTGTGGGCTTCTTGCTCGCCGCGCTCGAATAAGGCGAAGGCGGCCTCTTCGACTTTTTGCCAAAGGTTTGCTTCGACTAGTTTCTGTTCGACGATCTCGGACGGGGACAAAGGCATGTCATGCTGGCCTAATTCGGCCTTGGTGGTCGGTGTCAGGATCGGTTTTTCGAACTGCTGATTGCTACGCATTCCGTCAGGCAGAGTCATGCCGTATATTTGCCGCGTGCCGCTTTCATACTCGCGCCACAAGCTTCCGGTCAGATAGCGCCGCATAACGACTTCGACCGGCAGGCCCTTGAGTTTCTTGACCACCACCGCGGCCGGGTCGGGAACTCCCAGCATGTGGTTGGGTATTAAGTCGGCGGTCTGTTCGAACCAGTGCTTGGCAATAGCGTTCAGCACCTGGCCCTTGCAGGGCACGGTGCCTAAAACGACATCGAAAGCGCTGATCCGATCGGTGGTTACCAGCAGCAAGCGGTTGCCCAGGTCGTAGATGTCACGTACTTTTCCACGGATCGGTTCTGCTAAACCGGGCAATTCGGATTTTTGGAGAGTTTTGTCCAGTAATTCGCTCAGGGCTTTTTCAGTCGTCATGCGACCGGATATATCATTGCCCGACATGTCAGATCAAGGGTTGCCTTTTGGTCAAACCAGGGTTAGATTCACCGGCAACCTGGGGAGCAAATATGCGACAGGAGTGCAGGAGTGGCTGAAACAAAGATATTGATGGGCAACGTGGCTGCGGCCGAAGGCGCCTTACAAGCCGGCTGCAGCTTCTATGGCGGCTACCCGATAACTCCGTCTTCAGAGATTATGGAGGAGCTGGCCAGGCGGCTTCGGGCCAATGGGGGAGCCTTTATCCAGATGGAGGATGAACTGGCCTCCTTGTCGGCGGTGATCGGGGCGGCCTGGGCCGGTGCCAAGGCTATGACGGCGACTTCGGGGCCGGGCCTGAGCTTGATGATGGAAGGTATCGGCTACGCGGCCATTACCGAAACACCTTGTGTCATAATTGATGTACAGCGGGCCGGGCCGGCTACCGGGCAAGCCACCCGGGTTGGCTCCGGCGACATCTTACAAGTCCGTTACGGGTCGCATGGCGACTATTGTCCGATCGCCTTGAGCCCCTGGTCGGCTCAAGAGATGTATGACATGACGATTCAAGCTTTCAACTTATCCGAGAAATTCAGAGTGCCGACTTTTGTTCTGGCCGAGGAAGCCGTCGGGCACCTGCGTGAAACCGTTGCCTTACACGATGATTTCGAGATTGTCGAGCGCAACCGTGACCAGAGCAAGCCGCCTTTCGGTCACGATCTGCCGGACGGGGTTCCGCCCATGCCGGCCTACGGAGACGGGGCCAACCTGTTGGTCACCGGCTCGACCCACGATGAATGGGGCTATCGCCGGGTGGATAGCCCTGAGCAGCACGCCACTCTGATTGGCCGGATTAATCGCAAAGTTCTCGACCACGCGGCTGAAATTATTGAAGTCGAGCGGCGAATGCTGGATGACGCCGAGATAGGTATTGTTACTTACGGTTTTACCGGGCGGAGTGCTCTGGCCGCTATAAAGATGTTGCGCAAGGAAGGAATCCGGGCAGGTCTTTTACGTTTGAAAACGATCTGGCCCTTTCCCGAAAAAGAAACTGCCGAGCTGAGTGAATCTGTTAAACAGATCCTGGTACCCGAGATGAACCTCGGACAAGTCGCCGGCCTGGTTCGCCAATCGGCGGGCTGTCAGGTTTTTTCACTCACCCAGGTCAACGGTGAAGTTATCGAGCCGGATAGCATAGTCACAAGAGTCAAGGAGATCTGCCGGTGACTCGTGCAATGGAACATTGGCTGCGTGTCGAGCACACGGCTTTCTGTCCGGGTTGCGGGCACGGTATTTTGTTGGGTGCCATAATCCGGGCCGCCGATCAGCTCGGCCTGGATCGCAAGAACCTTCTGTTTGTTTCCGGGATTGGCTGTGCGGCCTGGATTCCGAGCCCCAACATGATAGTCGACACCTTGCACACCGTTCATGGCCGGGCGGTGGCCTATGCTACCGGGGCCAAGATTGCCAAACCGGATTTAAACGTAATCGTCGTCAGCGGCGACGGAGATCTAAGTTCGATCGGCGGCAATCATTTGATTCATGGCGCCCGGCGCAACATCGACTTGACCGTAATCTGTGCCAACAACCAGATTTACGGCATGACCGGCGGTCAAACGGCTTCGACGACCCCCTTGGGTGCCAAGACCGCGACTGACCCCCAGGGCAGTGTCTACGCTCCTTTCGATTTATGCGCCCTGGTTAATGCGGCCGGCGCCAGTTATGCCGCTCGCTGGCCGGTGACTCAGCCGCGCAAACTAATTGAGTCGATAAAGATTGCCATTACGACCAAGGGTTTTTCTTTCGTAGAGGCGATTTCTCCGTGTCCAACCCAGTTTGGCCGCCGAAACCGTTTCGACAGCCTGGCAGCCCTGTACGATCATATAGATAGCCTGTGCACATCTCTCGAGGCAGCCAAAGAATTGACCGCCCGGCAAAGGGCCGAGCGCTTTATTATTGGAGAGTATTCCAATGACTGATTGGCCGGTCAAAGTCAGGTTCGGAGGATTGGGCGGCCAGGGCTTGGTGACCATGGGCGCGGTCCTGGCCGAGGCCGGTTCGTTGTGCGGGCTGCAGGTAGCCGCCAGCCAGGCGTATGGTTCCAGGGCCCGCGGGGGAGCGACGCGCTCGGATGTCATTCTATCCGCCGAAGAAATCGACTTCCCGCACGTGATTGAGCCCGATCTGTTGTTGGTTTTGGCCCAAGAGGCTTACGAGCTTTATTCTCCAGAGGTAGCTGAAGGCGGCGTGATCCTGGCCGACGACTTCTTCGTAAAGGTCAAAAAACTTCAAGGCATCCGCCAGTTGATGGTTGCGGGTACTTCCACAGCGGTATCGCAAGTCGGTAACAAGCTCGCCGCCAATTTCGTCATGTTCGGCAGCCTGCTGGGCTTTACCGAACTGGTTGGGCATGACCAGGTGGTCAAGGCCATCGAAAACATCGTCAGAGAACGTTTCCACGACATAAATAAAAAAGCCCTGGAATTGGGAATTGAGCTGGGTAAGCAACTTGAAAAAACCGAGGGCGGCGCATGGCGATAATTCGTACCCATAGACCTGTCTGGAACCGTCAGTTATGCATACCCTGTGGGGCTTGCAGCCGGCGCTGTCCGGCCTCAGTTTTTACTGAGCTTGCCGACGAACAAGACTCTTTACGCGGACGAGTTGCACGATTGAAAAGCCTGCCAAAGAATCGAGCCAATCAGCCTCCCTGCCAACGGGCCTGTCCGCTGGGTCAGGATGTGCCCGGTTATGTACAAGCCGTAGCCCAAGGTGATATCGAACGGGCCTATCAACTGGTTATCGAAACCAACCCGCTGCCGTCGGTTTGTGGGCGGGTCTGTTCGCATCCATGTATGCAGGCTTGTGTGCGTTCGAAGCTCGATCAAGCTGTCGAGATTCGGACTTTGAAAAGAGTGATTTGCGAAAACAGTAAAGAACGTCAAAGCCCGGCTCCCGAAAAGATGCGCTCAGAAAAAGTTGTCGTGATTGGGGCCGGACCGGCCGGGTTGAGCGCCAGCTATTTCCTGGCCCGGAGTGGTTATTCGGTCGACTTGTACGAAGCTAAACAGTCAGCCGGCGGCCGCTTGCGAGCGGCTGCGCTCAGCGATGAATTGCCCGCAGACGTAATTGAGAGCGATATTGAACTGGTCCGCTCGAGCGGGGTCAAGATTCAAATCGGTTCGCCAATCCAGACCGCCGCTCAAATCGACGAGCTGCTCGCCAATTTTGGCGCAGTAGTATTGGCCGTCGGGGCCGGGCCGGAACAGTCGCCTGAGCACCTGGTCTGGCTGACGCAAAATAAAAACCTGGTTATCACCCCCAAGGGTAGTCTGCAGGCCGACTCAAAGACTTTCATGACTTCGCAGGCAAAAGTTTTTGCCTGCGGAGAGGTAATGACCGGCCCGCGGGATTTAATCAGGGTAATCGCTTCGGGCAAGCGGGCAGCTCGCGCGGTCGATCAGTTTATCCAAGCCGGAGATCAGTCGTGAGTGACAAAGTCTGCCAGTTGCCGGTCGCGCACAGCCTAGAGACAATAGAGGCGAACAAGAGTCCAAGCCTCGAACAGGCCGAAAAACTGGCGACCGTCTGCCTGGCCACATTGGATTGTACCTATTGTGAAGTTTGTGAGTTGTTGTGTCCCGATCAATGCATAACCCGGCATCCCGAGACCGGTCATATCTTGATCGATTTGAATCACTGTAAAGGTTGCGGCTTGTGCGCTGTTTATTGCCCCAAGGGGGCTATTCAGATGGAACTCGAAAAAGGTTAAGTTGACTGACTAGCTCTTGCCTCCCTTTTCTGAACCCTTGAATATAGACGCCTTGTAAAAATCACGATTCATCCCGGCGATGAAGTTTATACTGATGCGTTTGGGACAGACGGCTTCGCATTCGCGGTAGTTGCTGCAACTCCCGAAACCCTCTGCTTGCATGGCGCTGACCATTGAAAGTGCGCGACGATCCCGTTCGGGTTGTCCCTGGGGCAGCAGGCCTAAATGAGAAATCTTGGCGGCCGCAAACAACATCACAGCCCCGTTGGGGCAGGCGGCAACACAGGCACCGCAGCCGATACACTCGGCCGCGTCCATGGCCAGGTCGGCCTTGTGTTTAGGGATCGGAATGCTATTTGCTTCCGGGGCACTGCCGGTTCGGATTGAGACAAATCCTCCGGACTGGATAATGCGATCAAAAGAACTGCGATCGACGATCAAGTCCCTGATCACTGGAAAAGCCTTGGAACGCCAGGGTTCGATGGTGATTGTGTCGCCGTCTTTGAAATAGCGCATGTGCAGTTGACAGGTGGTTGCTCCACGGTCGGGCCCATGCGGATAGCCATTGATGACTAGCCCGCAGGCTCCGCAAATGCCTTCACGGCAATCATGTTCGAAGGCGACCGGGTCTTGGCCGTTTTCGATCAGTTGCTGGTTGAGCACGTCGAGCATCTCGAGAAAAGACATATGCTCGCTGATGTCAGCCAGCTGATAAGTCTCGAACTTTCCTTTGTCGGCCGCATTTTTTTGTCGCCAGACTTGTAAGGTGAGCTTCATTATTTGTAGCTCCTCTGGCTGGGAGTCACGTTTTCCATGACTAATGGTTCGATATGGCGAGTGGGTTTCTTGTCCTGGCCGGTGTACTCCCAGACCGCTACGTGGCAAAAACCGTCATCGTCACGCATGGCCTCGCCCTCGGGAGTCTGGGACTCTTCACGCAGGTGGCCACCGCAGGATTCCCGGCGCTCTATGGCGTCATAACACATTAGTTCGGCTAGTTCGAAGAAGTCGGCTACTCGACCGGCCTTTTCGAGTTCCTGATTGAGCTCAAGGCCTTGTCCCGGGACTCTCATGTCTGACCAGAATTCGAGCTTGAGCGCTTTTATTTTCTCGATGGCTTCGCTGAGTCCAACCTCTGCCCGGCTCATTCCGCAGTTATCCCAGAGAATCAAGCCCAATTCACGATGGAAGCTGTCAACGCTGCGCTGGCCGTTGACTGCCAGCAGTTTCTGGGTGTGTTGCTCGACTGCTTTTTCGGCCTCTGCGAAGGCCGGATCAGCGGTTGAGATTTTTTCGAAAGAAGTTTCGGCCAGATAAGCGCCCAGGGTGTAGGGCACCACGAAGTAACCGTCCGCCAGGCCCTGCATCAGCGCGCTGGCTCCTAGGCGGTTGGCCCCGTGGTCGGAAAAGTTTGCTTCACCCAGAACGAACAATCCGTCAATTGTGCTCATCAAGTTATAATCGACCCACAAACCGCCCATGGTGTAATGCAAGGCCGGATATATACGCATGGGAGCCTGGTACGGGTTTTCAGCCGTGATTCTTTCGTACATTTCGAAAAGGTTGCCATAGCGCTCGCGAACGACGTTTTCACCAAGGCGCCCGATGGCCTCGGCAAAATCGAGATAGACGCCCAGCCCGTTTGGCCCGATTCCATGCCCCTCGTCGCACATGCGCTTGGCCGCCCGGGAAGCCACATCGCGTGGAACCAGGTTGCCGAAACTCGGGTAGATGCGTTCGAGATAATAGTCGCGCTCGGCTTCGGGGATATCGTTGGCCGGACGCTGGTCATTTTTCTTCTTGGGCACCCAGACTCGGCCGTCATTGCGAAGTGACTCGCTCATCAGGGTCAATTTCGATTGATAGTCGCCGGTCTTGGGAATGCAAGTCGGATGAATCTGTATGAAACAGGGGTTGGCGAAGCCGGCGCCTTTTTTATAAGCCCGCCAGATGGCCGTGGTGTTGCATCCCTTGGCGTTGGTCGAAAGATAGAAAGCATTGCTATAGCCACCGGTGGCCATCAGGACCGCATCGGCTGCGTGTGACTCGATCTTTCCGCTGACCATGTTGCGGGTGACGATGCCGCGCGCCTGTCCGTTGACCAGCACCAGTTCGAGCATTTCATGTCGCGGATGCATCTTGACCGCGCCCAGGCCAACTTGGCAGGCCAGGGCCGAATAGGCTCCCAGTAGAAGCTGCTGACCGGTCTGACCGCGGGCGTAGAAAGTACGCGAGACCAAAGCTCCGCCGAAAGAACGATTAGCCAGACTCCCGCCGTATTCGCGTGCAAAAGGAACGCCCTGGGCCACACACTGGTCGATAATGTTGCCGCTCAACTCGGCCAGCCTGTAGACGTTGGCTTCGCGGGACCGGAAATCGCCGCCTTTGATTGTGTCGTAGAACAGGCGCCAGACATTGTCACCGTCGTTCTGATAGTTTTTAGCGGCGTTGATGCCGCCCTGGGCTGCGATCGAGTGTGCCCGCCGGGCGCTGTCCTGATAGCAAAAGGCGTCGACTTTATAGCCCATCTCGGCCAGGCTGGCGGCTGCCGAAGCCCCGGCCAGGCCGGTGCCGATAACGATTACCGAATATTTTCGTTTATTAGCCGGGCTGACCAAGTTGATATTATCAAGGTAGGTTTTCCATTTATCGGTTAGGGGACCGGCCGGAATCTTGGCGTCGAGTTTCATCAGCCACTCCTTTCTAAGCAACCCAGCCAGCCAGGACGGCTATGGGCATCGATAAGTTGCCGACGATAATCAATCCTGAAAACAGAAGTGCGAAACGCTTGCGCCAGATATTATATTTGGGATGCGCAAATCCCAGAGTCTGAAACCACGACCACAAGCCGTGCTTGAGATGAAATCCCAATAGAAGATTGGCTACGATGTAAACTGCTGAGACCCACCAAATTTTGAAGCCGCTGACGACTACATAATAGACGTCGCCCTTGATGAAATCGTGGTGGGCCCCGCCTGTTGTAAAGTGCAACAAATGATAGAGCACGAAGGCTGCGATAATCGGCCCGCTCCAAATCATGGTACGCGCGGAATAACTTACTTCCCTGGTTTTTTTTACGCGGTATCCAACCGGCCGGCTGCCCAAGTTCATAAAGAACAATTGCAGGTTGGCCAGGATGTGAACAGCCACGACCGTCAGCATAATAATTCTGACAACCCATAGAATTTTGCCGGTGCTCTGCAGAAAGGCAGCGTAAGAGTTGAGAACATCGCGACCGGCAAAAAGCTGCAGATTGCCGATCATATGGCCGAGCACGAAAAGAAACAGAATTATTCCGGTAACCGCAATGACGAACTTCTTACCGATGCTGCTCCGGTATGCCTCAAAGATCCCATTCATATTTCGCTCCAAAGAAACATCTGCCGCAAGATTAGGTTGTAAAATGTATATAGGCCGACAAGGATGCGCAATCTAAAATCAAGCCCATCTATCAATTCAATGGCATGAGATAAACGCTATTTATTAGCGAATGACCCGCCGGGCACCAGCAAAGCGCAGCCGGTAATATTTTGATTTTAGGTCGGAATATACGACGCCCCGCGAAGAGGAGGCATGGGCGAACTGATCCCGGGCAGGATCGGTCACCACTCCTACGTGAGATATTTTGTTGCCGATGGTTTTAAAAAAGACCAGATCGCCCGCTTTGAGTTTATCCCGGGGAATTTTGATACCGGCCGCCCATTGTAGTTTAGAACTGCGTGGAAGTTTGATGCCGGCCTCATCGAAAACGGTTTGCACAAAACCGGAACAATCAGTTCCGCGACGGCTGCGGCCGCCCCAGACATAAGGGGTTTTGATGAATGTCCTGATCGATTCAGTCAGGCTGGCAAGAATTTTTGCCTGGCGGTCTTTTGAAGGTGGCTGTTTAGGATCAGGCTGCTTGGGATCGGGCTGCTTGGGTCTCGGCTCGACTTGCAGAATCGGGCTTTGGTAGCGGGGCAATCTAACTTTTGTGCCGGTTTGGGCGGCATTAGAAAAGACGCGCAGAGATTTTGATATCATCGCGCCTGGTAAATTGCCGCCCTTCTTGTAGTGGCCCAGCATGTAGATTGCGAATTTCTTGGTGTCGTATTCTTTCTTGGCGGCCTGGACCAGCCCCCACTTGAATTTGTTGAAGGCGTCGATATCCCAATCGTTCTCGGCTGCGTTGTAGATTAGTTCTTCGGCAACTGCCGCCGGCACTTTGAATTGGGTAAGGTCACGATACCCGTTGGCCCAGGCCTCGATCTTGTCGGTATCCAGTTTTTTTCTGAACCCATACAAAGCGATCCCGGCGACTGCCTTAGGTTGCGACCCGCGGCGGATGGCCACATAGGCGGCTGTGGCCACCCCGACAGTTCTTTCGATTTCTACCCTATCGAAGGAACCTTCGGTCACAATTGAAAGCAACACATCGAGGCCTTTGGTTCTTTGACCCTTGAGAATGTCGAAGGCGTATGAACCCAGCTGTTGTCTGAACTCTTTCAAGTATTGTTCGCGTTCCTGTGCGCTGAAAGCCTTGTCGGAGGCTAAACTTTTTTCGATCTGCTCGATCAAGGTGACTCGCGGAGCGGCCTTGGCGTTCGCGGCCCAAATCAGCAGGCCGCAAATCAGAAGACAATAATTTTTCAAGATATTTTCCCTTTATTCATAGTTGTTTCGACGAAATCAAGGCTGGCTTGATTCTATTTCGGGACAGATTTTTACCCAGTGACCTGCTAGTCGATCTCGCCCTCTTCGCTGACATCTTCTTCT
>JAFDKH010000122.1 GCA_019307065.1 Deltaproteobacteria bacterium
CGTGATGTAGGTGCGCAAGAGCATCCATGTGCTTTCGCCTTGGGCAATCCTCAGAACCGACAAGATCAGTCCGAACACGCCGACTGCCAGCCCTGCCAGGGCAAACGTCCAGTAGAAACCAAGAAATACCTTGTTGGATTTCTTTTCAGAAAGCCTGTGCGCCAGCAGAACGAAGGCTATTGCAAGCAACCCCAGGGCCAACAGGCCGTACTGGGACAGATAGGCGTACAATTGACCTGCGCTCAACCATAGTTCGCTTGGGTATTCCGGCGTCAAAATAGGATACTCCTGTTTTTGAGACGGTGCCCCGTAATCATGTTTCAGTGCTTTGGTGCATTGTATCAGAAGTTGGTTTGGGCTGCTTTAATCTTTCCACTTTTATCAAAAGAGGTGAGTCGAATACCTTTATTCATTGCTCCTTGTTCATCCCCCGTTTTCTATTTACAGCCCATGGTGGTATAATTCTAATAACAAACGATGGTGAAAGTTTACGGAGTATGGGAGGGATGGAGCCATGCGGGTGACAGTAATATCGGGGCTTGGACTCGTTCTGTTTCTTGTTACATCAGTTGGATGCAGCGTCTACTCTAACGACAATTTGGATGCCGGCACGAATCTTAAAGACGGAAAATCGGAAAATACAGACCAGGGCTCAGACCAGGGCTCCTATCAAGGCGACGACCAGAAATACACAGACGACCAGCAATTCACAAATGACTGGTCTTTCGACCTTCACGCGCTCTGTGAATACTTGAACTGTGGTTCTTCGCCGGCGTCGGTCGTGGTCGGCAGGCTTCAGGTCATGGCCAACCCCATTTTCTACCAGCCAAATGCCATGGATGATCGATACAGATGGACCGTGGAAAACGAAGGCTCGGAACCCGTTTACATACAGGACATCCACACATCTGGTTCGAATGACTTCTCAATTCCCTCACTTCCCTATCAAGATCGCCCTTTCCCGTGGTTCCTTGGTTCTAATGATCGTCACTGCGGGGGTGGCGAGCTGTTCGGGATCAGTATTGTATACTCTCAGATCAGCGGAGAAAACCAAGAAGGTGAATTAGTCATTGTTACCGAAGATCCGACAAGCCCAACTCTTAGAGTGCCGATTCTTGTCGATGCGACCGGGCAATACGTCGACGATGGCATGAATAATTACATTTTCCCTGAGGCTAACATGGGTGTACAACCGAATCCGGTGCGCATCTATCCTCTTGCACCGGGAGAATCCCTCGTGGTCGAGATGTGCGTAAAGGCATTGGGTCTCGAAAAGCGCATTACGCATATGGCAGCATACGGAGATGAATTCTCTATCCTCTCCGCAACCGAACTCAGCGGAAATCTAATAGATCTACCGATTGACGATTACATCCTGACCGACGAAATGCAGATCGAACTGGTGTTCGAGCCTGCCACCAGCAAGCCTGGCCACGGAGCAGTAGCATTTCAGTTTGATGACCACCGTGGTATCCGGCAGACACTCATCGTTCCGATTGTTGTCCAATAGCCAAACAAGACGATTACCGGCTCTCAATTCCGGCATTTTCGGGATTGGTAAAACTCCCACCAAACCCTCATTTAATCCCTGGATTGCATTTCATTACCGGACAAGAATTTGAAAACGCTACCGATTCGCTTTGCTCGGGGAATACATTAGAAAAATCTATCTAGTTTCACTGGGCTTTTCTGCGATTTTAAGTCCCTTGCGTCTACCAGTTCCGCCATCCTGGCACTAAAAGAACCAGGCGAGAGATTATCACCGAATTAGACGGATTCCTAGTTTTCTTGCGTGGGAAGGGAATCAAGGGGGGCACATTTTACTTTTTTGAGTGCACTTAACTACTCGGGTGGCACCTTATTTGCCTTATTTGGGCACCTTATTTGGACGGATTGGGTTTGTCTCGACTGCGAGCTGATGCCCTGGTCGGTAAAGGCGCAGGAACTATTGAGCACTCAATATGCAGCCGTGGGTTCGTCCTCGCGGGCAGCTCTGAAAGAGACAATCAGGGTCTTGGAGATGGCTGCGTCAACCGGTCTCGATATTGGCGAGATGTTGGAGAGCTTCAAGGCTAAAGCGGAGATGGCGCAGCTTTTTACCCAGGCCTACCGTAACTATTGCTGGTCGGTTGAATCCCCGGCTGATCTCAAACTGGCGCCCTTTCATATCATGGCCACTGAAGGCCGGGTGCATGTCGATAAAGATCACGTCTGGCACATGGAGACGTCCCACGAACTGTGTAATGCAGCCGACGACATGCTTTTGGCTACGCCATACAAGGTTGTCGACTTGACCGACCAGGACAGCTGTCAGGCAGCTGTTTCATGGTGGCAGGAATTGACTGCCGAGGGCGGCGAAGGAATGGTGGTCAAATCTTATGATTTCTTCGCCAAGGGCAAACGGGGTCTGTTACAGCCGGCTGTCAAGTGCCGCGGTAAAGAGTACCTGCGCATTATCTATGGGCTTGAATACACTGCCGAGCAGAACCTTGAGAGGCTTAAGAAACGTGGCCTTTCGGTGAAGCGCTCGCTGGCTTTGCGGGAGTTTTCGCTGGGCATTGAAGCACTGGAAAGGTTCGTCAGGCGCGAACCTCTCCGCCGGGTGCACGAGTGTGTATTTGGTGTGTTGGCGCTGGAGAGTGAACCAGTAGATCCGAGGTTGTAGAGAAACTCAGTCTTCCCATTCTATTGGCAAACACTCTAGATCGCTTCGCTCAGCAGCACGGCTTTGATCTTTCGACTTTTCGAAGTACAACCTTGTATCTGTTCGAACATTGCTCAGATCCAGAACGCTGGTTCTTCCGGATGCTGGGTTTTGCAGCGGAATCATATGAGTACCCCTGACCCCGCATGACTGACTTTCAGCATTATTCTTGACAATTATTCTGTGCACAATTATTATTGTGTACAGAATAATTATTTTACACACAAGAGGAGAGATTGGTTGAGCGAATCATCAGCAATTCATTATGTTTTCAATATATTACGTGAACATCTACCTGAGCTAGAGCTTGTGGAGGCCGAGGCAAAGGTCGATGATGACAAATTGGACATCATCGCTCGCAGTGGTTCCAGCATTCTCCTGATAGAGATAAAGGAACTGTCTCAAATCCGGATTCAAAATCTCATCGGACAGTTGGCAGCAGGTGCTCTGAAGGCCAAGCATTATGCCAAAGAATCGAATGCGTTCCCTGTAGTCATCGTTTTCGCTCCAAGGATCGGCAAGCGAGCCATCCAAGAGGCACAGTCTTTTATGGATCGTTTTCTTCCAGGATTTTCCTGGGGTGTTATCGACAAGCGAGGTCGAATCAGGTTTCTCGCCCCGGAACTAGGTATCGACATCAACTCCCCTTTCCCAAAATCCAACTCGCAAAAGTCCCCACAAATGGATCATCTGCTGTTTTCAGACTTGAACAGGTGGATGCTGAAGATTCTCCTGCTTTCCGAGGTCGACGACTCTCTCTGGCAAGGGCCGAGGAAGGCATTCTTTGCCCCCAATCAACTGCGACATATGGCAGATGTGTCCCTGGACAAGGCGTACCGGTTCGTTCGCATGCTCGAAAAGAACGACTTCCTGCGAAGAACACCTAGAGGGCTTAGACTCATTCGGTTGAGAGAGCTTACCGATCTCTGGTTTTCCGAAGAGAGGCTTCGGCCTGCAAGGCGAATCCCCGCCCGCAGTATCCTGGGAAAGATTCCCGATCTTCAGTCTCTGGTTGGCTCCAATTCCGTTGAGCCGATCAGTGCCCTTGGCGGATTCTCCGCGTGCAAAACACTTGAAGTGTTGCATGCTGCTGTCGACTCCATCGAGGTCCATATCAAGGTTTCGCTGGAAGCGTTCCTTGAGCGCTTCAAACTGGAGGAGTGCGACGAAGGCTCTGCTCAGCTCCACCTGATCGCTTCGAAGCATCGTGAGTCGATCTTTCGTGGCGCTGTAGACCGTGACGGCATGAGAGTCGCTGACGTATTCCAGGCAGCTCTTGACGTGGTCAACCACCCTGCCAGAGGATTGGAACAGGCAGAGTATATCGTCGAGCTTATCCTCGACAAGAAAGCGCGCTAATGGCAGGCCAGAAAATACCAGGAATACAAGAGGTCCTCGATGACCTGAAGCGCTCGGCCCGAGCGCTTGATGCGTACTCTGAAGACATCGTCCTGGCCGGCGGCCTGGTGCCTTTGTGCTACCGGAAAATCTATGTAAGCGAGCTTGAGGACCACAAATCCCTATTCACATTCGACGTCGATTGGGCCGTACCAAACAAGGTACCACTCAAGGAGGGTCAGAGTGTTGTCGAGTCAATACGGAGTGCTGGATACCAGGAAGTTCTGTCCCATCTCGTCGTTCCACCGGTCGCCAAGTACCAACATGAACGTTTTGATCCCGAGAATCCTGCTCCAGTTTACCTGGAGTTTATCACCGACAGAGCAGGCGGTCCCAGATCAAGAACCGGGAATGACCAGAGCAGCATGAACGTTCAATCCGGGTTCAGGGTCGTCGCCTTGCCTTATGTCAGAATCCTGCTGGGCGGCACCCTTGACTTTGACCTGGCTGAGCTGGATAAAACCGTTATTGAGGAACCGCTCCAGGTCCAGGTTCCCCACCCTGCCAACTATGTACTCCACAAGCTGCTTGTCTCCGAAAAACGAGCAAAGAGGGAGAAGCACGACAAGGATCTAGCCTACGTCTATGACGTCGCCCTGGTTACACAGAATGACTGGGGTGCTATCGGGAAAAGGTTGAAAGAGAATGAAGTAACCAAAAAATACCCAGCCAAGTGGCTCAAGGATGCCAGGCGCATCGTCAGTAACCACTTCAGGGACGAGACTTCTGATGGCCCAATCGTAATCTCACGCATATACCGGTCGATAGCAGTTCCGGTTTCCGAGAGCGGAGCCTACCGGGTCATGGCGGACTTCTTCCAGAAAATTGGTTTGGAGTGATCAGTGAGATCACGGGTCTGCCCGGTTTCGCTTGGGGATTCGTTTAGTCGGGTTGTTGTTCCTGGCGCTATCGCTTGCTATGTCCGGCTGTGCTTCTAGCAGCGGTACCACAGTCGCTTCCGAGGTCGGTTACGAAAACACGCAATCGGGTCTGACCGCCACAGACGTCCAGGCGGCTTTGGCCGAAGTCGTTACTCGGTTGAATGTTTTGCAGATCAAGTGGAAAAATCTACAAGCCGACTACACCACCCTGCAGCAAAATTACGAATCACTGCATCAAGCCGTGACAGGGATCAGTTGGAATAATCTAGCCGACATTCCGGCCGGGTTCGCCGATGGAGTGGACGATGAGGGCAGCGGCGTGATCGAATGAAGCGACATAACCAACCGACCAGCCGGGCTGGACGATGGCGATGATGTCGGGCTGACCAGCGTATCCTGGGACGATATTCGAGATACAGCCAAAATCATCTATAATGGCACTGATTTTATCTTTCGCAGTCTGAACGTTTTAGACTACGGTAAAAGTCAGCCCAAAACACCCCCAAAACCCTCATTTAATCCCTGGATCGCATTTCATTACCGCTCAAGAATATGAAAACGCTACCGATTCGCTTTGCTCGGGGAATACATTGAAAAAATCTATTTAGAATTACCGGGCTTTTCTGCGATTTTAAGTCCCTTGCGTCTACCAGTTCCGCCATCCCGGCTTGAAAAGAACCAGGCGGGACATTATCACCGAACAAAAAGGATTTCTAGCTTTCTTGCTACGAATCGGTCGTGTAGCCTAACAATACACCATGTCCGCACTTGACTCGCCTCCTTATTTTCTGACCCCATTCATTTCTTGACTATCGGGCCAATTGGCGTAAAACCAAGCGGAATTATCCTGCAATATCAAAGGAGCTCAAATGAGTGTGGTGGAAAAAGCAAAAGAGATTAAAAAAAACTTGGAGGCTGGCGAAGTGACAGTGGCGGAAATCGTCGCCTGGGCCGACGAGGAGATCGTACAATCAGACCAGCCCCTGGACGAGATCATTGAGTTGTCGATGGTCGAGAACGCAAACGACGCCATTACCTGGTTGAGCAACCTGCTGAACAACCACGGTTCCTGATCGCCCACTTTTTATAGATTGGTTCCCAGAACAACCCCGAGGTTTTCGCGGGTTATTAAATGACGATCCGCCGCCCTTTCTAAAAATGGATTTACATCCCGGGCCAGTTGTTCAATATCGAGGCTGTCGAGCTTTTCGATCAGCAGCTTCTGCCACAAAGCTGCGTTGATACTACCCTTTCCTCGGGTTTGATCGAGGGCATTTTGTAGCAGCTCCTGCTTAGGGTTCAGCGGTGGCCGCAAAGAGCGATACCAAATTAAATCGTACCAATCCCTGCCCTTTGGATACGGGCGAGTCAACAGCGCGTGAACCTTGCCGGCCATCAAGGATTCAAGCGTGTAGTGACTAAGAGCCAGCGTCACAAATTTAGTCACCAACGTGCGTTTCAGATCGGCACCCTCTGGGGGGTTGGTGTCGATTTCGAGTTTGGTGGAGTATCTTTGGAGACTACCCGATTCGTGTGGCAACCTATTTGGGGCTCAAGAAAATGAGGTATCAGACCCGCCGACACCGATTTTTACAATTTGTTCTAAAACAGTGCGAACCTTCTCCGGATCGATAGGTTTTGAAATAACACTTAGCGCGCCAAGCCGAACTGCATCCTCAACCTTCTTACTTACCCCTCCCAAGGCGGTAAGCATGACTACTTTTGCATTTGGATCCAGTTTTTTGATGGTACGCAACGACTGGATACCATCCATCATGGGCATGATAATGTCCATCAAGACGATTTCGGGTTTGACTGTTTTAAATAGCTTCACAGCCTCCGCTCCATTCTTGGCATGGCCTACCACATCATATCCACCGAAACTCTCTAACAGCTTGGTCATTTGTCGCACAACAGCGATGCTATCATCTACAATCAATACCTTTGTTTTCATGCGCAACATCCCATTGAAGCTAGAAAAAATAGTGCAAGATGCGCTTAAGGTTATCGAGCTTCGCCGGGGCTGTAGTACCAAGTGTCATGAACTGAATCAACGATCAGGGCAACTATGCCCGGAATCAATCCCGGCAACAGCCAGAGGCAGTCAAAAGTGACGGTGGTAGGGTCGAGTTTGCTCGAATGGCCGGATTCTCTGCGTTCAGGGTGCAGAATGTAACCGCATCCGGAAGTATTGATGAAAAGTACAAAAAGAATACCAATTGCCAGTGTTCTAAGTTTGAGGCTTTTCATTTTTTCCCTTTCTTCAGTTGTGACTTGCCCCTTGCGCTCGAAGGCCTGTCCTATAAGTCAATATTCCACGATAGTAGCAAACTTTATGCCTATTTAGTTACCCTCGGCAACACCTTGAAAATACGAGATAATCAGTGACTGGCAGTAGTCGTGTCTCTTGGATGCCTGTATCATTTTAAACTCAAGGACATAACTTGAGACAGTGAGACAAAAACTGTATCGGGCCTGATTCTAGATCGTCCCTTGCGGGTCGTAATGCAGATCCACGGTTCCAGCTAGATCAAAACTCGCGTTTTTGATAAAAAGAAATATGACAAGAATCTCTCGACATCTATTAATGGCACTCAAGCTGTCGCTGATTGCCGCTCTTTTCACAATCGGAATCGGCTGTTCTCAAGACACAGTCTCCAACGACGCCGGAGTCGACGCCGGGGCCGATGCCGGCGACGACGCGGCCGATAGCGGCGGAGATCTGGTCGATGACGGCGGCTCCGACCCGGGCAGCGATCCCGGGAGCGATCCCGGCCCGGGCGACGATGATCAGGCGGACGGAGATGGTTCGGCGGCCGATGATGGTGAAACCCTATTTGATGGTGACGATGATCAGGCTGACGGGAATGATGCCGACGGGGCCGAGGCAGATCAAGACGACGGCGGCTCCGACCCTGGTGCTGACCAGGGCCCAAGCGGTTGGCGCAGCCTGCTTTACCCGATTGATTGGACACCTGATTTCACCGACAACGAGGGCCGCTTCCTGCACGACGTCTCTTATGCCGGCTATCATTATAGTGAAGATCCAATACCCGATATTTCCGAACCGGTCTTCGACGTCGTTGCGACTTACGGGGCCGATAACACGGGTAGTTCGGATGCGACCGCTGCCATTCAAGCCGCGATCGACGCAGCCGGTTCGGCAGAAGGGGGTGTCGTCTATCTGTCAACGGGTACCTATCGCCTCGACGGTCTGCTGACGGTCAACTCTTCCAACATCGTCCTGCGCGGCGACGGTCCACAGCTGACGCAATTGTATTTCACTCGTGACCAAGACATGAACAGCCAGGCCGGCATAACATTGCGCGGCAGCGTGCAATCTCAACTAGAGTTGGCCCTGGCCGACGACGCGGCCGCCCGGGAGTTCAGTGTAACGGTTGACGATGCCAGCGGCCTGCAGGTCGGTGACGATGTGCAGGTCGGCTGGGTTATCACCGACGAGTTCATCGCCGAGCACGAAACGACCGGCACCTGGGTGACATTCAACGGCCAGTGGAAACCTTTTTTCCGTAGAGTAGTGACCGCCATCGACTTGGCCTCGACACCCAACGTAGTCGAGTTGGACATCCCCCTGCGCTACCCTGCCCTGCTGCGCGACTCGGCCAGCCTGCGCAAAGTCAGCGGCTTCATATCTGAATGCGGGATCGAGTCGCTGGGCTTGTCGAATGCAATCGGCTACGACACGGCCTGGAGCTTCAATCGCGCCCACGTGCTGACGATCGATCAGGCCAAGGACTGCTGGGTCCAAGATGTCTACTCCTTCGATTCGCATAGCGGCGAAGACTCCTACCACCTGCAAAGCGGCGGCATTCTAATAAGCAACTCCAAGCGCGTGACCGTCACCGATTGCCGCATGGAGCGCGCCCAGCATCGCGGCGGCGGCGGAAACGGCTACCTGTTCGAAGTGCTCAAGAGCAACGAGATACTCGTTAGAGACTCTACCGCCGATGCCGGCCGCCACAATTTCATCCAGAACTGGGATTTCGGCACCAGCGGCTGCGTTTTTCTGCGCTGCACCTCGCGCAACGGGCGCATGCTGCTCGGCACCTGGGACCCGATCGGCGTGATCGGTTATTGCGAATACCATCACTCGCTGGCCATGGCCAACCTGGTCGACGCCTGCCAGCTCGAAGACGGCTGGATCGGCTTCAACCGCCGCTCGGAAAGCTCGGGCGCCGGCCATACCACAACCCAGAACATCTACTGGAACAATTCCGGCGGCGGGACGATCAAGAGCCTGCAGTACCAATGGGGCTACATAATCGGTGTCAACGATATGAACGTGCGTACCTCGTTGACTGATTTAGACCTTATATTCAACTCCGTCGGCACGGCCCCCGAAGACTGGGTCGAGGCGTCCCCGGACGGATCGACCCTGGTGCCCGAAAGTCTATTTGAAGATCAGCTGCAGCGGCGCTTGCGCTGAGACGAGGTGCCAGTAATGAGACCATCAAGGAAACCGGCATTCATGTCTTGCGGCTGCTTGTTGATCGCCGCAATATTTTCCGGCGGCTGCAAGTCAGACGCGGATAAAGCAACCAATCAGCCCGACGCCGCAGTCAATGCAGCGCCTGTCGAAACTGTAGCAGATAAACCAGCGGCCGAGCCGGCCCCGGTCGACAAGGTCCCGGTCGGCAAGCTGCGCATTGAAGGCTCTGACGGCCAGGTCCTGATCACCAACAACGTACCCAAAGGAAAAATCATAAGAAGTGACGGGGGCGTTTTGATCGTGGCCGAGGGCCAGCCCGGAGAAGAAGTCGATTCAGAGGCTAAACCCGAGAAAGTTGAGACCAAGCCCGAACCAGGCAAGGCAGCCGACGAAGAGAAAATACAAGTGCGCGACTACTTCAGGCAAATCGATATGCTGCAGGCCGGCCCGATCGGGGTCAAGCCGCGACAATTCGCCGACGGCCTGTTGGGTGACGTAGCCAAAGGCGACTATTCCGGGTTCAACAGACTGGTTGAAGACCTCAAGGCAATCCGTGTCAAAGCGGAAGCGATCATTCCTCCCCAAGCCTGTCGTCAATATCACCAAGACACCCTGTCTGCCACTGATGACAGCCTCGAGATCCTCGAAAATATGGCTGTGGCGCTGAAATCGAAAGAAATGGAAAAGCTAAATAGCCTGGTTCAAAAATCAGGTGCGGTTCAGAAGAAGACCAAACAGATTGAGGCCCTGCGTAAAAAGATTGAAGAAAAATACGAGTTACGCTGACAGGCAGGCTTTGGTGTTGAGAAACAGGGGCTAGAACGCCTCGTATCCGATCATGCCAAACACCAAAATCGCAGTATAGCCTTCGACGAAAATCGTGCGGAAGTCGACGCCGAGCATCAGGCCCTTGCGACGGCCGCCATCGCCCCCGCGACCCATCAGTGGATATCCGCCTAGACGTGCCTGGACCATGAAACCAGAAGGGTTGTTGAGGACGCCATAGCCTACGCCAGCGGCGGCAAAGAATCTGTCAATCAGGGTCACCTCTCCCAAAGCGGCGGCACCAAAGGTCCCGGTAAAACCAGCAAGACCTAGGCTACCCTCACCTGTGCTCAGCTGGCCAACAGAAAGGTGCGACTGGGCATAGACTGCCCACATATCGTTTAACTGGACGCCGAGCCTGCAATCCACTCCCCCCATTGGGCCGGAAAAGACAGAGACCTTCTCTAAACCGCCGCCCAATGAGATACCCCATCGGAAGCGAGCGCCATCTTGGGCCCAGGCAGAAACACAAAACAGTGTAGAAACTATCGAAGTAGTAATAATCACTTTCTTGAACATTTGAAGCATATCTATCTCCTTTGAATTAGGGATACGAAAATAGCTACAATAAGTTGTTTTGCAAGTCTAGCCACGATTGTAAACTGAGTTTGACGCAATCGCCACAAAAAGGTATGAATATCTACTATGCGATACTTATACGGGGACCTGACAGAAGCGCGCTGCCAAGAGGACACTCTCGGACTGCTGCAGCGATTTATCAACATGGCTGTCGAAGTCTTGAAATTGCACGGGGAGATTGACACCTCCCTGCTTGCCATTCAGAAAGAAAAAAACCGGCTGACTCAAACCATCGAAGACATCGACGGGTTCAAAGGCGATCTACAAAAAACGATCAATGATAGTTTCTCAAACAGGACCCAGGACGATACAGTCGCCGAAATGGGCCAGGCCGTAACCGCTACCTTGCAGCAACACGCCACGGAAGGTAAGGCGCGAATAAAAACCGACGTTGAAAGAAATATAAACGGCAACCAGGCCAAGATTAACCAGCTGGCCGGTTCGACTTTCGACGCCATGCGCGAATTCTTCATGGCCAGCGGTCTGCCTATCAGCAAGAGCAGCTTAGAGTGCAATCTGGATGGCCTGATGTATACCGCCGATTCCGAAGTGGCCGATGTGACAGGCATTACTTGCAAGTATGCCCTTGACACTTCCAGATCGGAGTTCTTCTCAGGGCCCAAGCGATTCGCAGATCTAGTGCCCGGTAAGCTGGAGATTCCGATTGGTACAAAGAAAGCCTGGCTAAAAAAAGAACCGGTTGCCGAGACCATTCGGATTGACGACGCTATTCTGGTTCGGGTAAAAAACAGCGATCAGAGCGGTGAATACAAACTCAGCTCTAGGGCGGGCAGCGGCTCGGAGGGTGTCCAAGTAAGCGTGGATAAAACACCCAACTCGAGAATTAACGTCTTCAGAGTAGACACCACAGGTGAGGTCCAGCGCATCCCGGCAGATCTTTTTTCAAGTCAACAGATTGAGGCGCTGACAGCTTTCTGGACTCAACTTTTCCCGCATGTCCGCAGCTTGTACCAATACCGGCAGAATCTTTCGGCCGTCAAAATTGAGGGCAAGGACGTTATCAACGATCGCCTGTTTACGGCGGTGGTCGGCCGACTGGCAAGTCACTTGGCGCCGATTATCCGGGAGATCGATGAACATTCCCTGGTCAAGGGCGAGTTGAGCCTGACAATCGAGGCCGACGAAGAAGGCAAGCGCGAAGTGTTTTTCGTCCGCAAGAATAAGCTGACCAAGCCGATCTCTGCCTTACCCGAAATGCAGCGCCGCCTTTTCGCGCCGTTAGGCCTCGATGTAGGCCCGACAATACCGGGCATAAAAGAGATTCAGACAGACAAGACCGACAAGATAACGCGACCCAAGATAGTTCCGCAGCCCATTCCAATTGGTAAATCCGAGCCTAATACACGGCCCGAGTCGACACCACAATCCGATATTTTGCCTAAGGCCGCACCAACCATCGAAGTCAGCGACGAAATAACCGATGTTGTCACCGGAGTTCTAGTACGCGAAGAACTCGAGCTTGACATTATTAACAAATCGGACAAGAAAAAATCCTGAAATATTTCGTCAGGCGTCCTGACCGTTGCCGGGATCTTCTTTTTCGGGCTCTACTGGTTCGACTAAGAGTATCAAGTTTTGCTGATCGACTACCCTGATCTTACTACCTTCGCCCACTACCGGCCCGTCGCCTTTGAGCACGGCCCGCCAGAGCTCGTTTTTTATGCGGACCATTCCCGAGGGCGACAACTTGCGCTGCACGACTCCTTGCAGACCCACCAGCGAATAAGGATGACCCTGGTGGGCATCGTCGAACGACTTGCGCACAAAGGGAAACAGCACAATGTCTTTCCCAACCCAGCCGATGATGATCGCCCAGAAAATCCAGTCACTAAGTTCGAACCAATATCTTACCGCCAGCAAGCCCAAAACGATAAGCCCCAGTTCCGGAAGCTGGAAGAGGCTGTACGTAAGTAGCACTCGCCATTTTGATTCGTGATTTGGCTTCATCTGTTCAACTATACCCTAATTCGGTGTATGATGACCTCATGAAAACCTTACGATTGGCTCTCTTGGCGGGGGCTTTAACCGGCCTGATTCCCATGTCGGCCGCGGCCCAGGACGCAACCACCCCCGGCGCCCTGACCACCCCCTACCCCACTCTGACCAACCTGTCGATCGAGTGGGCCATCGCCGGTGACGACAATCTCAACGGGGTCGTCACTCTGCGCTACCGCCCGACGGGAACTCCGGCCTGGAAAAACTCCCTTCCGCTGCGCCGTATTCCGGCCGGTTCCAACGAAGGCTTCTCTTGGGATAACAAGCACTCCGGCAGCGTTTTCAATTTGGCTACTGACACCGAGTACGAGATCGAACTCACTTTAACTGATCCCGACGGCGGGTCTGAGACGCGCACGACCACGGTCCGAACGCGGCCGGTACCTCAAGCATCGCCGACCGGCACGGAAAAACCGGTTACGCCGGCGACCCTGTCTCAAGTCGCCGGCTCGGCCGTACCAGGTGATATTCTGCTATTGGCGGACGGTCAATACGCCGGCTTCACCATTTCCCAAGACGGCAATCAGACCGAGCCGATCGTCGTCCGCGCCCAAACGCGCGGCGCGGCAGTCGTGAACGGGGATGTCCGTGCGGACGGGCACAACTACATTTACTTCGAAGGCCTGACCGTCAACGGCAAGATCAAATTCAACAACGCGATCGGGATCACTGTCCGTTACTGCACGATCAATACTCCCGACGATGGCATAGTCTCCATGGGCGGCGGGTCGACCAACGCCTATATTGCCGACAATGTGGTTCTGGGCCCGACCGTCTGGACAGATGCCGCCCTGGGCGCCAGCGGCGATAACCTGGGCGAGGGTATCGAACTGACCGGCCCGGGCAACGTCATCGAGCACAACTACCTCAAGGGGTTTCGCGACGCTATCTCCACCCTGGAAGACTCGGGGGCAGTCAACCAGGTTTCAATCGATATTCTAAACAACGACATCGAAGTCGGCGCCGACGACGCAATCGAAGCCGATTTTACCATGGGCAACAGCCGGGTCATGCGCAACCGCATTACCAACTCCTTCGTCGGCTTGAGTTCGCAGCCGTCGCTTGGCGGGCCGGCCTACTTCATCCGCAACGTGATGTACAATGTAGTCTATGCACCTTTCAAGTTGCATCGCAGCAGCGTCGGCGACGTGGCCCTGCATAACACCCTGATCAAGTGCGGCGACGCTTTCAGAGTCGCCACCAGCGACACCTGGTCGCAGGCTTATTTTCGCAACAACTTGTTCATCGGCGGCCAGGGAGGCGGCACTTATGGCGGCTACTCGAACGGCAGCGGCCGTGTAGCTCAACTAGAAGCGGCCGATAGCACTTGCCAATTCGATTACGATGGTTACGCCTCGATCGGGACCGGCACCTTCGAGGGCCGGATCGGCTCCGACACTTTTTCAAGCCTTTTGGAAATGCAGGCCAACACGACCGAGGCTAATGCGGTCGAAGTAGACATGAGTATTTTCGCCCAGGCGGTTGCTTTTTTGGCCGACGGGCCTTTCCCCGAACGGGCTATTCCCGATCTCAGATTAGCAGCCGGTACGGCCGCGATCGATAAAGGCCAAGTCCTTGCCAACATCAATGACAACTACTCAGGGGCGGCCCCCGACCTGGGGGCCTACGAACTGGGCGACGACTTACCAATCTACGGCCCGCGCGTCACAGATAATGTTGCGCCGCAGGCCCCGACGGGCCTGACTCTCATCGCCAAGTAAAAAACAATGGATGACTGAACCAGCCTAGACCGCAAAACGGTACGATATAATGTCCCCGTCCTGGACTTCGTAGTTTTTTCCCTCGAGCCGAACCTTGCCGTGCTTCTTGGCTGCTTCGAATCCACCGAGCTCCACGCTGGTCCGGCAGTCGACCACCTCGGCCCGAATGAACCCGCGCTCGATATCAGAGTGTATGACTCGGGCGGCTTGTTTGGCGGTGGAACCGCGCTTGATGGTCCAGGCTTTAACTTCATCTTCGCCCACGGTGAAAAACGAAATCGAGCCCAGAAGTTTATAGCATTCTTTGATTACCCGCTCGCCGGCCGGGCTGTGGATACCGAAATCTTCTAAGAATGCGGCGGCATCTTCCTTGCCGAGACTGGCGATCTCTTGTTCGATTTTCCCACACAGAGAGATGATGCTGCCAAACGAACCGACACGATCTTGTAGGGTCGTTTTTGACAGACCGTCCGGCGACCATTCGGGGCTTTGCTCGCTGGTGTTGACGACCGTGATGACCGGTTTACCCGACAAGAAAGCAAAGCTTTTGATTAGTTCGTTTTCGTTCAATTCAGGATTGACCCGTAAAGGCCTACCGGAAGTCAACCAGACGGTGATCCGCTTGAGCAGCTCGTGTTCGAGCTGCATACTGCCGGCTTGAATGCGCTCCTTCTCCATGCGTTCAATACGCTTTTCGCACTGTTCCAGATCGGCAATGATCAGCTCAGTCT
>JAFDKH010000123.1 GCA_019307065.1 Deltaproteobacteria bacterium
GTGCGAATGCGATTTCGATTTCTCGGGCGGTAAATGCGGGCGCAGGAGGAAAGCAGCCTTCAGGAAATTTTGCCGACCTTCCTTGTCTCAATCGATCGGCGGCAAAACGATAGGCGGCTTCAAATGACTTGTAAGCTTGCTTAAAAGCTTGTCTGTTTTTTTTATCCTTGGCGTGACACCAGGGTTTCGGGCTCTTCTTGGAATGCCGGGGGCTGTCGTGGGGGTCTTGGGCCAGGACGGCCTTGCGGCCCAGCGGCTGTACTTTGGTATTCCTTACTTGATCTTGGGTCTCTTGTTCGATTTCAGCCACAAGGGCACGATAGATACGGGTGCGCTCTTCATCTGACTTGTCCTCGAAGCAGTGAATCGGGCTCAAGGGGATATCGTATTCGATTGCGTAATCTGACAAATTGCAGTCTTTCCCTTTTTGGCTATCTAGATAGTAATTGCTGCGGTCATACCAAGTGCCGGAAAGTGTTTTCCCTCTGGTGAGTGCTGCAACGCAATTGACTCCCGGCCAATCTCCGGGTCGCAATACCAGACCTTCCTTGGCTCCGTGGGCCAGGATGTATTTGAATTTGGCAATGAGGGACTCATCGTCTTCGATGGCTATGGCAGTGTAGCGCTTTGACCAGAACTTGTCTTTCCATTTGTAAAGACGGCCGGCCTCCTTGGCTATGTTGGAATTGATGTGACCCATGAACCTCGCCTTGGCTTTAGCGTCTGGGGCCGAGGCAATTGCCTGAAAGTGATTGGAAGCAACGATGAGAATATGCATGCGGATTTTAGGATACAGAGAAAGAGCCCGGCCGATGACACCCAGAATGAGATTGTTGAGTTTTTTGGAGGGTTTCAAAAGGAATCGGCTCTGGATGGTTCGGGTGGTAATCTCGAAGGGAGCGTAGGGAATTTTTACAAATCTAAGGGTTCTGGCCATGAAGACAAATAAAAGCAAGAAGTCTGCCAAACCCCGAACTAATCAGCTCGACCTGTAAGGCCTTGTAGTTTAGGGGATATTTGGTTGAGTATATTTTTCGCACGATCTGTCGTACTGAATTCTTGCCCTGAGTGTCCGAATTCCGGACACCCCAAGGATTTTCTCTAAAGTATTCGGCTGGCACCACTCAATCATGCCGGTATGGGCTTGGCTACCCATGCGGATCTTGAATGTCTTGCCTTTGAGGGATAACTTCGCTCGCTCTTTTTCGTGCTTTTTCCCCAGGAAAATGATCGAGACCCGCTTGATACGCCGGTTAACAGCCTTATTCGCCTCGCAGCGTTTCACGAGGCCCATCACATACTTGAAGCTGGAGCCGACAATGTCCAGATCCGGATACTTGAGTCCGTAGCCGCCTTTATGCCAACTCGGCATATCTATTGCCAGAGTGATGCCCTCACCACAAGCTTTGTCCACCCGCTTCTGGAGTGGAGGCAGCTGTTGGTTGAGAATATCCCAGACACGTTTCATCTTGTGAATTGGCTGCCAGTGCGGGAGAGAATTGAGAGCTCGCCTGGTCTGGTCCCGGGCCGACATGCGCGGGTCGGCCACGAAGCTCAGCGTGCCGGCTTTGAGCGATACCTCGACCTTTGGCAGGTTGCCCTTGGTGATCGGACCCGGGCTGCAGAGGATGGTTTTTACCATCGACATGACGAAGGCCCGGCCTTTTGGGTGAAAGTCATTGGATTGGCTTTTGACACAGGCAGCCTTGAGCGCGTCGAAAATATCGCGGCACAAGTTCGGTGAGTTTCCGATCTTGACCCAGGCATCCCAATCGGCGGACCCCTTTATCTCCGACTGACACTTGTAATTCAGGTTGTCTAAAAGTTCTTTGTAGTCCTTTTTGTAGCGGGCGATGGTGGCGGCTTCATCAGCCGACGACATCGCCGGAATCACGAGCAATGCCGCCAGGACGATGGCCGTGCTCATTCGGAAGGTTGCTTTTGTGCAAAGTCGATGCTCAGTTCGTTTCATAAAAATCCTTTGCTGGATTTAATAGATCTGGATCAAAAATCCGGAGTAGCCTGGAAGGTAAGGGTATAGGTCGAGCAAACATTGTTTTGCCCGTTGGCCGCCCGCACACAGACGTAATAAACACCGTCGTTGTCGGTTTGGCAAATCCCGCCAACGCTTGAGCAAACTGTCGACAAAGATGTGTCGTTGGAGCAAATCAGGCTACCGCAGCCGCCTTTCCATGCGTCAAACGACAGGTTTGTGCCGCTCAGCGTGATATTCAGACCGCCGTCGCCGTTTGCCGGGTTCGTAGTGGCGTGAGTGACTACGAAACAGTCTTGATCGGTCTGGTAGCCCGTGCGGTGGAAGATGGTGCCGTTACGGACTACCGATTGGGAGCCTGAGACAGTTCCGACACTGGAAGACACATTGCACGAGTCGTTGGTGCCGTCGGTATCGCCGCACTCGCAGCCGGTCACATCGTTGTTGTCGATATCGTACCAGTTGGCGTCGCACGATACGAGCAGGCAAGTTCCGCTTGCGCATGTCTCGCTGGCGTGGGCCAGCGAGCAGGGAACGTTGCAGCCGCTGCAATGAGTCAAGGTCGTCAGAGTTTGTTCGCAACCATTTGCGTGGTTTCCATCGCAGTTGCCCCAGAGCGCATCGCAGCTTTGGACCAGACAGCTTCCCCCGGCGCAAGTCTCGTTGGCGTGAGCCAGAGCGCATCCAACTCCACATCCGCCGCAGTTGCTAAGAGTATTCAAGGCAGTTTCACAGCCGTTCGGGTCGTTGGAATCGCAATCTCCCCAGAGAGAGTCACAAGAGCCTATATGACAGGAACCACCGACGCAAGAGGCGGTAGCATGTGAGCGGCTGCAGGGAGTGTTACAGGTACTGCAGTGTGTAAGTGATTCGAGGGATGCTTCGCAGCCGTCGGAGTCAGTGCCGTTGCAGTTGCCCCACAGGCCGATGCAGCTGGAAATCTGGCAAACGCCGCCGGCACAAGTGGCGCTAGCATGTGCTCGACTGCAAGGCACATTGCAGCCGGCGCAGTGAACCAGGGTGTCTAGAGTCTGTTCGCATCCGTTGGAATGGGTGCCGTCACAGTTGCCCCACAGGCCGATACAACTCGAGACCCGGCACTGTCCGGTGGCGCAAGTCTCATTGGCGTGAGCCAGGCTGCAAGAAACTCCACAGCCGCCACAATCTGACAGAGTCGTTAATGATGTCTCGCAACCGTTGGGATCGTTGCTGTCGCAATCGTCCCAAAGTGAATCACAAGAACCTATATGACAGCTGCCGCCGCCGCAGTTGGCTGTGGCATGGGCCCGGCTGCAGGGAGTGTTACAGGCGCCGCAGTCACCGAGTGTCTCGAGTGAAGTTTCGCAGCCGTCGGGATCCTGGCTGTTGCAATCGTCCCAGAGTCCGATACAACTGGTAATCTGGCAGGTTCCTCCAGCGCAGGACTGGTTGGCGTGGGCCAGGCTACATGGGGTGCTACAGGAACCGCAGTCAGTCAGAGTGTCTAAGGGAGTTTCGCACCCGTTTGACTGTGTGCCGTCACAGTTGTCCCATAGGCCTACACAGCTTTGGATACGGCACTGGCCGGTGGCACAGGTTTCATTGGCATGGACCAGGCTGCAGGTGGCACCGCAGCCGCCGCAATCCGATAGAGTAGTCAGGTCTTCTTCGCATCCGTTAGGATCGTTGCTGTCACAGTCGCCCCAGAGTGCATCGCAAGAACCGATATGACAGCTGCCGCCGCCGCAGTTGGCAGTCGCATGGGCTCGGCTGCAGGGAGTGTTACAGACGCCGCAGTCGGAGAGTGTCTCTAAAGAAGTTTCACAGCCGTCGGGGTCGTTGCTGTTGCAATCATCCCACAGGCCGATACAGCTGTCGATTTGACAGTTGCCGCCCGGACAGAGGGCTGAAGCGTGGGCGCGCGTGCAGGTGGTGCTGCACGAACCGCAATCGGTCAGGGTTTCGAGGGAGGTTTCGCACCCGTTGGCCGGCTGGCCGTCACAATCGTCCCAGAACCCGGTACATGTATCGACCAGGCAAACGCCGGTCGAACATTCGGCTGTGGCGTGCGCCAGACTGCAGTTTACACCGCAGCCGCCGCAATCGGTGAGTGTATTTATCGGTAGCTCGCAGCCGTTCGGGTCGTTGAAATCACAATCTCCCCAAAGCGCGTCACAGAAACCTATATGACAACTTCCACCGCTGCAGTCAGCGGTAGCGTTTGCCCGGCTGCAAGGAATAGTACAGGCTCCGCAGTCGGTTAATGTTTCCAAGGAGGTTTCACAACCATCGGCTGGAATGAGGTTGCAATCATCCCATAAAGAATCACAGCCGCCCACAGTGCAGTTGCCTCCGGTGCAGTCGGAGATTGCGTGCGGCAAGCCGCACGGTGTACTGCAGCTGCCGCAGTCTGTCAGAGTCTCTAAAGAAGTTTCACAACCGTCAGGATCCTGACTGTTGCAATCATCCCAGAGGGCGTCACAAGCTACTATCAGGCAAATCCCGGTAGTGCAGTCTTCCGATGAGTGGTCCAGGGCACACGCGACTGCGCAGGCGCCACAATGGGTCAAGGAGGTCAGGGCTTCTTCACAACCGGTCGGATCGTTGGTGTCGCAATCGCCCCAGAGTGAGTCGCAGGTGTCGATATGACAAGCACCGCCGTTGCAAGCCGGTGTAGCGTTGACCCGGTCGCAAGCTGTTGTACAGGTGCCGCAATCAATAAGCGTTTCTAAGGATGTTTCGCATCCGTTGGCATCAATGGTATCACAGTCGTCCCAGAGCGCATTACAGGTGTCGATCAGACAGGTTCCGCCGGTACAAATTGCGGTAGCGTTTGTTCTGCTGCAAGGTGTACCGCACGTGCCGCAGTCAGTCAGAGTCTCGAGGGAGATCTCACAGCCGTCGGGATCCTGGCCGTTGCAGTCGTCGAAGAGTGCATTGCACGTGTCAATCTGGCAATTGCCACCGGGACATACGGCCGAGGCGTTGTCGCGGGCGCAAGGGGTGTCGCAGGCGTTGCAGTGAGTCAGAGTCTCGAGCGAGGCTTCACAACCTGTGCCTACGTCTCCATCGCAATCACCCATGAGTGGGTCACAATTGGTGATATGGCAAACCCCGCCGGCACACGAGACTGTTGCGCCAACTGCCGAGCAGGTAGTTCCACAGGTAGCACAATCGGTGAGAGTCTCAAGTGAGGTCTCACAACCATCGGCATCAGTAGCGTTACAGTCGTCCCAGAGCGCATCGCAAGTGCCGATGCTGCATATGCCGCCGACACATTGCGGAGTGGCATTATCACGGCGGCAGAGAGTTGTGCAATCGCCGCAATGATCGATATCGACATCGAGGTCGAAACATTCGGTTGTGCAACAGGTTTCGTTATTAATGCAGTCCGGCCCGGTTCCGCCGCAGCGGCATACTCCATCGACGCATATCTCGAAGGGGTCGCAGGGCATGTCGACGCCTGCGCAGACACCGGCCGAGCAAACGTCGTTGATCGTGCAGGGGTCGAGGTCGGTACAAGCGTTGCTGGAATCACTCCAGACAGGTACGTCACCGTCGAATGAGCAGGTGTAAGTGACGCCCTCGTCGCAGTCGTACGCAACGCACTGGATTGCATTGGTGCAATCAATCGGCGGGCAACAGCGTCCGTTGGCACATTCGATCGGGATGCAAACATCGTTCTCGCAAATTTCGTCCGGCCCGCAGGGTGTCGCACAGTCCGGGTTGTAACACTCACCGGCGACGCAAATTTCGGGAAGTGTGCAGTTGACCCCGAAACAAAGTTGATCAACGCAAACTCCGCCATCGCAGACTTCATACTCGCTACAGATCTGCCCGCCGCAATCCTCCGGGTAGCAGTTCAGGTCGACGGCACAAACCTCGCCGGGCGGACATTGTACGTGGACACAGTCATCCGGCACACACTGTCCGTTCAGGCAAACCTCGTCGAACCCGCAACCTTCGGTACTACAGTCAAAATCGAAGCACTCTCCGTCGGCGCAAACCTGGCCCGGGGGGCACTGCATGCCGACACAATTATGGCGAACGCATTCATTGTTGTAACAAACATAAGGAGGGTTACAAGTGAAACCGCCGCAGTCGATTGGGAAACAATCCCCGCGGGCGCAGGCTTCGCCAATCGGGCATTGAACTCCAACGCAGTCCGCATCAACGCAGTTATCTTCGAAACAAACCTCGCCGTAGTCAGAACACTCTTTGGTGGGACAATCATCGGGATAGCACCATCCGTTAGCGCAACTATAGCCTTGCTCGCACTCGACATCGACACAGCCACTGCGCTGGCAAACGCCGTCGATGCAAACTTCGCCTTCGCCGAAACATGGGGTATCTATTGAACAGCCTTCGGGATAGCAAATTCCGCCGGCACATCTTTCACCGGCCGGGCAGGTTACCCCAACGCAGGTTCGCTCGACGCATTCATCGTCGATGCAAACCTCGGCATATCCGGGGCAGACCTTTGTCTCGCAGTCAACCGGGTAGCACACTCCGGCGGCACAGCGTTCACCAGCTGGGCACTCGACCCCAACACAGCTGGCGGCCTGGCACTCTTCATCGACACAGACATCTCCGAGGCCTGGGCAAGTTCTGGTTTCGCAGTTGTCCGGGTAGCAAACCCCGTTGGCGCAAGACATGCCCGGTTCGCATTCGATCCTGAGGCAGTCAATCTCTACGCACAGGTTGGTTGCATCGTCGCAGATGAAACCCTGTGGACATTCGCGGTTGTCGCAATTGGCCGGTTCACAAATGCCGTCGACAATGACCCCGTCGCACTGTTCCGGGTGGACCCCGGGAGTACAGGTAGTCACCAGGCCGGCCAGCAACATTACCAGAACAAAAACTGGTTTTTTAACACATAGGCGAGTCATCTAATACCTCCGCCATCAACGGGCGAGCCAATAGCCACCGCCCGGACATTGATATTCTTCAAAATCACCATAATCGATTACTACTTCGACTCTTCTATCGTTGGCGCATTCGGACATGTCAGGTGTGCTGCATCTGCATTTCGGGTTGGCGCACATGCGGCCCATCGCCAGGGTTTTTATCTCGACGCCGGAAAGTTCAGATTGCATCGTTTCTGTAAAAAGCCGGCGCATGGCTTCAGCTCGACGTTGACTGAGTTCTTTGTTGAATTGATTACCGAGATAGGGGATGCCTTCAAAACACTTATCGGCAAACCCGACAATGATTACGCGTGCATTCGGAGCCCTGAGGCTTTTGGCAATTTGAGCTTTCTGGCTTCTGAGTTGATCGCGGGCCGACTCTGGAATCGCCGAGCTGCCCGAGGACATGCCAACGCCTCGTTTGCTAGGCATATTTGGCGAGAATTCTACCTTAATGACCTGAATGCCCTTACCTCCGTAGGCCTGGGTCGGCTCAAATGACCCGGCTACTTCGATAGTTTCTCCTCCGGGTTCCGGCGGGACAATGGATGCTACAGCAACTCCAGTATCAGAGGTGCCGGAAATGTCTGTCGAAGTAGTAGTTGAACCTTCGCCGGGGACTTCGCGAGGCAGCTCGCCGACTTCCTCGGCCGAGTCGCCGTCCGGTGTACGGGCATCAGCCAGCGGTCCAGATGGCTTCTCGTATCCAGTGTCATCTCCATCGCCAGGTTGTTTTCCGGGAGTCTTGCCCGAATCTCCGACGGCAATGGCATCTTTTGGCTTGGACTTCCATTGAATCGAGTATCCGATCCGGCTGTCGACGTTGGCAATCGGGACTCCATAGCCTCCGCCCTGAAGACGGGAGCCACCGCCGATAGCTGCATAAACCCCACTGGAAGATTCGGACGGCATGAGTTGAACTGAAAACAGCATTTGAAAAGCGTTATCGTTTTCGTTTGCGAACCAATAATCCCCAGCCCCAATCCCGGTGGCGATATTTCCCTCGACAGAAAAGGCGATGGCATATGAGCCGAAATCCAGCGTGTAAGAAAGGCCGGGACGGATAAAGAACTCATGCCCAATAGAAGTATTGAGATTGACATGGGTTTCTCGAAGGAGTACGCCCGTGTTGAGCAAGAGCCCCAGATTATTCCAGCGCCAGTCGGCGGCAGCCATAAGGGTCCCCTGCCAGGCATGATAACCCACGAAAGCTGCGTCGGAACCGAAAGGAAATGTCAACTGACTGGCGAAGGCAAATCCGAACCCTTTCTTTCGCTTGTGAAAAATGGGTATCCTGAGAAAGAGTTCGGGGTCGAGTAAATGAAATCCATCTTGATTGGTTACGGTAGTCAGGGTAGGAATTGTCGGATCGGTCGACCCGGTTGATCCGGCAGTCTGATAAGACAGGGGTACAACGACCGCAATATCGAAGTAGTTACGAAAAGCGTACGAAACCGCGGGTCTTATCTGGAAATGGTCTTCCACCGGCGCGATGAAATCAGATGATGATCCGTAGAGCCGCCAGGGTTGTCGCATGTACTTGATACCCAGTGAGAGGTCAATCTTGTTCACGTCCGGCAAAGTCGTGCCTTGCAAGATCAGGTATGATTCTTGTAAGTAAGGAGAGATAGAATATCTCTCGAGCGGAACGCGAATATCCGGAACCGTTTGCGCCGAACTCGATATTGGAATGACGAAGGAGATCAACACGACACTCACACAAAGAGCGCGAAGAACGTTTCGACGTTTTTCCATGTTTTTTTGTCCTATCAGTTTGAAACTTATTATGATTTCATATTAACTGTGATGGCATGTTTCTGTCAAGTTGCCGACCAGGTTTGTAGATATGGCACAATCAGGAATAGTTGATAGATCTAGCGCTAATAGAGAGAAAACAGAAAGGTGATTGTGAGAAAATCATTAATTGGTACAGTTTTTATTCTGTCTTGTTTGGGCAGCGACTGCTCTGCTCGGCAACCGAAACCAGCTTCGCCCGGTACCGACAGCCGAGTTGAGTCGACCCAAGAAATTGATATCGAACAACTCTTACTGGCCGAGATGAATCGCCTGAGGGCTGAACCTGAAAGCTTTATTTCTGTTTTGAAAGAATACAGAAGCCATTTCAAAGGCAAAAAAGTGTTTCGACCAGGCGAGATAACTTTGGTGACAAATGAAGGCGTCAGCGCGGTTGACGACGCTATTGATTTTCTAGAGTCGGCCGAGCCACTTCCTGCTTTACGGCTCTCGGCCGGCATGTCAAAAGCCGCCGCGGTCCATGTCGAAGATCTGGGTCCCAAGGGGAAATATGGCCATTACGGGACAGACGGCAGTTCACCGTCAGATCGCCTCAAGCGATACGGGCAGCCGAAGGTTGGCACCGCTGAAAACCTTGGTTTTGGCGAGCCTGACGGGCACCGAATGGTTTTGATGTTGTTGATTGACGACGGAGTTCCCGGGCGCGGCCACCGGAAAAACATGTTCAACCCCAAATATAAAGTTGTCGGAATCGGCTGTGGAAACCATCTGAATTATGGCTATATGTGCGTAATTGATTTTGCCGGTGAGTTCGTCGAAACTTCTGGTAAAAAACCTTGATAGGTGGCTAGTAGATTTTCCTTCTCGTTAGACAAATACTCAATCCCAACAGAAAGCATAAAGAGCCAACCTGGGTTTTAGCGGCTGAACTACAGCTACAACCGCCTAAAACAGTGATTTCGTCGTCCTGACCGGATCCGGGTGACCTGATTTCGAAAGAACTTGCTGATTGAGTAGGAACTTCCCCGAAATAACCGGAAATATGTACCCGACAATATAGAGAGGGTTCGTCGGGAATGATCCAGGTATAGTCGAGCCATTCGGGTTTACTCTTGTCTATCGTGATTTCCAGCATATTCCAGTTTTGGCCTTCATCGGTCGAGTAGCGAACCGTGACATCGTCGATTCTAACTGTTGACCATCGAATATGTTGTGTTGTTCCAACTTCCCAAATCTCGCCTCCGTTGGGGGCTATTATCGTTATCGAAGGTTCACTGCTGCTGTTGTCAACATTGACGCTGACAGAATCAGTTGCGCTGTTTCCCGACGTATCGGTAGCTCGAGCTGTCAAGGAATGGCTTCCATCGCCAAGCGAGGTAGTAACTAGAGTGTATGTCCAGCTGGAAGTACCGCTAGCTAACTCGAATGGGCCGTCATCGATCTTGAGCTCGACTTTTTCCAGGCCAACGTTGTCGTAGGCAGTTCCGGAGACAGGCACCGAGCCCGAAATGGTTTGATTACTGGTTGGAGTTACAATCGAAATGTCTGGGTCGACGTCATCACCGAAGGCTACGACTTCGAGGTTGATTACGTAACTCTGAGGTGTATTTGAAGCATTGCTGCAGGTGACTTCAACATTGGCTGTGTACGAGTCCGCAGCGAGCCCTGAAATGTCGATGTCGTTGGTCAGAGTCTGAGCGTTGCCGGACCCGGAAGTGTTCACACTGAGCCAGGCTGCATTCTCAGTTATCGAAACATTATTTAGCTGGCCTTGTCCGGTGTTGGAGATCGAAATCATCTGCCCGGCCGGATTGACTCCGCCCGCGATAGCATTGAAAGTAAGACTTGCCGGAGAAAGCGACATAACCGGAGTTTCAGAAGCTATCCAGAGGTGCGGTACCGCGAAGTTGCCTTCGGCGATCTTCAAGCTGGCTCCACTTACGACGTTGGCAATATAGATGTAGTAGTTCGAACCGAATTCAGCCGTAAAAGTGCTGTAATTAGAGTGTGTTGAATACTCCGGGTTCTGCATCTCGGCGGCCCCGCTCGGCTTGTAGATGGTTGTCACCAGGTTGTCGTTTTCGTCACGCACGTTGCAGCCCTCGTGATCGATTCTGAGGTGCATGACGTAGTAGTTGTTGTCTGGCGACATCGAAGCATTGCAGCACTGGTTGCCGCCATCCATCCGCGAGCTGATCGTCGATCCATTTCCGCCGCCGAGATCACTAGTGTGCGCCATGTGCAGGTAATGATAGGCTTCTGAAACTCTTGTTCCGTCTTTTGACAAGCCGCCATCGAAAGCATGCTCCAAAATCTTGATCGGATTACCAACGGGTTGGTTGTCGACGATTAGTTGTTTCCAGGTTGCCCGGCCCGAAGATGCCTGGGTGTCTTTTTCGTAGTAATCCATATAAACGATGTACTCGTCGCCATTGGCAGGGTCAATCCACCAGTGTGGTGAAAAAGCTTGCTTGCCGGCCACGGCTGATCCGGCGACATGAGTTCTGGAGCCGCCAGAGAATAAACGAACAAATGAATCACCTTCGTTGTTCGAGCTCTCCCCGGGCCATTTACTAATAATATTGTTGACACCATAGACAACTCGGGTGCCGTCTGGGGAAATCAGTGGTTCGCTCACAGCGACATCGCCGGAGAGTTCGCTGACGCTCATGTCCGACAAGTCAATCCAATAAACTTTATCGTTTTCATTCTTGTCGATATAGACCAGCCGGCCTGAACGACCTCCCAAGAAGTCACTGACTTCCTGCGCAGTTGCCGTAACGTTTGTGGCGGCCCAAGAGGGTGAGAATTGAGCAAATATGAACAGAACTGTCAATAAGGCATAAAGCTTATTGAGTATTTTCGTATCAGTTTTCATAGCCCGACCACGCTTTTTGTCTCAGCCAGTATTTTAGCAACTTTTAAATAAAAGCGCTATCGGTAACCGAATCTTGAAACAACTTGAAATCAGAAAGCTTGCCAGGCATTGCGAAATGCATCATTTTCGTTTAGTGTTGGCGATTGACGAACAAGAGTTAATGAAGACTGGGAGGACTGCATGCGCATTAGAAACATTTTTCTGGTATTGATGGCTATTGGCAGCCTGGGGCTAACGGCTTGTGCTGGATCCAGCAGTTTTGGCAAGATAGGCGAGCATTGTGACGGTTCTACGGGAAGCGTGCGCTGCAATGCCGGATTGGCCTGTGCCCACGACGGGACTTGTCAGGATCCCGGCAGTGGTATTGTTGGTGAGGCCGCTGAGGGAGAGGCCTGCAGCTCGACTAACGATTGCGGCTATGGACTGGTCTGTGGTTTTGAAAACAAATGCATCGTTGGAGGAGTGACTGCTCAGGGTGAAGGCTGCGGTGGAAACGAAAACTGTCAATTCGGACTCATTTGCAGTTCAAATTATATGTGCGCCAGACCGGGTGACGGCACTCAGGGAAACGACTGTCTAGGCGGCGAAGAATGCACTTCAAACCTGGTCTGCGCAGCAAGCGGCACTTGCCAAGACCCTGACAATCCCGATCTAACCGGAGTAAGCGGACCGGGCGAGGCTTGCGAGACAACCGGCGACTGCCGACTCGGCCTGGTTTGCTTCCTGGATGGTACCTGCAAGGCGCCTGAATTCTGGGCCGGCCTTGATTGTACTAAGTCACAAGAGAACGAACAGGATGAAGGCTATCCGTTTAAATTCTATTTTGAAGTTCCCCGATTGGGAGAAGTCAGCGAGTTCTACAGGCTACCGTTTCCCAACGATATTCGAGTCGTCAGCGGAAAGGTCAACTTGAGAGGCCATCCGACACCCAATACTCCCATGGCTGCCGGCCTGACTAATATGTACATAACTGCCATTGAGGCCGAAATGACCGGTTTCAGCACTCAGGCAACCGTCTATATGCGGTCTTCTAAGTGGATCGATTTCGAAACCATCATGCTGAGCGGTGAAAACGCCAACTTTTACATGAAAAACATTTCACCCGAATCACCCGCTTATGGCGAGGGAACCTCTATAGCTATGTTCGCGACGACCGGTCGAGGAAAATACATCTGCCACAACTGGTTGGCGCTCAAGCCGATGGACGGAGTGCCTCTCAGGCATTCCACGACCTACGCCCTGTTTGCGACCGATAGCATTCTCTCAGACGCTGGCGCTACCCTCGTCCGTGACGATGATTTCGAGACAATCCTGTCGGATGATCCGCCTGTCGACTCGGTTATGTTGGAAGCCTGGACTGCCTATCAGTCCCTCAGGGACTATCTGAACGACACGGATATGGTTGATGCCGGATACAAAGACAGTGTTATGGCGGCCGCAGTATTTACTACAATGGATCCCGACTCGATAATGGCCGGCTTTCGCAATAAAATTCGTGATTGCAGCGGTGCTGATTGCAGCTACATGCAAGACGCAACTCCGCAGGGTATGAACCTGGAAGTTGAAGAAAGTCTGTACTACGTGGTGAACGGTTTGTTGGACGTTCCTGTTTTTCAGGAGGGCAGCCCGCCTTACCAGGTTGAAGGCGGTGGCGTAGAGTTCGATGATCAGGGTGTTCCGATCATCCAACGCTCCGAGAGTGTCGCGTTCACTTTGAGTGTTCCCAAGGGAACTCCACCGGCCGATGGGTGGCCGGTTGTGTTATATGCCCATGGAACCGGAGGCAGTTCACATTCATTCATTCAAAACTCGGTTGCCGAAAAACTGGCCCAGACAGAAGTGACGATCGACACGGTTACGACGCCGGTGAATTTCGCGGTATTGGGGATCGAGGGAGTTCAGCATGGCGACCGGCGGGGAGGCTCGGCTGCCGAGCCGAATTTGTTGTATTTCAATTTTCTCAATCCGGCAGCCGCGAAATACAACCCGGTCCAGGGCGCAGCAGACAATTTTCAGTTGATTCGATTGGTTGAATCGTTGAATAGCACGCCGGTCGCAGTCAGCGGTATAAGCGACCCGGTCAAGCTCGATTCAGGCAAGATCTATTATTTTGGCCACTCTCAAGGTAGTATGACTGGCCCGCTCTTTTTAGCCTATTCTCCGGCTGTAAAAAGTGCGGTCCTGAGCGGGGCCGGCGGAAATTTAATCCAGTCGTTGTTGACCAAGACCGAGCCGGTCGACATTGCCGGAGCAACCCGCCTGATTTTGGGTGACCCCTACGTGGGTTCGATGCATCCGATGCTCAACTTGTTTCAGCTGTATTTCGATCCGATCGACACTGTCAACTACGCAGCGGCTCTGACGTATTCACCGCTGGTGATAGGCGAAACTGAGGATGTACCGCCCGAACCAATTTATGCCGGGCCCAAGAACGTTTTTATGAGTTTCGGAAGAGACGATCACTTCAGTACCGAGGCAACCATGACCAGTTTCTCGCGCGCGATGGCGGTGGTCCAGGTTACAGATGCAGGCCAAGATTGCACATGCGACAATAGCTGCGATGCGGTTGACGAAAATGGACTGCATCAGGACCTATGCATAGTCATGGGCCTGGCAACTGGATCGACCCCGCTGCGTGCCAACGCCTGGGCAAACGGTATCTCCTATACTGCTGTCTTGAAAATGTATCTGGCGGACGGTTACGACGGTCACTTTGTGCTCTTCAATCACGCCGAGGGTGCCGACGACTACGCCGGTTTCTTGGGATCGGCCGTAGCTGATCCCGAGGAAATACCGACACTATTTCCATAGGGTCTATGCTGGAGCTTGCATTGAATTATAAAAGTCTGTGGCTGACTGTTCCGGCAATTATATTCTGCTTGCATGGCAATCCTTCTTTGGCGGGCGATGCCGAAGAAATCACTGAAGACAACTGGACCGAAATGGTGGCTTTCAGTCCGGATCTGACCGAGACCAAAATAAAAAAGGGTAAAAAAGTAACCAAAGACAATCTGGCCGAGTTCAAGAAACTGGTTCCTGTCGCTATGCAAATGCTTATTGAAAAATATGGTCTGGTCTTGAAGTTACGCGAGTATGAACCTGTCCATCCGTCCGAGGGTTATATTCGGGCCACTAACAAATATCGCGGTCAGGCAAAAATTCTTGATGTCGGCGATGCCTATAATAAGCGTGGAATCGAAGGCTATGTAGCCGGTTTGCCGTTTCCCAACCCGAAAAGCGGCCTGGAAGTGGCCTGGAACTTCTATTACGCCTACGGTGGCGATGATGGCGAAGTTTATTACAGCGTATATTGGATTTCAGCTTCGAATGGTTTGGAGCACAGCGAAGAATGGCGACTTTCGGTCATTCGTGCTACCGGCCGAACTGATATAGAACCGATTCCGTCCATCGAATCACTCGAAAAAAAGGGAATCCAGGGCGCGGGGTTGACATATGCTTTGGCGCCCTACGACAAGAAAGGTTTTGGGGCTGTTTACTACAGGTCGATCGAGCCCAAAGACGGTCAGGGTCATACCTATGTTCCATCAATGCGCCGAATATTGAAAAATAGTTTCGGCACCCGCGGCGATACCTGGAACGGCACCGATCTGCTTTACGAAGATGTCAGAGGATATTCCGGCTATCCGGAATGGATGCACTGGAAACTACTCGGAAAGAAAACATTCTTGCTGCCTTTGCATTCAGGAGTCAAATTTGGCAAAAAACAGGCCAAGCAGACTTTCGATTTCAAAAACCGGCCTCACTGGAATCCTGTTTTCCAGTACGAACCCCGTCCAGTCTACCTGCTGCAGTCAACGCCCAAACTACCGGATTATCCCTATAGCAAACAGAATCTCTACGTTGACGCCGAGACATTTCATATCTTGTACAAAGAGTCTTTCGATAAGAAAGGCGAATTATGGAAGATCATGATCAATAGTGCCAGTCAGCGCCCTGATATGGAAAGCGGAGATACAATTTTAGGCTGGAGCGGGACAGTCGTGATTGACATTCAGTCTGAGCACGCAACTGCATTCCATGTCCACAAAGCTCGCGGCAACTCCGGTTTGAATCCGAATATGTTTACAGTGTCAAGTTTGAGAAAACGCTCAAAGTAGGCTCAGTCTTTTGTCCGCCTTCGCAAATGCTATGGCGGATTACATTTTCACCCAAGAATCGATTTTGTCGGCTGAATCATTGGAGAGATCCAGGAATTTGAGACCCATGCCGGGTTCATACTTGGTCTTGGGTTCCCAGAGGCGCTTCCAGACAACTTCACATGCACATTTTATTGTGGAGTTGAAAGGCTCGGGCAAGGGGAACTCGACTTTGAACTGGGCGCCCGGTTCTTGTGGGTTGATCGAAGAAATGAACATCCCGCCGCGGCTAATATTCTTGGCATAACCAAAAAAGGTGTTGCCTTTGCTTTCGAGCTTCATGCGCAGAACGATTAAAGGAGTCCGCAGATTTTTCCGTTCGTTGGCCTGAACCCTGTTTTGTTCGTCAGCGGTCTTCATGGGTTTGCCTGTAATCTGTCATTTCTAATGTGTTTTTATTATACAACAAAACGAGCAAGATTTGTCACAATTATTTCCAGCCAGCCATAATATTCATGCAGAGCTTGTTGATTTCCACCGCCCGGGTTTCAGTATCAGCCTCACTGTAGCAGCGAAATTCGG
>JAFDKH010000308.1 GCA_019307065.1 Deltaproteobacteria bacterium
CTCAATCAGTGAAAGACACTCTGAAAAGTCAAAATCAACCTACACAAGTCGCCGTAAAACCTAAATCATCTTTCAGTGGAGCCTATGATCCGGCTTACCGGTGGATTATGGTTCACTTCGCTCCCTTGCTCATTGGTCGATCCTAGCCTACAATTAACAAACAAGAACATACTACCGCATAATCCCTGGGGAGGGATTGATGAAGAGATTTGGCTTCACTTTACTGGTTGCCACTCTATTCTCAGGTTTGATAATGGCTTGTGGTCTCAGGGAACAGGGAGCCGCTGGGGCAAACTCGCTGATTCGACTGGATGAAGAGCCAGCCGGAGATAATTGTGATGCGGGTGGCACGGCCATTCACTCTGGAGTTGACACAAACAACGATGGACAGCTTGGAGATGATGAAATTATCAGCACGTCCTATGTATGTGGCAGAACCGACGCGGGTATTGTCCTGATCCGCCTTGACGAAGAGCCGGAAGGACGAATTTGTCTACATGGCGGGACCGCAGTCAATGTAGGTTTCGACTCTGATGGAAATGGGCAACTCGATGACGAGGAGATTCTCAGTACTTACTTTGTTTGTAACGGCGAGAGTGGGGTTGGAAGTGGAGTGCTTGAAGGAAGTTATACGGTTAGAAATTCCAATGATGTTATTTTTATATCGGGATACACGGCGATCACCTTCGCGACCAAGTCCTGGCCGGTGACGGAATCGGTGGTACGACTGAAATCTTTGGAAACGACGATATGGGGACGTGTGAATAGGGAATATGGGACATAGGAATAAGGCATCATAGGAAATGGCGGCTGACCGAAAATATCGGGAGGTAGCGGGCTTGACTTCAGCGCTCGAGAAAAAGATGGCGGTACCTTCCCCTGAGATGGAGGCTAGTCGAACAATAACCCGACCGTCATCGGTGTCACCCGCATAGTGAAGCTGGATCCAGGCAAGTAATGGTGGGTCGTCTGGTGTTTCTGATTTATTTTTCCTGGAGACTTACCGGCCATTCGTGTTTCCGCTATAATACCGGCTATGAACCTTTTAGATGAACTGTTTGGGACTGTCGGAGTAGTTTTCTGGGTGGGAGTAGGTTTTTTGATCCTCTTTATAATTCTCTGGGTGAATTCCAGGCGGCAGTTTGCCTGGCCCAGCGTGCAGGGTGTGATCGAGAAGTCGGGGTTGGCTCGATCCTCGACTGGCGAACCCGGGTCTGCGCAGGCCTGGAAGGCCAAGCTACAGTACAGTTACGTTGTAAATAAAAGGACCTACCGCGGGTCGCGAATTCGTTTAGGGATCATAAAGGCCCTCCATTTCAAGGTGACGGCTGCGGCTATCGCCGCCCGCTACCCGGAGGGCAAGAAAGTACGGGTGTACTATCATCCCGAAAAACCGCGCACAGCTCTGCTCGAGCCGGGCCAGGGAGGACGGATCTCCCTGATGATCGCTATCCTCTGCTTCGTCTTGTTCAGCGTGGCAATCTATGCGCGCTGGAAGAAGTTCGACTACGAAAAGCGTCAGCAAGCGAAGGCTGCGCGTGTGGTCGACGAGAAAGATAAATAATTCGACGAGAACACCGAGTACGGGAAATTACTCACACAAGAAAACTAGGAATCCGTTTAATTCGGTGATAATCTCTCGCCTGGTTCTTTTAAGCCGGGATGGCGGAACTGGTAGACGCAAGGGACTTAAAATCCCTCGGTACTGAGTGCTGTGCGGGTTCGAGTCCCGCTCCCGGCAATACTAGACCGAAATCGTTGAACAAAAAATCAGCGATTTCGGTTCTTTTTTTCAAGCCATCCAACCTTCTGAACTGTGTCCAAAATGTGTCAACTTGCAGATTGTTCGAGGTGATTTGGTGTTCTATGGGGTGGCCCCAGAAAACACTGGAAATTTTTGTCTTGCACAAAACTAAAGTTTTGCTTTAGTTTTGTGTCATGGCAAAACGATCAGTAAAACCGGATTGGGATATTCTATTTGAACTGGCCTCCTCTCAGGATGGCCATTTTTCAATCAAGCAGGCAAAGGATCGGGGGTTCTCAAACCAGCTTGTTCGACATCACCTGAAAGGCGGAAAGATTTTCCGGGTACGCCGTGGTATCTATCGGCTTGTCCAATATCCTGCAAGTGATCATGAAGACCTGGTGGTCGTATGGCTATGGTCCGAACAAGTTGGTGTTTTCAGCCATCAAACAGCGATGGCTCTCCACGATCTCTCCGATGCCCTTCCGGCCCAGATCCACCTCACTCTTCCGAGGCGATGGAAATCAAGAAGGCTACGTGTGTTGCCTGGCGTTGTGCTTCATCATACTAACGTGGCGAAGGTTGATCGAGCTTGGTTTGGATCGGTACCAGTTACTTCTCCTCTCAGGACACTAAAAGATTGCGTCGAGGCTCATGTTGTACCTGATCTGATAAAACAAGCAATCGAATCAGGGATTGACCGAGGCCTTTTTTCCAGGAAGATGGTTGCTACAGTCACTGCCAAAATGGTTGGGAATCGTAAGGGTAAGTAGAGATGAGCCATCGGTATGCGACGCCTGCGGCTTTCAAGGCTGCGATTGAACAACGGTTGCGAAATCATGCGCAACAGACAGGGATCAGCCTGGAGCGTTACCGACAGCTACTCGTTTTTGATCGGTTCCTTGCCCGGGTGTTTCAAGTTTTTGTAGATTCCGTTGTCCTCAAAGGAGGCCTGGTGGTTGAACTTCGCATTGCTCGTGCGAGGACCACAAAAGATGTCGACCTGCGGGTCACGGGAAGGCCCGACCTGGTTATTGACAAACTACAGGCCGCTGGACGTTTGGACCTCGACGATTACATGAACTTTGAGGTGATGAAGGATGCCAAGCATCCGGAAATCGAAACCGAAGGAATGGTTTATGCTGGTAAGCGGTTTCGCGTTGAAGCTCGCCTGGCAGGAAAGATTTACGGCCGTCCTTTTGGAGTCGACGTTGCATTTGCGGATGCGTTGACCGAAGAGCCAGATCATATAATCGGTAGTTCTTTTCTCGAATTTGCCGGCATTGCGCCTCTTACCTATCGCGTATACCCACTTGCGACGCATATTGCCGAGAAGCTTCATGCCTATACCCTTCCTCGCAGTCGACCAAACTCAAGAGTTAAGGACTTACCCGACATGGTACTCCTTGCAGGTAGCCGCTCCCTAAATGCAGGAGATCTGTCTCACGCGATTGTCAGTACCTTTGCTCATCGGAAGACTCATGAAGTTCCGACTGAACTTCCAAGCCCTCCTCCAGATTGGAAGGATTCCTACGCGGCGATGGCTGCTCAGGACGATCTACCGTGGCGATCACTTGAGTCGGTTTTCGAGGCGGCAAAGAGATTTCTTGAGCCAGTGTTGCAAAGCCCGTCAGGAACCTGGAATCCAGAACAATGGAAATGGCAATAGAATTAGCGTTTACGGCTGAGCTTTGCGAGGATTTCCGACCAGACCATCCCCGTTTCTCGTTTTTTCTTTCCTTTTTGCTCTTTGTCAGGTCCATGCCCGATAATACTTGTGGTCACACATCTTGCAGAAAGGAACAATAATGAATTTAATTTACAAAACAAGCATGGACGTAGACGTTCAGAAGGATGGGTTATTGCAATGGTCATTGAGAAAGGATGCCGAGATTCAGAAATCACTTCGTTGTAATGCTGCCTTATGGTGGTTCACCCCAATGGTTTTTTTGGTAGTAGTGGTGTCTATATCTGGATTTCTTTGGCCAGATACTTTCTTACATTTTTATTGGAGCTACATGATTCTTATAATGGGCTTTTTGTTTGCGATTATCAGGACAGCATTACGATCGCTGTCGGACAAAACAAGGGCTCAAAAGATTATTCGAATCTGGGAATGGGGCCAATTTATTCGTGACTACAAGCGGTTGGAGTGGATCCAGGCACTGGAAACCAAGAATCTCCGTAAAACAGATGACATTATTCTCATTGAGGAATTGGTCCGTGATAGAGCGAATCTTATCAAGAGACAAAATAGCGAGACCAGAGGTGTACCTGGTGCTGTTGCGGCTATCTTCCTTCTATTATTGGGAGTTGTTCTAACGTCGATGTTCAGTTTTATGAAAACTGCAGAAGAGACTTCCCTAATGGCCAGAGAAAGCTTCCTTTTGTTGTTGCATATCTGTGTGATTCTATATTTCCTACGGATGGTGATGAGCGATGTACTCTTTGGACGAGAGCGGAAGCTGTTTGAGTTGGCAGCAACGCTGAAGGATATTGCTTACACGACCGAAATGCAGACAGGGACACTATTCCTCCAAACACCGAGATCTCCGTAGGCTCGAAAAATCGAAGCTTTGTTCTGCCGCCGCTCGTGCTTCTTTGTTTTCGAAGTCCTTGATGAGCAGGTCGACATGGTTCCGACCAGCTTTGGTCCGGATGGCATCGCGTGGTGTCTTGCCCCCCAGGGCGGGCAACGGGTGGTTCGTCCAGTCTGCATAGTACTGCTCTTTGTACTGGCGAATTAACTCGATTGCTTCTTTGGGAGGAATCTCCGGCATTGATTGCGCCGATCGATCATGATTCTCACTTTCCAGACTGCCCGGTAGGGAGTCTGCGTGCTCACGGGCGCGATGACAGATCATTTTTCCACAGGCAGCTTCGATACGTTGCCTAAGTATGTCGGCTCGCTTGATCGAGTTGGTTTCTAGTCGGAGATTTCCGGCACCCAACTCGGCCCGGCCAATCATCGTGTTCTGCCAATCCTTATGCATGGGATTGCCGGCACGGGTGAATATATAGCTGCGGTCTTTTTCACCAGGCT
>JAFDKH010000124.1 GCA_019307065.1 Deltaproteobacteria bacterium
ATTGATCTGCAGCTTGCACTCCCGGCCGGGCTTCGGTATAAAAAGTGAACTCAACGAAAGGAGCCGGTCCATGAAAGCATTGTATTGTGGCTTGTGTTTGCTGCTGATTATTTGCGTTGGTTGTTCGAAAAGCGAGGGAGACAAGACCGGAGAGTCGACCGGAGATATCGAGTTTTCCAACGCGGGGATTGAGTTCTCCTACGATAGCGCCAAGGAAGACTTGGTCAAAATCAAAGCCTCGATCAAGAACAATAAAAATCCCGGCTTCGATTGCGCTTCCGCCGGAGCCTATGCCGAAGGCCTGGTCAAAGAAAAAGACCAGCGCGTAAAAGCGGTTGGTCTAGAAGTCCAGAAACTATGTGGCTATGATTCGCCGCTGAGCTGGGCCGAAGCCAACGTCAAGAAGATTGAAGAAGCCAAGAAAAAAACCCCCGACAGCTCCAATATCGGTGAGTGTGCCGCGATTTCGGTCTGCCTCGATACCCTCCAGAAGAAACATAAGGACGACCCCAAGGTAAAGGCGGTCGATGAGAAGTACAAGGCGATTTGTCCCCAGAATCATGCAGGCCGTTCCGCGTGAAGCTAATTTCGTGATGCTGATCGATACTCACGTGATTCTGGAGCTTACCAAGGAAGTTCTGCCGGACATTTTGCCCGAAGACCTGCGCCACAAAATCCCATCACTGGAATTGTTTGCCAAGACCTTGTTCAAGCGCAGTCTGGGAATTGATATGGATAAGCTTTCCCGGATTACTTTTATTGGACAGCTCGGTACAAAAGAAAAAGTAGCCGCGATTGCCGAGGGTTTGGATTTTTCCAGTCTCGATCGCGACATACTGCTCGAGAACGCGGCTTCCTACGGGTTTCCCGAGCAACTGTACTTTACAAAAATCAAGGGACTCGGTGTCGTAATTGCAGCCTCTGAACAGATGCTTTCCGATGTACTGAATGCCTTTACCAATAAAGACAAACAGATTAGCAAGACTGATAAGGGTGTTCGACTGGGAAAACTTTGCGCCGAAAATCCTGAGCTGAATCACGCCCGGCTGTATACATTAACCGGTGAAATCGACGAGCTACAGGCATTGCCTTTTCCGGTAAGGGCAGCCGGACTGTTTTTGCACATGAAAAAAGGGGTCAGTTTCGCAGTCATTACCGAACCGGACAGAATTCGACAAGCTAAGGAATACCTGAATTCATTCTTGACCAAGCTCAAGAGCGAGGGCCTGGCCAGTCTCGGCTTCGATGTGGAAATGGATCAGGGCTTGACTCTGATTCTGAATGGTCTGCTTCAAAAGACGACGTTTGAAGGCCACGACGATCTGGTGTCGGTTTCAATCAGAGGTTACATAAAGCCGCTTTTACAACGCGCCGTGGCCGAGACGATTGGTAAGCAACTGGTCAAAGAAACCCAAGCCAAGCCGGAAGCCAAGCCCGAAGTCCAGCCAGCCCCAAAACAGCAGCCAACCTCGCAGATCCCTTGATTGTATCCGGCCCAGAGTGCAAACTGAGAGTTTGTACTAATAGTGGGGCCCGCGATTGGAGATCTTGATGAGAAAGTCCATGGTTGCAGCATTGTTGATTGGGGTGAGTCTTATCGGGTTTGGTTCGTTGAGTTCGGCCGACGAGTTGGTTGCCGGCCTGGAATTCGATCAACCTGTCCTGGTCGAAACCGAAATTGGCCAGTTGCTCGAGGTTCCCGGGGCCAGGCTGCTGGGTAGTCCGGGTGAGCCGCTCTTGCCGCGCAAGACTTTGTACTTCGTGGTGCCCTACGGACAAGAACCAGTTGATTTGCAAATCCGCGATCTAGTCAGCGAGCCGCTGGCCGGCGTCTATGCAATCGCTCCGGCTCAGCTGCCTGCGCCGATGCTCGACGGGTTCGAAGCGCGTTACACAGCGCCCGATCCGGAGGTATACAATTCCGATCAGGCCTGGCCAGGCAGCTGGTACCAAACCGGGTTTCTGCAGTTCAAGAACGGTTATGCGCTTTACTCGGTCACGATTTATCCGCTGTCTTACCGGCCGCATTCAGGTTTGGTCGATCGGCTGGTCTCGGCTAATGTCGTCCTGACCACCAAGCCGGGCGGGCCGCTGTCCACGATGTTGCGGGCCGACAAACGTGATTTGGCAGCAGTCGAGCGCCTGACCGATCAGCAGCTGAGCCTGCAGACTTATCCGGCCCAACCTCCGCGCGGTCCGGTCCGGCTCGATCCGGGTGAATACGATTACTTGATTGTAACGCCCGAAATGTTTACCGGGATTGGCGGAGCAAACAGCCTCGAGGCTCTCAGGGATTATCGCCAGACGGCCGGGTTGCCGGCCAAGATCGTGACCGTGGAGTGGATCGACGCTAACTATAGTGGTGACCGGCCCGACGGCGGCCAGGATCTGGCCACCGCCATCCGGGATTTTATCGCGGACGCCTATCTGGAATGGGGCGTCAGCTACGTATTGCTGGTCGGCGATGCCGATGCGGCCGATGTCGGCGGCGAGAGCGGCGACGACCTGTTGCCGGTCCGCAAGTTTTATGTCGACACCAATCACCCTGACACAGTTCCCGACTACATCCCGGCCGATCTTTATTACAGCTGCTTAGACGGCAGTTTCGACCATGATGCCGACGGGCTCTACGGCGAATACCGCGACGGTCCCGACGGGGCGGTCGTCGACTTGCTGGCCGAGGTGTACGTCGGCCGGGCCCCGGCCGATAGTCAGGCCGAGCTGCAAAACTTTGTCGGCAAGACCCTGGCCTACGAACAAGGCGCCGGCACCTGGCTCAAGAACGTTTTGATGGTCGGCGAACTTCTCTGGGACGATCCTTATGATGTTTGGGGCGCCGATTCGATGGATGTCATTATCAACGGCGGCGGTAGCGGCGGATACACGACACTCGGTTTTGTAAGCTTGCCCTTTTTCGAAACCGACACACTCTACGATCGCGACCTGGGCGGTGCAGAGTCGTGGGGTCCTAGCGAACTGGTTCCAATCTTGAACGCTATCGATGGGTTGCATATCGTCAATCACCTCGGCCATAGCAACACGATTTACAACATGCGTTTGATGAACCAAGATGTTGACGGCCTGATCAATTCTCACCCGTTCTTGCTCTACACCCAGGGCTGCCTGCCGGGGGCCTTCGATAATCGCGCGCCGGCCGATCAGGGCAACTACGTCTACAATGAGGATTGCATCGGCGAGCACTTCGTCATGGAAGAACACGGCGCTTTTGCGGCCGTGGTCAACAGCCGTTCCGGCTGGGGCACTTACCAAGGTGATTCTCCCAGTCAGCGATTCCACCGCCAGTTCTGGGATGCCTTTTTCGCCGAGGGAATGACCACAATTGGCCAGGCCCTGGCCGACAGCAAGGAAGACAACGCCGGCTCGTTCGACGATGCCTATATTCGCTGGGTCGGCTACGAGAGCAATTTGCTGGGCGACCCGGCCATAATGCTGAAGAAGAGTTTGAATACCGACGATCCGTTGTTGGGAGTCTATCCGCCGCAAGTCGAGTTCATCGCTGCGATCGGTGGAGAAAACCCGCCAGCCCAGGTCGTCCACGTGCGCAACGATGGCATCGCTAGCCTGACTTTCACAGCCGAGGCCGACCAAGCTTGGCTCAGCCTGACCTCGGCAAGCGGAAGCGCCCCGGCCGAGATGGAGATTGAGATCGACACGGCCGGGCTCGCGGCAGGAACTCATCAGGCCCTGGTTACTCTGACCAGCCCGGAAGCTGCCAATAGTCCGCTGGATTTGTTAGTCGACTTGGTGCTGGTCGAAGTCCCCGAGATCCAGGTGCCCCACGTAGTTGCGGCGCCGACCATCGACGGAGTCATCTCGGCCGGCGAATATGACCAGGCCCTGGTCTTGCCGATGGCCCCCGAGGGCTCGACTGAAATCACGTTATATCTCCAGGTTTCGGGCACTAAGTTGTATCTGGCTGTTGAAGATCAACAGGATACCACCCAAGATCAAGGCGACCGCCTCTGGGTATTCTTCGACAGAAGTCTCGATGGATTGTGGCCGACATCGAGAGGTGAAGACGGCCTCTACGCGGTGAGTACACGGGCCACCTCGAAAGTCTACTTCATGCCGGTTTACAATTCGGGCGAGGGCGCCATGCTGGATTACTACGGGCGAATCAGCAACCCGCCCGGGGCCGAAGGACAAGTCGGTTTCTCAGATAGTCACCGTTTTTACGAGTTGTCTCTCGACATGAATACCACCAAAATCGATGTCGGCCCGATCGGCCGATTCGGAATGTATGTTCAAACAATGAATGTCGATGACTGGGCGGCGACCGGCGCCTGGCCGGTGGATTTGCCCGAACTAGATGACCAGTTTTACTTCGGCAAAGTCGACATGCAACCCGAAGGGCCTTACTTGTATTCGGCTCCTCTCGGGCTGACTTTCGAAGCGGTACCCGGCCGGTCGGCCCCGGCCGGCCAGGCCCTGTCGGTCTTCGATGTGCAGGGTGGTTCGCTTTCATTCACGGCCAGTTGTTCACAAAGCTGGTTGACGATAAACAGCCCCAATGGCCAGACCCCGGACGAACTGCAAGTTACTGTCGATCACAGCGGTCTGGAACTGGGCAGCTACACTGCCGAATTGGTGCTTGAATCGGCTCAGGCCGACAACCTTATGCACATAATCCCGGTGACTCTGGATGTTCTGCCTGATCCGGCCTATCTCGAAGTCAATCCGGCCAGCTTCGACTTCACCGCCGCCGATGACGTCGTAAATCCGACCTTGTACCTGACCGTTTCAAACTCGGGCGGTCGCGATTTGCGTTTTTTAATTAGTTCGTCCGAGTACGGCTGGTTGACTCCCAGCCCGACTACCGGAACTGTGGCGCCCGGCGAAAGTATCGAGATACGAGTTTACGTCGATATCTTCTGGCTGGCGCGCGGTAACCACCAGGCCGAGCTGAGCGTGACCGACGCCGAGGCCGAAAACAGTCCCCAAAGCATACCTGTTGCGCTAGAAGTTGTCGGACCCCGGCCGGTTCCAGCGGTCGAGAGTCTCAAGGCCCTCGGCTTCGACGGTGAAATCCAGCTGAGTTGGCAAACGCCCGACGACTCGATTGTGTCCGGAGTCATGATTCGTCGAGCCGTCATGAATGCCCCGATCGATCCGACCCAAGGCACAGAAATCTACGACGGCCTGGACGAGCAACTGACTGACACCGATCTGCAAAACGAGATTACCTTTTGTTACAGCGCCTTCGCGCATGACAGCGCCGGCCGCTTCGCCGAAGCGGCCACAGATTGTCAGGTTCCCGGCCAAAACCAGCCACCCCCGGTCCCGGCCCATCTCGACCCGCCCAACCAATCACTGCTGATTCAGATGCCCGAACTACGAGTTTTGGCAGTCGTCGATCCCCAGGGCGATCAGGTCAGCTATTCTTTCGAGCTGCTGTCTGAAACCGGAGATCAAGTTCTGGAAACGGGCAGCGGAGTGGAGTCGGACGGGATAGTCAGCTGGAGCCCCGACATAATCCTTGAAGCCGGACAAGTCTACAGCTGGCGGGTCGAGGCCGTCGATGAGCGCGACGCCCACAGTGGTTTTTCAAAAGCCTGGCTGTTCGGTATTCCGGCCGCGCCCGAAGGAGGCTGTGGCTGCGCGCACAATCAGCCTGGTGCGTCACTGCTGGTGTTGCTTGGTTTAGGTGTTTGTATTCTTCGCCGCCGGCGTTGAAATTTGGATTTTGCGAGCATTTTCAAGCGAAGGAACCGAACAATGTTTCGAGCCGATGCCTACGAGCGGGGTGTTCAATTCACGGCCCGCCTGGATAAATTCGAACGACCCTTGTATCTGATGGCTCATCACGACGATGAAATTGCGACCGCCGGATTATTGCAGCGCTTGAGTCCTCGGGCCCGGGTTGTCTGGGTCACCAACTCAGACGGTCTCTATTTCGAATCGCAGCTTAGTCCGCCTGAATATGGCCTGGTTCGCAAACAAGAAGGTATCAATTCGGTTGCAATCGCTTCAATTCCCGAGGCCAATACCAGCTGTCTCGATTTTTCGGAGGTTGAGATTTATCGCTGGATGAGCGAGCTTCATTCGGGCAAGAGCACTATTGAAGATGCCCGGCCTTTCTTCGACACGATTCGTAAGGGAGTGCGCGAAGCAATATTTACAATCAAGCCGGACGCCGTTTTTACTTTGGCCTGGCAGGGCGGCCAGCCGGAACATGATTTGACTCACTTTTTCGGGCGCCTGGCAGTCGATGACCTCAAACGCGAAACGGGTGAGCCGGTCGAGTTTTTCCATTGTCCGGCCTATGAATACACCATCTTGGTTGCCGTGCGCTTTCACCCGCTATACAAGGGTACCCGCATTCGTTTGCGTTTAACCGAGCAAGAGTTGAACAAGAAACGCAAGATGATTGAGGCCTATCCTTCGCAGGTACGATTATTCAATGACTTCCAGAAGGTCTTTCGCTGGATCGTAAAACCGGTCGGTTATTTGACTGGCGGGCCTAAAACTGCCGAAGAATTCATGGCTGTCGAAGAGTTCGGACCGGTTCCTGAAAATCTCGACTATCTTGCCAAGCCGCACCTGCACGATTTTTTTACATACATGTTCGATGATTTCGAAGGAGTACCGGTTACCTTCTCGCGCTCGGTGCGGCCGATAGTTCGAGCTTTTTTGTAAATGTTTTTTGTCGTTTTTGGGGTGGTAAATAGATGGAGAAGTTACCCAAAGAGGGTGATCTACTCGGTCGCTTCGAGATCAAGAGCCGGCTGGGGCAGGGGGGCATGGGAATAGTTTACCTGGCCCGCGATCCTCTTTTAAATATTGAAGTCGCCCTCAAAGTCTTGAAGCCTCAATTTGTCAAGAGCGGAAATTTCGAGCGCATCCAGCGCGAAGTCTTGCTGGCCCGCAAAGTGTCTCATCCGGGTATTTGCCGGTTGTATGACATCCACAAAGAAGACGAAACTTTATTTATCACGATGGAGTATGTGGCCGGTCCGACTCTACGTTCGTTGATTGACTCCAAGGGAATTGTCGCGATTGATCAGTCAGTCGGCCTGATATGCGACATTTGTGATGCGATTGCGGCGGCCCATAAGCTGGAAGTGATCCATCGCGATCTGAAACCGGGCAATATTGTTGTTCGCGGACGCACCCAGATTTCGATCCTCGATTTCGGGCTGGCCAAGGCGATGAACATGTCCAGTATCACCGCCACCGACATCCATGTCGGCACTTTTTATTACATGTCACCCGAAGTACTCAAGGGCAAGCAGGCTTCGGTACAAAGCGACATTTATTCGTTGGGAGTAATTCTATACGAGTGCGTAACCGGGCGGCCGCCGTACGTGGGCGAGGGCGTCTACGAGATCGGCCAGGCCATTTCGCAGGGCAAGCCGGTTCCTCCGGCGCAGTTCAATCCGCAGGTCAGCGCCGAACTCGAAGAAATAATTAGTCGGGCTATTGCGCCCGATCCCAAACAGCGTTACCGGACGATCGGCGACCTCAAAAAAGCGCTGGATGTCGTCAGACAGGAAACTTCTGAATCAAAGGCAGCCAAGACTCAGGTGACAGTGGTTACAGCCGACCAGACCAGAACCGACGATGCGCCACCTGAGCCTGCGATTCGTCAAGCGGATATATCGACTCCCGGTCCCTGGCATGGCGATATAGACAAGAGCGTAGCCGCGGCTTTCCGCGAATCGGAATATTCCGAAATGTACCGCCAGAGCATGCGTGAATCGACGATACTCTTCAGTGATATCGTCGGGATTACTCCTTATTTCGACAAGCACGGCGATGTGGCTGGTCTCAAAAAAATCAAGCTTCACAATGATCTGCTGTCCCCAGAAATTGAGCGCTACCGCGGCGAAGTAATAAAGACTATCGGCGACGCCTACATGGTTAGTTTCGATAAGGCCGACGATGGAGTCGGGGCGGCAATTGCAATGCAGCGCGCTCTGGCCAGACACAACCGGAAAGTCGAAGAAGACGATCAGAAGATTTTGATCAGGATTGGTCTGAATAGCGGCAAATCGATTTTCGACAGCCAGGACGTGTTCGGTGATGTCGTCAACGTTGCCGCCCGGGTTAGCGCCCTGGCCCAGGGCGATCAGGTCATCGTTTCGTCAGCCACCTACGAGTTGCTGGGCCCGACTAAGCATCTGGCAGCGTTTCATTCCGAGACGACCCTGAAAGGCAAGCGCGCGGCCAGCACACTGTATACGATCGAGTGGGAGCTGCAACGGGAAGCCGCGACCATGATCGTAAGGAACGGGTTGGCCTCGTTGAGTGCGGTCGTTCCGGAAAGCGCCGGCGTCGAACAGGATCAAGAAGATGACGTTCCACAACTCCCGGATGACAGCTTTTCAGAGATGCCGCCCGGGGAAGACAAGCCGACCAGCCCCGGCCTGGAAGGTTCGGTTGCACCGCTGAGGCGTTCTTCCAGGTCAACTATCAAGTTGGGTCTGGCGGCCGGCGCGGCGGGCGTCATGATTATTATCGGGTTCGTTGTTTTCAGTACCGGCAACGAAAAATCAAAAAGCGGCCAGGATGCCGGCTTGGCGATGATTGATCCGACCTTGCGGCCGCCCAAGGAAGCTCGAACAGAAATAGTCGATGCCGGCAGCCAACAGTCGGCCAGCCTTGACGCAGGTATTGTCGAGGTTGCCGATCAATCTGAATCGAGCGTGGCTGATGCCGGACGGATCGAGCCGGCCGATAGTGGTCGAAAACCGCCTTCATCCGATAGGGTTGCCAAAATCAGCAAACTCAGAGCGCTCAGGAAAAAATTTAAGAAGATTCAGGGTTTGGTCTACTCGACCATGCATAAAAAGGGTATAATCTCAGGTGATAGCTGGAAACTGGATAAAGAATTTTACCAAATGAAGAAATTGGCCAAGCGCAGAAAATACTCCAAAGCGATTGCGGCCGGCAATAAAACCTTGAGGACTATCTCGAGTATAAAAATCAACAAAGCTTTTATTGAAAGCAAGTTCACTCGATTCAACAGGCTGTATGACAAGACCGGCAGTTCAGCCTCGGAAAATGAAGTAGAGGACTTAGTCGATCAAATCTTGAATGCGCAGGAGAAGCGGAATTTTACTAAAGCGAACAAACTGTTCAATAAGGCTTTTAAGGCGTTGCGCAAGGGCAGGAGATAGTCCGTCGTGAAAAAGCTTCAACTGATGACAGCCATGCTGGTGTTCTTGGTTGCCGCGCTTGCGGCTGCGGAAATGCCTGTACCAGTCCAGGTCAAGGTGTTTATCGGCAGCTTCAAGGCCGAGGGATTGGCTGCCAAAGTCGAGACCGGCCTGAAGAAAAAGATTATCGAAGACTTGTCCGTGCTCAAGGTGGAATTGTTCTCAAATCCGCTGATTGGCGAAATTGAGAGGTCTTGCTTCGACTCGCCGGATTGCTTGCGTAAGGTGGTTGCCGACAAGCCGGTCAGCGGTGTGCTCGACATACAAGTCAGTCGACTAGGGCCGCGGGTGCGGACAGTCGTGCGCTACTTCTACGCTGCGACCGGCAAGCAGTTGATTGAGACAAAGACAACTTCTTCGATCAAGGGTTTTCCGGCGGCAGCGACTTTCAGGCCCGATTTGGAAAAAGGAATCAAGATCCTGCGTCGCCTGGGCCCGCCGAAAGTGGCCCGGGTCGATCCGCAGATTATAAAACCCGATCCAAAAATCGAGCCCAAGATCGAGCCCAAGCTTGTAACCAAGCTCGATCCGAGCAATAAAGATCCCGAACCGGTTCCGATCGGAATCTCAGATCAATCCGACGCAGGCCTCGAGTTGTCCACCTGGGGTTGGGTGACCGTCGGAGTTGGGGGTGCCTTGCTGGTCTCGGGAGTAATTACCGGGGGGATGGCGCTGTCGCTCGATGGCGATCTCGAAGACGCCTGTCCCGGCGGGGATTGCCCGCCCGAACGATTCGGCGATATGGACAAGCTGAGCCGGTTGTCGACGGCCACTAATGTTCTAATTAGTGTCGGTGCGGCCGGGGCGCTGGCAGGAGTACTACTTCTGACTGTATTCGATGATGACGATGACAGTCAGGTTGACAGCATCTCGTTCAAACCAACCTTGGGGCCCGATTTTGCCGGCGCGCTGATCCAGGGGAAATTCTAGATGAGCGCAACCGGCCAGTTAAGGTCTCTCGGATTGATCCTGCTGGTCTGCCTGTTCGGCGGCTGCAACCTGGTGGTCGGTGATTATTCCAAACAAGACGGGGCCGCCCAGGAAGACGCTGACGGTAGCGGAGTTACCGAAAAAGACGTCGATGGTGATGTCGACCCGGGTGACGATGGGGGTATTCTAAGCGACGGCGATTCCGGCGGCGATCCCGGCGGCGATCCGGGTGGAGATCCGGGTGGAGATCCGGGTGGAGATCCGGGCGGAGATCCAGGTGGAGATCCAGGTGGAGATCCAGGCTGTCCGCCAGTGGTTTGCAGCCTGGAAAACCAGTGTGCCGCAGTAGTGTGTGATCAGATTAATTATGTTTGTTCATATGACGAAGCTAGCGAGGATCCCGAGTGGATAATTGAAGGAAGCGTATGCTACGACGACAATCCACCCGCTGATTACTGCGACGGCGATCGACGGGTCTACTACCCGGTTGTCGGGGTTTGCAGCGGCGGTGAGTGCGAATACGAAGGTCAAACCGAAATTTGTGAAAACGGCTGCGAAAGCGGCGTCTGTCAGGGAGATCCCTGTGGCGGAATCCAGTGTGATAGCGGAGAAGTCTGCGTGGCGGGCGTCTGTAAGTGCGGCGGCAGCGGACTGGATTGCGACGCCCCTCAAACTTGCTGTGGCACGATCTGTGTCAATACCACCAATGACCCGGGCCATTGCGGTTCTTGTAACAACTCTTGCGGACAGAATGCCAATTGTGAAGACAGTAGTTGCATCTGCACTAACCCCTGGGGAAACTGCGACGGCAGCTGGACCAACGGCTGCGAAATAAACCTGAGAACCAACCCGGACAACTGCGACGAATGCGGCCTGGCCTGTAATGAAAACGCATACTGTGCGGCTCGTGAGTGTACCTGTGAAGAAGGTTGGGGCAACTGCAATGTCACTTGGGACGACGGTTGCGAGAGGCAGCTTGGCAGCCTGACGAATTGTTCATACTGCAACGAAGTGTGCGATCTCAACGAGACTTGCACAGAAGACGGTTGTCGCTGCGGCGGGGTCGGCGGCGCAAACTGTGCCGGTGATGCCCAATCCTATTGTTGCGGCGGCCCGAACTGTGTCAACAACACCAACAATGACTTTGCCTGCGGCTCCGACTGTGTCGTTTGCAACGATCACGCCGATTGCATCACGGGCCAGTGCACTTGTACCGGCAATTGGGGCGACTGTAACGACGATTGGTCGGACGGTTGCGAATCAGAGCTCGATACACCCTTGAATTGCGGAGCCTGCGACACAAATTGTATAGATACCAACGAAGGCAAGAAATGCGTTTTTTACGCCAGCCACTATAAATGTGGTTGCCAAACCGTAGACGACTGTCCGCTGAGCATGAACTGCAATACAGCTATCTATGAATGTTATTGAAATCGGTAGTTGCGTAGCCGCTTGTCGCCTTTGCTTGCATCGACTGGCGGCCTCATCTATGGTGCCGGCATGGGTCCGCTTTTTCATTTCTTTTCGGGTAAGGGCGGGGTCGGCAAGACGACCCTGGCGGCGGCGACTGCGGTCAATCTGGCCCGGGCCGGCCGGCGGGTGCTGATCACCTCGACCGATCCGGCCCACTCGCTCTCAGACGTTTTCGATCTGCAGATCGGACATGCCGGTTGCGAGATCGAGCCCAACTTACAAGCGATCGAGGTTGATTCGAGCACTCGCTGGGCCGAAGCGACCGGTGCGGCCAGCGCTCCCGACTCAGCGCCTAAAAAGCGCGGCCGACTGGAACGTGCGCTGGGCGACGCGCTGAACATGCTCGGAGATGCGCCCGGGGTCGACGAATTCATATCTCTCGAATTGCTACTCGAGACCATGACATCCGATGCTTACGACTCGGTGGTTTTCGACACCGCCCCCACCGGACACACTTTGCGGCTGTTGCTTCTGCCAAAGATGCTGGATGGCTGGATCGGTAAGATGATCACTTTGCGCGGGTATTTCTCCAAGTTCGGCCGGACTATCCGCAAGCTGATGCCGCGGGCGTCTCGGGGACAAGAAGAGGATATCGGAAAAAATCTGCAGGGTGCGCGCGAACGAGTCATGCAGGCGCGTGACTTGATCATGGATGCTGAACGCACATTGTTTGCGCTGGTGACCATCCCCGAAGCGATGTCGGTTTTAGAAACCCAGCGTACTCTCGAGCTGTTATCAACCAACTCTATTCCGGTCGGGGTTGTGATCGCCAACCAGGTTCAGCCGGAATCCAACAACTGTGATCACTGTCAGGCCCGCCGGGCCATCCACCTGCGTGAGCTTGGCCGCCTCAAAGATCTAATCGGCCAGGTGCCCTTGCGCCAGGTGGAGACGAGCTCGCTTGTAATCCGCGGTTCGGATGCCCTGGCCGAGCTCGGCGGACGATTGTGGCGTAATCCCTGAGAAAAGGAAGTGACAAATGGTATTCGGCAAGAAGAAAAAGAAGGCGGTCCGCGGCCTGGAAGGCGTCGTAGCAGCGGAGACTTTCCTCAGCTTTGTGGACGGCCAGAACGGCAAGCTCTACTTCCGTGGCTACGATATCGACGAGCTGGCCGGAAAAGTCTGCTACGAAGAAGTGGTTTACCTGCTCTGGTTCGGTCAGCTGCCCGATAAGGAGCAGCTCGAGGATTTTCGCTCGGAGCTGATCGCCGAAATGCGGCTGCCCAACCAGGTCGACGAGCTGATCCGGCTGTCGCCCCCCAACGCGAATCCCATGGTGGTGCTGCGCACGGCCCTGTCCGCCCTGGGCATGTACGATCCGGACGGCGGCAAGAACTCCGAGGGAGCCAATCTGCGCAAGGCCAAGCGCGTTTTGGCCCAGATGGCCACCATCGTAGCCTCGCTCTACCGGATTCGCACGAACCAGCCGATCGTGTCTGCCGACAAGAGCATGGATTTCGCGTCCAACTTTCTGTACATGTTCAACGGCCAGGCGCCCAAAAAGCTCGAGCGATCAGTGTTCGACACTGTGCTTACGCTGCACGCCGATCACGGGCTGGCCGCCTCGACCTTCGCCGCCCGGGCCACGGTCAGCACGCTGGCCGGTGTACACTCGGCCATTAGCGCGGCCCTGGCCAGCCTGAAGGGGCCGCTGCACGGCGGGGCCAACACCAGGGTGATGGAGATGCTCAAGAAGATCGGCGGCAAGGACCAGGTCAAAGACTACATCGACGGCATGCTGGCCAGCGGGGAGCGCATCATGGGCTTCGGTCACCGCATGTACAAGACTGAAGATCCGCGCAGCCGTCCCTTGCGGAAGTTCTCCGAGAAACTCTGCAAACGGGCCGGGTGCGATCACTTGTTCGAGATCTCTCAAAGCATCGAAGAGCGGGTTCTCAAGCTCAAGGGTATCTACCCCAACGTAGACTTCTACTCGGCCACCGTGCAGGAGGCCCTGGGCATCCCCAAGGAGTATTTCACCTGCATCTTCTCGATTGCCCGCACGGCCGGATGGATCGCCCACATCATGGAGCAGTTCCGCGATAACCGGCTGATCCGCCCGACCTCCAAGTACATCGGCGGGTTCGACAAGAAGTTCGTGCCGCTGGAGAAGCGTAAATGAGCGAGGTTGGACAGACCCTGGCCGAAAAGATCTTTTCGACCAAGTGCGGACGTGCAGTCAGTGCTGGAGAGATCGTCGTCGCCAATGTCGATCTGGCTTTCGCCCAGGACGGCACCGGGCCCCTGGCGATTCGGCAGATCGAGAAGTTGGGCCTGCAGGGCGTAGCTCGACCCGCTGCCACGCGCTTCTTCTTCGATCACGCCTCGCCGAGTCCCCGCCAGGAACTGTCCGACGATCACATTTTCATGCGGACCTTTGCCAAGCGCAGCGGCGCCGGAGTCTCCGAAGTGGGAGAAGGAATCTGTCACCAGTTGGTGGCCGAGCACTATGCCGCCCCGGGCATGCTGATCGTGGGCGGAGACTCGCACACCTGTATGGCGGGTGCCCTGGGGGCCTTCGCCACCGGAGTGGGCTCCACCGACGTAGCCGTAGCAATGGCGCTTTCCAAGACCTGGTTTCGGGTACCCGAGAGCTTCTCGGTCAAGCTGAGCGGGCGCTTCGAAAAGGGCGTCTTTGCCAAGGATCTGATCCTGCACCTGATTGGTGAGATCGGCGCCGACGGGGCTACCTATAAGGCCCTGGAGTTCTGCGGTGATCTTGAAACCCTGGATATGGAGTCGCGCCTGACCATGTCCAACATGGCCGTCGAAGCCGGCGCCAAAGCCGGGCTCTTTCCGGCGGATGAAACCACCCTGGCCTATCTCAAGCAGCGCGGACGCGGCGCAGACAAGCTAAGCCCGGATCCCAAAGCCGCCTACGAACGAAGCCTGGAATACGACCTGGCTCGGATCGAGCCGACCGTCTCTAAGCCCCATACCGTCGACAACACGGCCTTGGCCAGTGAACTTACCGATGTCAAGGTCGATCAGGTTTTCATCGGTACCTGCACAAACGGGCGGATCGGCGATCTTCAGGTCGCAGCCAGAATTCTCGATGGTCACAAGGTAGCTCAGGGTGTCCGCCTGCTGGTGGGACCGGCCTCGCGGGAGGTGTATCTTCAGGCCGAGCAGCAAGGCCTGCTGAGGATCTTCGTCGAGGCCGGCGGCCTGGTTCTACCTCCCGGCTGCGGTCCCTGCGTCGGGGTTCACCAGGGAGTCCTCGGTTCTTCAGAGGTTGTCTTGAGCACCCAGAACCGCAACTTCCTCGGACGCATGGGCAACCCCGAGGGATTCATCTATCTGGCCTCACCCGCCACCGCGGCTGCCACGGCTTTGGCCGGGCGGATCAGCGACCCACGCGAGGTGATCTTATGAGCTCGCTCAAGGGTAAAGCCTGGCTATTTGGAAACGACATTTCCACCGATCACATCGCCCCGGGTCGCTATTTCCACCTGCGCTCCAACCTGCCCGAACTGACAAAGCACGTGTTGGAGGACGCCCGCGCGGACTTCGCCAAGAACGTCCAGGCCGGGGATTTCGTGGTGGCCGGTGAGAACTTCGGCTTGGGTTCCTCGCGGGAGCACGCGCCGACAATCATCAAGCTGGCCGGGGTCGGGGCCGTGTTGGCCAAGAGTTTCGCCCGGATCTTCTTCAGAAACGCAGTCAACATCGGCTTGCCGGTAATCCTGGTAGATACATCCGTCATCGGCGAAGGCGACCAGCTTGAAGCTGACCTGGAAAAGGGTTTACTGCGCGATCTGACTAACTCAAAAGAAATTGCCTTCCGACCGCTGTCTAAAGAGATGGCCAGAATTCTCAAAGACGGCGGGCTGGTGGAGCACATCAAGAAGCACGGAGATATAAAGCTGTGATCACACCTGAACGAATACAGATTGATTCAGAATCCGATCATCCCCTTCATCGAAGGCGACGGCATCGGCGTGGATATCACCCCGGCCATGATCAAGGTAGTCGACTCGGCCGTGGAGCGCGTTTACGAAAACAAACGCAAGATCGAATGGAAGGAAATTTTAGCTGGAGAAAAAGCCTTCCAACAAACCGGTGAGCATCTTCCCCAAGCCAGCCTTGAATCCCTGCGTGAACACGTCGTGGGCATCAAGGGTCCTTTGACTACGCCGGTGGGCGGCGGGATTAGATCGCTGAACGTGACCATTCGGCAGATCCTCGACCTCTATTCCTGCGTGCGGCCGGTGCGCTGGTACGGCTCGGCTTCTCCGCTCAAGCACCCCGAACAGATGGACGTAGTCATCTTCCGCGAGAACACCGAGGACGTCTACGCCGGCGTGGAGTACGAATCCGAAAGCTTAGAAGCCAAGAAGATCATCGCGCTTCTAAAGGACCTGGGTGTCAGAGACGACCAGGTTTGCACAGACGCCGCCGTGGGCATCAAGCCGATCAGTCCCGGGCGCACCAAGCGACACGTGCGCAAGGCACTTCGTTGGGCGATTGCCAAGGGCCGGCGCCTGGCCACCCTGATGCACAAAGGCAACATCATGAAGTTCACCGAAGGCGCCTTCATGCGCTGGGGCTATGAGGTCGCCGACGAACCCGAATTCAAGTCAAAGATCCAGGTCAACGACCGCATCGCCGACAACATGTTCCAGCAGCTGTTGACCCGCACCGACGAATACGACATGATCATCGCCCCCAACCTGAATGGCGACTACATCTCCGACGCCGCGGCGGCCGGGGTGGGCGGCCTGGGCATGGCCCCGGGCGCGAACATCGGCGACGGCCTGGCGGTCTTCGAGGCCACTCATGGCTCTGCTCCCAAGTATGCCGGCCTCAACAAAGTCAACCCGTCGTCTTTGATCCTCTCGGCTGCCATGATGCTCGAGTATCTGGGCTGGCAGGAGGCGGCCGACAGCATTCACAAATCGCTCGAGACCACCTTGGCCCAACGCCTGGGAACCTACGATTTGGTCCGCTGCTGGCGCAACGAAGGCGAAAACAACGTCAAGGAGCTCAGCTGCTCCGGTTTCGCCGACGCGCTGATAGGCAACAATCCCTATTGATCTTCCGGATCGCCGCCGGATGAATTAACCGGTTTTATTATTTCGACCTCTTCACCCTCTGTAGGCA
>JAFDKH010000125.1 GCA_019307065.1 Deltaproteobacteria bacterium
TCGAACTCGACCATGTCCAGGTCGATTTCGTCCATGACTTCGCCCTCTTCTTCTTCTACCGCTTCTTCTTCCTCTTTTACTATCTCCGCAACATCTTCCTCGGCTTCAACCGGTTGCTGGGGCTCTTCGGGAAGTGGTTCCGGCTGAGCAAATACATCCTCACCAATCTGTTCAGGTTCCGAAAAATCAACTTCGCCGTAGCCCGCTGCCGGGCTTGGCTGACTTTCTTGTTCAGGTTCGGCCAAACCTGCGTCCATTGGAATTTCCATAACTTCAAGCGCCTCGAGCGGCGTGGTCAACACGATTCCAAAACCTTCTTCATCCTGGTCAGAAAGCTGAACTTCAGTTGGCGAATTGGGAGCCAGGGCTTGTGCCCCAATTTGAGCCTGGCTATCGTCATCGGTCATTACCTTGACGGCTACCGAACTCCGATCGGATCGTTTGGCATAAAGATCGGCCAGCTTGTGCTGGATTTCCTTATGAGTTGGATCAATGTCCATTACAACTTTGCATGTAGCAATCGCCTTGAGTAAGAAACCCTGCTCGGCATATAAATCCGTCAACTCCTCAAAGATTTTGACCGCCTCTTGCTTGTGACCCAGTTTGCGATGGATATAGCCGATGTTGTTGTAACAAGAGTAATCATTGGGAGTTGCGTCAATCACCTTCTTATATAGAACCAGAGCCTTGGCGTATTTTCCCTTGCGTAAAAGACTGGCAGCATCATCTTTCCATTTGCGAACCTTGTCTTACATTGATGGTCTCTCCGCTTCTCCTATTGATCCATGAATTTTGCCACATCATGACGCACAAAACGGTCCAAGTCGAATTTTGTCATGGCTAAGTGCTTGTCAACAAACGGCTGACCCAGAGCACCAATGATTTGCACCGCCATCCGCCGCATTTCCGGGTTCTGATCAACGAGTTTCTCAGTCAATCTGGGTATTATATCGGTGTTTCCAAGCTGAGCTAAGGCCAGTAAAATATCCATTTCGGCCGAAGGTCCGGCTCTTTCGAGAGCACGCTTGAGCGGGTCGATCGAGCTCTTGTCCCCTAGCTGTCCAAGTACCTTGGCTGCGCTGGATGCCGAGTATCCATCCAGAACCGAGTGCAGACTGACAACCGCCTCGACTTTTTTCATGGAACCCAGAGTTTCGATCAGTTTCTCTCGCTTTTCCCATGAGGCGTCCTTCAAGAGACCTCCCAGAACCGCAATCACCTCGCTTGTATGGGTGCTTCCAAGAAAATCTATAATCGGAAAGGCATAATTTTCCGGAGCCTTCAGAAGCATTTGTCCTATTTGCCGACTATCTTCGCTTTCTAAGCTGACTTTTATTTTTCGGTTGAACAACACCTGGCTGGCCAAACCAACCAATCGGAAGTTGCCTGAAAGCAGACAGCGCTTGATTAGAGCATCAGCGCCGGCGGCATCTACCAAAACCACGGAGTCAAAAAGCTCTGTGAACCAATACAGATCCCGATCGTCGATCGCCTCAAACAGCTCGGTCACTGAAGACTTTTTGGATTTGTCTTCATAACTCGCCAGAAGATCAGAAACTCCGCGAGGCGAGTTTTTATCAGCCGGCGGCAAGCCGTGCTTTTCGTATAGTTTTTTGAGCTGCTCGTCGCTCAGCCTGGTCGTGTCCTTTTTTTCGACTGCAGGTTCCTCGGTCGGCGGCAATTGGTTGGTTACCCAGCCCTCGCTCCAACTGTCGAAATCGTCCAAGATCTTCTTTAGTTCGACCTTGAGATATCTTGCGAGTTGAGCGCTGATATCGCCGGATCTTGCCAGAGCAACACCCAGCATAGGCCGCATGCTTGCAGGTTTGATAAAGCTTCAGCTCCGGGTTTTCGAGCCAGGACGCAAAAGTAGTCAGGGGGCAGTCGATAGCCTGGGTTTTGAGCAATCCGATCACTTCGAGCAAGGTTTTTTCTTCCTTGACTTCCAGCAAGCTACAGGCCAGTGCCGGATCGAGCTTGGCTGAGAGCTTCGATATTTCTCGCAGGGCCGTTGTGCGTACAACGGGATCAACGTCGCGTAGCGCTCCTTTGAGCACGACAAGGCCATCGGACCCGTATTTGCTCAAGGAACCTATCGCAACCATGCGGATTTTTTCGCTTTGATCAGATGCCAGTTTTATCAAGAGTCGCAACGCCTGTTTTCCGCCCCGGCCATCCACAGCAGACATGGCCGCCAGGGCAACTGCCGCGTCAGAGTCGACCAGACCTCTAAGGACAATCCCTAATCCATCAGAATGATAGATGCGACCAGCTTCTAAAACCAGCCGAACTCGCTGAGCGGGCATACTCTTGTCCCAAACCTCGTTGATTTTTTCAACACGTGAGATCGCCATCTGTTCGGCTAATCCTTCACCGCTCAGATCGAGTCGGGAAAGTTCAGTATAGATGTTCTGGCGAACTTGGCTATTCGGTTCTCCGCTGAGCAACATATCCATCAGTACGGTTTTTGCTTTGTCTTTATTGCGAACCACCAGCTTAGCGACCGCTGTCTGACGTACCTCGGGATCGGCGTCACGCGTGGCTCGAATCATGGCCGCACTCGTGTCACGATCTTTGATATCAGCCAGAGCATAAACCGCGGCAATCCGAACGATAGTCGAGTGATCGGTCAGGGCCTTGGTTACCAACATGTAGGCGTCCTCACCACCTTCGCTGGGCAGGCTCCTTACAGCCGCAGCTCGTTTGGCCGGCGAGCGGTTGATAAGCTGCTCCATCAGTTCCTGGTGTGGATCCGAACAAGCAGCCGTCAGCACCAGGCCGACACTCACTACAAATGTAGTAATTACTTTCGCTATTTCTGAGCAGTTCAAGCGGACATTCCTTTTCTGTCAGATTTCTTCTTTTTCCAGGCTTTCAAGGTCGCTATCTCTTCGGGAGTCAAGCTGCGCACTTGACCCGATCCCAGGTCTCCCAGTTCGACTCCGCCGTAGGAAACCCGGACGAGCCGCACTACCTGGTGTCTCAGGTGTTCGAATAACCTGCGCACCAGTCGATTGCGGCCCTCCCTGACCAGCAATTGCACCCAGGTCGAACTACGGTTACGCTTGACCACCTTGACCGATTCGACTTTTGCCATTCCGTCTTCAAGTTTCACGCCCCGGGACAGGCTGCGCAAGGCTGCTTCGGTCGGCATACCCTGAACTCGAACACGGTATATTCGTGGTACGCCTGAAGAAGGATGAGTTAGCACGTTTGTCAACGGCCCGTCATTGGTCAGCAATAATAGACCTTCAGAGTTGAAGTCTAGACGACCCACGTTGAATACGCGCCGAGGCCCCCGCGCAGAAGCCTGTTTCTTGAGCAGGCTGAAAACTGTTTTACGGCCTTGCGGGTCGGAGGTAGCAGCCAATAAACCGCGCGGTTTATTCATCATCAAGTAGATGCTTGCCTTATTTTGCCGCAATAATTCGCCGTCAACTGTTACTCTATCCAAATCGGGATCAACCTTGATGCCCTGAGTGTTAACCACTTTTCCGTTGACCGCCACCCGCCCGCTGGCGATCAAGCGCTCGGCTTCACGGCGCGAAGCCACACCGCTGCCGGCAATCACTTTTTGCAGACGAATCTCAGCCACTGCCGTCATCCTCCGAACCGCTTTGGGGCTCTTTTGAATCCTGATCGGCCGCTGGGGGCTCGTCCAGCCCTGGGGTAGGTTGGGGCTGATCAAGCCCTGGGGCCGGCGGGGGCTGATCAAGCCCTGGGGCCGGCGGGGGCCCATCCGCCTCGGGGGCCGCTTCAGTCGTCTGGTCGGCTGGCTCTTTCTTCTTCTCTTTTTGTCCAAAAACGTCTTTTTTCAGCAAACGGTCACGTTGGCGCACATCCTCCAGAGCCTCGGCCAGCTCTCGAACCACTTTATCTTCCCCAATCGGGGCATAGGCATTAGGATCCTCGAGCGTCAAGGCCTCATGCAGATCTTCTTCAGGTTTCTGCTCCGCTTCTATCTCGTACTCATCCAGTCCGAGCGAATCACGATGCTCTTCTGTGAGTTCGGCAAAGTCCCTGAGTGTCGGCAGGCTGGTAAGATCCTTCATCGAGAAAAACTCCAAGAATTCTTTGGAGGTCCCATACACAAGCGGTCGTCCGGGTTCATCCTTGCGACCTAGAATCTTGACCAGTTTCTTCTCCAGCAGGTGCCTCAGGACTGCCCCGCAATCCACTCCTCGAATATCTTCGACCTCACCCCGGGTTAACGGCTGCCGATAGGCCACGATCGCCAGGCATTCCAGGGTGGCCCTGGTCAAGCGCGGTGCCCGCCTGGTCACCAGCTTCTTCAGATATGGCGCAGCTTCCGAAGGCGTCCTGGCCTGATATCCGCCGGCTACTTCAGCTATGCGAATCCCACGACCTTGTTCACGCAGATCGGTTCTGAGCTCCTCAATTGTTTCCCGCAATTCACGCGACGACAACTCAGGGTTGAAATTGCGCAATACCGTCAATAATGTCGCCAGTGGCACAGGATCGGCGGCTGCGAACAATAGACTTTCAATGATTGTCTTTAGTCTCGGCGATACTTCTACGGGCGGCCCTTCTTCTGAGTCATCTTGATCGATATCCTTTTGATCTATCTTGCTATCGGGCTCCTCAGGTTCCAAGCCAGGCGGCTGGGCTTCTGCGTCGATTGCCTCGGGACCGGGCTGTTGAGGTGTCTCGGGCGAAATGTCTATTGACTCAACGCCTTGCTCTTCGTTCATCTCCGCGTCCAGCTCTTCACGTGTCTTTCTAATGCTCATCATCAGTCCTAAGAAGTATGAACTACAATTATTCGTTTTTGACCAATGCCAATACTTCGTCGATATCAATCTGGTCGCACAAGTTCTTCACATACAGTACTTCTGACTCCCGAGCTTGATGAAGTCTCACCATTCGCAACCGAGCCATCTCGAGTAGAGCGATAAACGTTATTATTATCATCGACTTTGTCGGATTCTCACCAAATATTTCCTCGAAGGTGACTTCCTGGTGAGCCGCCAGATAGTCGACCAGCTCCTGGATCCGCGCGGCAATCGAAATCCTCTCCATCAAGACTTCGTGGGTAACCCTTCTCGACGCCTTACGCATTACTTTATCAAGAGCTTCGATCAGTTTAAAAACAGAGACCTCGGCAAAGGCGCCATCTTCTTCTTCAACCGGAATGTGTTGCTTGGCGTCTCGAGAAAACACATCTCTCGAAAGAATTGGCCTGTCCCTCAATTCATCAGCAGCATCTTTGTATCTTTGGTACTCGAGCAGGCGTCTGACCAATTCCTCGCGAGGATCACCTTCCTCGACCTCCTCTTCTTCATCCTCGCCCTCACCGGGCGGTAACAGCATTTTCGACTTGATCAGGCTAAGTGTAGAAGCCATAACCAAAAACTCTCCGGCGATGTCGAGATTCAGTACCTGCATCCATTCGATGTAGCCCATGTACTTATCGAGAATCATGGCAACCGGAATATCGAAGATATCAATTTCGTGTTTTCGAATCAGGTGTAATAAAAGATCGAGCGGCCCTTCAAATATGGGCAGATCTACCCGATAGTCTCCCAGGATACTCTCTTGCTGATCGGGAGACTGGGTTTCCCAGTCGATATTGTTTGGGCCCTGTTCGGTCAATTTGCTACCTGAGCTGCATGGCTTTGCGAACCTTAGTCATAGTCTTTTCAGCTGCCTGGCGAGCGTGTTCGGCGCCCTGGCTCAAGACTTGGTCAATATAGGCCTGATCATTTTCGATCTGGCGTCTTAGCTTACGAATGTCGGCAAAATTCACAAAAAATTTCTCAATGAGTTCTTTTTTACAATCAACACAGCCGATCTCGGCTGTGCGGCAGGCCTGCTGAATTTCCCCCAGGCGTTCCTTGGAGCTGTATATTTTATGATAAGCATGGATATTACACACTTCCGGTCTGCCCGGGTCATTTCGTCTTTGGCGCTGGGGGTCGGTGATTGCACTCATAAATTTCTTACGCACACTCTCGTCGTCATCCGAAAGATAAACAGCATTTCCGTAAGACTTAGACATCTTTTTCCCGTCCAGACCGGGCAAGACCGGTGTCGGAGTAACGATTTCCTTGGGTTCCGGTAAGGTCTGGGAATACAGATGGTTGAAGCGCCGCACGATCTCCCTGGTCAACTCGAGATGCGGCAGCTGGTCTTCGCCGACCGGCACGAAGGCGGCCTCGTATATCGCAATATCAGCCGCTTGTAAGACAGGATAGCCTAAAAAACCAAAGCTGGAGAGATCAAGGTGCTCGAGCTCGTCTTTCTTGTCCTTATAGCTAGGTACCCTTTCCAGCCAGGGAATAGGAGTAATCATCGAAAGCAAAATATTCAGTTCGGCATGTTGCAAAACATCTGACTGAACGAATATTGTCGAGCGCTCGGGGTCCAACCCACAGGCCAGAAAATCAATCGCCACCGCGCGGGTGTATTCCCGGATCTTGGCCGGTTCATTATAGAGAGTAGTCAGGGCATGCCAGTCGGCAATGAAAAAGAAACACTCGTACTCATCCTGCAGCTTGACCCAATTGGCAAGTGCTCCGTGATAGTTACCCAGGTGCAGTAACCCCGAGGCCTGCATTCCACTCAGCACCCGTTTTTTATGTTCGCTGCCCATCAAGGTTACCTTTCTGCCTGCCTAGCTGTCTTAAAAACCAAATAATCTTTCTATCCCAACGATAGAGCTGAGACCCTCGACGATCCAGAAAATCGGATAGCCGATGAATCTGCCGCCCACTACAAGTATGGCAATTAAAAAGATAAATGAGTATTTTGCCATGGAATCAAGGTAATGGCGATAACGATCGGGCAGAAATCCCTGCAAGACTCCTGAGCCGTCCAGGGGCGGAATCGGCAGCAAGTTGAAGATGAACAGCCCGATATTGATAAAAATAGTATATCTCATCAACTGCACCAGAGCGGCCGTAATGCCCTGGTTGGTTGCCAATATATTGATCAGTTCTTCAATGCCGACAACATGCGCAACTGCCGATAAAACCAAGGCCATCAGAAATCCAAACACCAGGTTGGATAATGGTCCTGCCGCCGAAACCAGCAATACGCCTGTTTTCATGCTAAACCGCCGGGTGAATTGAATCGGCGAGATGGGCACCGGCTTGGCCCAGCCAATAAACGGCATTCCAGTTGACAAACCAACGATTGGAATCAACAAAGTCCCGATCGGATCGATGTGCGCCACCGGGTTCAAAGTCAGGCGACCGTGCCGAATAGCAGTATCATCGCCGAGCTTGGCTGCGACCCAGGCGTGAAAGTACTCATGAACCGAAAGCGCCAGGATCATCGGAATGAGAACATAGACAATTTCCATTACATCAAACGGTTCCATACCAACCTTTCAACCGAACTCTTGCCGGTGCAAAAGGTACCCGAGGAACCCTGTTCTGTCAATGACATATGGGGACGGGTTAGCTTTTAAGTGGGCTTTTTTGTGGCATTTAAGGACGATTAGGCACGCGGGTGAAAGCGGTCGTATACTCTTCGCAAGCGTTCTGCGTTAACGTGAGTGTATATCTCGGTTGTCGAGATGTCGGCATGCCCAAGCATAGCCTGAACGCTTCGCAGATCGGCCCCTCTTTCGAGCAGATGGGTAGCAAAGGAATGCCGCAGCTGGTGTGGAGAAATTTCTCTGGGGATTCCGGCCAAGCGAGCATATCTTTTGAGATTCTTCCAGAAAGCCTGGCGAGTCATTGCGCTTCCCCTGGCTGTCACGAATAAAAAAGGCGAACGACGCCCGGCCAGCATTTTTTCCCGCCCCTGGTCAAGATATGCATTGACTGCTTCAAGCGCCTGATCTCCTAAAGGAACCAGGCGTTCTTTGCGTCGCTTGCCAAATGCTCGCACCACCCCAAGACGCAAATCGAGCCCCTCAACTTTCAGTTTTACCAACTCCGACACCCTCAATCCGGTTGCATAGATAAATTCGAGCATGGCGCGATCACGAAGACCGCGCGGGTTATCGAGCCGTGGCTGGGCAATCAGGTCTTCAATCTCTTCTACAGAGAGAAGCTCCGGCAGTTTACGACCTGCCTTGGGCAATTCAATCTCACTAGTCGGATCTGATTTGCAGATACTCTCGGTTACTAAAAAACGATAGCAGGTTCGCAATGCAGAGATCAGGCGTGCTTGACTTCTGACCGCCAGCCCTTTCTTGTGGGCCTGCTTCAAAAACTTGATAAGCAGCAAAGGAGTTACTCCGTCGAAATCACTAACTTTATTTTTTGTCGCATACGCAACGACTTTTCCCAAGTCACTCCGGTAGGCCTCGAGGGTATTGATACTCAAGTTGCGTTCGACTTTCAGGTGACTCATGAAAAGGTCCAACTGATTATCAAAATTCAAGTCATTCTCCCGTCATTTCTGAAGGTTACAGCTAACCTGTCCCCTTTTCTCTTATTCCATTATCTTGCAGGCTGGTATTATGTCAACTTTTTGGCGGAGTGTGTTTGGGAGATTACTTCTCTGGGTCTAGCAATCTGTCGCGTTCGCTGATGAAATTCTTGATGCCGTTGAAAATTCCCTCGGCTATGCGTTGACGGTAGGTCTTGGTTCGAAGTCTGCCTTCTTCTGTCGGATTTGTGATGAACGAACCTTCAATCAGAATCGAAGGCATGCGCGCCCCGATCAGCACATAGAACAAAGCCGGTTTTATACCTAAGTCTCTGACATACTTATATTTTCTTCTTAGGGTACCCACCATCGACTTCTGAATGAACTTGCTCAGACTTATCGAGTCATCCACATGAGACTTGAGCGCCAAATCTGCCAGGATGTATCTCAGGTCTGAAATCGATTTTTCGCTGGTTGCATTCTCGCGGGCCGCCAGCTTGATACTATAGCGATCATTAGTCAGGTCGAGATAGAACGTCTCCACTCCACGAAACTTCCTGATAGTATGAGCGTTGAAATGAATCGAAATGAACAAATCTGCATTGCGCTTATTTGCAAATGCGGTCCGCCCTTCCAATGGCACAAAACGGTCTTTTTCCCGGGTAAGTAGGACCTCCAACTTAAACTTTCCCTTTAATAATTTTTTCAGCCGCCTGGCAACGTCCAGAGTAAGATTCTTTTCTAAAGTGCCCTTGGGACCAATCGCTCCAGGGTCCTTGCCGCCGTGTCCCGGGTCGATCACAATCGTCTTGACCTTGAGACCCGCCATCATCGACAAAGACACACCCGGCTTGCTCTTGGATTTCATGCTCTCGACTTTTTTCTTGGTGGAGACCTTAGGCTTCTTCTTGGGTACTTTTGACCCGATTACCCTGGCAACTGCGTCCTCACCGGCGCTGATGTCGATAACCACCCGATCGGGGTTGCTCATCGGGAAGACCCGGTGGGTAAGATCTCCCTTGAGGTCGATTACCACCCGAATGAAGCCTTCGTCTCGTTCGGCCAATCGAATGCGGCTGACAATACTGTCGGCAACGGATATCGAACTGCTTAGCTCGTCCCCCATTTCTGTTTTCATCAAATCGATATACAAGCGTGGTCGAGAGCTGCCTTTTTTGTCTGCAGCCAATTTTCCGACTTTGTAACGGGTTTTTATCCGGGTATATAAGGCTATGCGGGTATAGCCCGGGTTAGACCAGTGTTTGATTGACTCTAGATAGGGAATATTTTTCTTGGGCTTAGCTGACTTCTTGACTGGCTTGCTAGTCGAACCTTTGGTCGGTTTTACATCGGGATCTTTGCCAGACGTCTTCTCGGCGATCTTGGCGCCGATCGGATCGTCGGGCTTTTTGGTATCGGGAGCCCTTGCCTCGGATGATTTCTCGTCTTTGGCACCGCCCAGGTCTTCGAGCATGCGGCGAGCCTTGGGGGTTACGTCGCCATCGGGAAAGTTATCAACCAGAAAAATCAGCTCCGCCCGGGCCTTTTGCGGCTGTTTGTTAAATTCTATCCATCTAAGGGCAATCTGCAGTTGAGCATCGTCTGCCAGATGATTCGTTGGAAACCGCTCAACCAGCTGGCGTAAGAGCTTTACCGAATAGTCCAAATCCTCAGTTACGCGTGAGATTAGATACAAATCATGATACATGCGCCCGGCGGTGAATAAGGCATCCGCGGCTCGTGTCGAATCGGGGAAACTTTCGGCCACTTTTTCGAACTTGCCGGCAACATTTTTCCAGTTATGCCTGAACTTCTGTTTTTGAATGTTTTCTTTGAAGCGATAGAAAGCCCGACGGGCCTTTTGATAGGCTGCCTCGGCCGGCGGTGGGCCGGCATTGGATTGCTCCACGATCAGAGTCATTGCCAAAACCAGGATTAACGCAGAACAGCCTATCCGCAAAAAAGCTTTCATTCGTCTCCCTTGAGCTTGTGAAGAATTTTAAGCGCTTCGAGCGGAGTAATGCCATCCAAATCAAGACTGTTGAGTTCCTCTTCAACCGGCGAGCGAGCTTGTGGCTTAACAAACAGGTGTAGCTGGCCCGGAACAGGCTCTTGTGATTGGCCGCTTCTCGACAATCGCGGAACACCTATCTCGTCGTATCCCTCGCCTTCCAGATTGGCCAGAATCTGTCGGGATCTGTCAATGACCTCGGCCGGCAGCCCGGCCAGTTTTCCGACCTGAATACCGTATGAACGATTGCAGATACCCTTTACCATGGTCCTCAGGAAAATAATCTGATCCTTCCACTCCTTGACACTGATTGTGTAGTTGGCAACTCGGTGTTTGGTCAAAGAAAGATCGGTCAACTGATGATAGTGAGTGGCAAAAAGGGCCCGGGCACCGATCCGATCATGTAAATATTCGGCAACCGCCCAGGCAATACTCAATCCGTCGAAAGTACTGGTTCCCCGCCCGATTTCATCCAGAATCAGCAAGCTTCTGCGAGTTGCGTTGATCAGGATATTTGCCGTTTCGGTCATCTCCACCATAAAAGTGCTCAACCCGCGAGCCAGATTGTCAGCCGCCCCGATCCTCGTAAAAATTCGGTCGACTACACCGATCCTGGCAGAACTTGCCGGAACAAAGGAACCCATCTGGGCCATTATTGTGATCAAGGCTGCCTGACGTATGGTGGTAGATTTGCCGGCCATATTCGGGCCGGTAATTATCAGGATCTGTTCGTTGTCACAGTCTACTTTTATATCATTCGGGACAAACCGTTCGGCTTCTAAGTATTTTTCCACGACCGGATGACGACCTTCGCAAATGTCGATTATTTCAGACTCGTCTACAGTCGGGCGACAGTACCCGTTGGCCGCCGCGAGATTAGCCAGGCAGGCCAGCACATCTGAAGTAGCAACCTGTCTGGCAACCTTCAATATCCGGCCGGCGGCCAGGCAAACACGTTCGATCAACGAAGCGATTATCTGTTTCTCTAAGGCGATGCTGTCTTCCTGGGCCCTTAGAATTCTTTCTTCCTGCTCCTTTAACTCGTCGGTCTCGTATCTTTCTGCATTTGCAGTCGTCTGTTTGCGGCGGTAGTTGTCCGGCACTAAGTGCAGATTCGGCTTGGTTACTTCCAAAAAATATCCAAACACCCGGTTGAACTTAATCTTCAAAGAAGAAATACCGGTCCGCTCCCGCTCCTGGTGCTCGAGCTGGGCAATGAATGTTCGCCCGGAGCTGGCCATCTGAATCATTTCATCCAGCTGACTGTTGTAACCAAGCCTTATGCTTCCACCTTCGTTCGGGTCAACCGGTGGCTCATCAACCAGGGTTTTATCAAGTTCTAAAAACAGATCATCCAGCAAATCAATTTCGCCAATCAACTTCGATGTTGGTTGACCGTTTTCCGATAAAAACAAGGCCGCCCAATCGGGCAGATTGCTCAATGAGTTTCGCAAGCCGCCCAGGTCTCGCGGAGTAGCTTGTCCGACGGAGACTTTTGCCAGAAGTCGCTCGAGGTCGCGAATGCCTGAAAGATGCTCAACCAGGTCTGATCGCAAGACCGTATCCTGTACGAGCTGCTCAACAGCATCAAGACGTTTTGAGATTTCTGTCGGAGAAAAAAGAGGGTAAAGAACCCATTGAGCCAACATTCTGGCGCCCATCGGCGTGCGGGTATCGTCCATCAAACCAAGCAGGGAACCCCGGCGCTTGCCCTCCATAAGAGTGGCGACGAGTTCTAAGTTGGTGCGGGTGTATTCGTCGACGATCATATGGTCGCTAACCTGGTAAGGAACAAGCCGACGAATGTGTTCAAGTGAGCCAGGCAGCAAAGTGTTGGCATAGCAAAAAACTGTTTTTGCAGCCTGTAGCCCAATCTCGATTTTTTGTGTATCTGCCTGCTCGTCCAGATGCGGAGAAAAAAGGTCCCGATCAACTGAATCAGAGATTTCTGCTTCGATGTCCCGGGTCTCAGCAATTCTCAAAAACAGTCCCTTGAACTGTATCTGAATTTTGTCATGCAGCTCAGAGTCGGCCAGTCGCTGGGGGATAACTAATTCCCGCGGCATTACCCGGGCAATCTCATCCATCAGGGCTGTCAGGCTGCCAACCTGCGTCATCCGGAAATCGGCGGTCGAGACGTCCAGAAAAGCAAAACCAAAACTGCTCTCGCCAGATTCAGCTGTTTCAATCGCACCTATGAAATTCGACTCGCGCGAATCCAGATCTTCAGGCTCGGTTATCATTCCGGGAGAAACTACCCGGGTTACTTTACGCTTGACGATGCCCTTGGCAAGCTTTGCGTCTTCGACCTGATCGCAAATTGCCACTTTATGGCCGGCCTCGACAAGTTTCGCGATGTAAGCCTTGGCCGAAAAGTGCGGCACGCCGCACATCGGGTAGGCATCTTTACCCTTGGACCGGGAAGTCAAAGCGATATCCAGGATCTTGGAGGCAATTTCGGCGTCCTCGAAGAACATCTCGTAGAAATCACCCAATCGAAAAAGCATAATGCAATCAGGGAATTCGGCCTTGGCCTGCAAATACTGGCGCATCATAGGCGTTTGCTTGGAAGAAGCTGATGACTTGACTGTTTTCGGCGTGGTCTTTGACACAGAATTGCCCTGATTCATTGATATTGCAATGTAACAGACGCTCGAATCACTGTAAAGATTCGCGATTTAGCAGATTTGGGTATGGATTGGGTCAGACGTTGAATCGGAATCTAATTACGTCACCATCCTGGACGATGTACTCCTTGCCCTCGAGACGTACTAAGCCTTTCTCCCGGATGGCTTGTTCGGAGCCGTACTCAAGCAGGGCCTCGGCCCCGACTACCTCAGCGCGGATGAATCCTCTTTCCATATCTGTGTGGATGCGACCGGCAGCCTTGACGGCCATTGTACCGTCCAGAACGGTCCAGGCACGTACCTCCGTCCCCACAGTTGTAAAAAACGACACCAGCTTGAGCAAGCGGTAACCCACTGTTATAACCTGCGAAAGTCCGCTTTCGGCTATACCCAGTTCAGCCATGTAGGCCTGCCGTTCGTCGGGCTCCAGTTCATCCAACTCTGATTCGGTTTGGGCACAGATTTCAACCAGAGGCAGACTGTGTTCATTGCACATTTGTACAAGCCCGCTAAGGACCTCGTCTGTCTTTGAACCAATCTGATCTTCGGAGATGTTGGCAATCACTAATGTCGGCAGCCTGGTCAAAAAAGGTGTGTTTTCAACCCGCTGCAGCATAGTCTGATTGAGCGCCAACGAACTCACTTTCTGACCGTTTGCTAAGGCTTTTTCTATTATTTCGAGCGCCTCAACTTCAAGCTTGGCTTCCTTGTCCCCACCACTAGCAACTTTGCCTTGTTTTTTGATGCGCTTTTGCGCCATATCCAAATCGCGTATCAACAATTCTGTCTCAACGACTTGCATATCACGAATTGGATCGATGGTTTCATAGGTGTGCGAGATGTTCTCGTCTTGAAAACATCTGACCACATGGGCTATTGCATCCATTTGTTGGATCTGCGCCAGAAACTGATTGCCCAGGCCCTCGCCCTGTGAAGCTCCCTTGACCAGACCGGCTATATCGACAAACTCTAATGTTGTCGGGGTGACCTTCTCGGGCTTGAAAATCGCTGCAATGTCGGTAAGTCTCTTGTCCGGTACGGCCACAATCCCGTTGTTAGGGTCGACAGTGCAAAACGGATAGTTCTCTGCCTGGGCATCCGACTCAGTCAGGGCGTTGAACAGAGTCGTCTTGCCTACATTGGGCAACCCTATAATGCCGCAAGAAAAACCCACTGAATTCAGCCCAGGCTGTCAAAAGCCGGCTTCAACTGCCGATAGGTCTCGTCGAGATGCTGATTGATCATTCGAACTTCTCCCAGCACGGCCATGTAATTGTGGTCGCCAGACCAGCGCGGAACAATATGAAAGTGCATATGATCGTCGATTCCTGCCCCGGCAACTTCACCCAGGTTCATACCAACATTCAGACCATCAGGAGCAAGTGTTTTCTCAACGACCTCGATGCTCTCGAGCAATAGAGCAGTCAAGGAGTTAAAATCTTCGGCCGTAAGATCTTTCGGTCGGGAAACGTGCTCGTTTGGTACAACAAGTAAATGACCATTTATGTAGGGATATTTGTTCAGCAAGACAAAAGCCCGCTCAGATCGCTTGAGCACGTGACGGTTCTGATCCTCGGCCGCATCAAAACAAAAGACGCAACTATTCTCTTTGGGCCCCAAAATGTACTGCATGCGCCATGGTGCCCAAATCTGTTTCATGGAAACATCTCAGGGAAACAATAGAAAACTAACCGGAAGTAGGGTTTTGATCCTTCTTGACGTTTACTCTTTCCTTCAACTCCTTGCCGACCGTGAAGAAGGGAGTCCGCTTTTTGGGTACACTCACCTTCTCGCCCGTTTTTGGGTTGCGTCCCTCTCGGGCTTCCCTCACCTTCGAGACAAAACTTCCAAAACCGCGAATCTCGATGCGTTCATCCCGCGTGAGGGATTCAGTCATGCAGCTGAAGATGGTATCCACTATGACTTCTATGTCCTTCTTGGACACGCTTTGAACCCTGGATGCAACCGTCTCGATCAGCTGGCTCTTTGTCACGGCAGGAGCTCCTTTCGAATAATCAAATTAATTATCGTCGTTTTCTTCAGTCACTGTTTCATCTGCGGCAGTTTCTTCAGCCGGTTTTTCTTCTGCGGCAGCTTCTTCAGCCGGTTTTTCTTCTGCGGCAGTTTCTTCAACCGGTTTTTCTTCTGCAGCAGCTTCTTCAGCCGGTTCTTCTTCTGCGGCAGCTTCTTCAGCCGGTTCTTCTTCTGCAGGGCTTGACTCAACCGGGGCAGCCTCGCTCGGAGCATCGGCGGCCGCGGTTTGTTCTGCCGACTCGTCTTTCTCTTCGGCTAAATCCTGCATATCGATTCCCTTGGATGCCAGCGCCTCACCCAAAGATACCCGACCATCTCCCTGGCGTTCCAGGTACTGCTGATAGTCATCGTCTTTGGATAGCTGTAAGCTCTTAACACTCAGCGCAATTCTACGTTCCTCAGGATCAACATCAAGCACCATGACTTCGATTGCGTCGCCTTCCTTGACTACCTGGTGCGGATCTTCGACTCTATCCTGGCTTAACTCAGAAATATGAATCAAGCCTTCGATACCTTTTTCAATCTCAACAAAAGCGCCAAACTCGGTCACCTTGATAACCGACCCCTTTACCTTGGTTCCTGGAGGGTATTTGTCGGGAATGCGATTCCAGGGATCTTCGCTCAGCTGTTTGATGCCCAATGAAAACCGTTCGTTCTCGGGATCGATGTGTAGAACGATCGATTCGACTTCATCGCCTTTTTTGAACAACTGGCTGGGGTGCTTGATTCGCTGAGTCCAGGAGATGTCAGAAATATGCACCAGGCCATCAATGCCTTCTTCAATGCCGATGAAGACGCCAAAATCGGTGATATTGCGAATACGGCCTTGAATGACCGATCCAACCGGGTATTTTTCTTCGATCAGGGTCCAGGGATTGGGTTCAACCTGCTTCATCCCCAATGAGATGCGCTTATTCGAAGAATCTATATCGAGCACAATCGCCTCGACCTCATCACCAACGGCAACCATCTTCGAGGGGTGCTTGACACGCTTGGTCCAGGACATTTCTGAAATATGGATCAGGCCCTCGATGCCCTCTTCCAACTCCACAAAGGCGCCGTAATCAGTCAGTGAAACTACTTTCCCGCTGACCTTTATCCCGACTTGATACTTCTCGTCGGCATGGGTCCAAGGATCTTCGTTGATCTGCTTCAATCCCAAAGATACCCGTTCGGTTTCAGAATCAAACTTGAGAACCATTACGTTGATCTCATCACCAACCGAAAACAATTCGTTGGGATGATTAACCCGTCCCCAGGACATATCGGTGATATGTAAAAGACCGTCGATCCCGCCCAAATCCACGAATGCGCCGTATTCAGTGATATTCTTGACGATACCAGGCAATACTGCCCCCGGTTTCAGTTTCTTTAAAGTCTCGCTCTTGAGCGCTTCGCGCTCTTTTTCTAAAAGAACGCGGCGACTTAGTACAATGTTGCCGCGGCGTTTGTTGAACTTGATGATCTTGAACTCGAATTTCTGGCCAATCAGTCTGTCGAGATTACGCACCGGGCGCAAGTCCACCTGGCTACCGGGCAAAAATGCCTTGACGCCGATATCCACACTCAAGCCGCCCTTTACACGAGCGACTATCATTCCCTCGACTAGCTCGTTTTTCTCGCAAGCCTTGCTGATCTCATCCCAGACTTTGAGTTTGTCGGCTTTTTCCTTTGACAGAACAATCATGCCCTCTTCGTCTTCACAACGTTCGAGAAGCACGTCAACTTTGTCTCCGGCTTTAACGGGTGGCTTACCATCCTCGCCGCGACCAAATTCATCCAGAGGTATGGTTCCTTCGGATTTGTAACCGATATCAACCACAACGTGATCAGGTAATACCTGGATCACTTCACCTTTGACGATCTCGCCTTCTTTGAGCTCATGATCTTTCAGACTGGCTTCAGTTAATCGACTCTTTCTCCATATTTAATACCTTTACTCCTTCTAACCCCCCGGAATTCAATCTGTCCTAACCATTGCTTCTAAAAAAAGCGGGGTCACCATACTGGTTTTTAAAATCCTTGTCAACGATTTTTCGTATACTTTCTACACTTTTATTAGCCAAATCACTGTTTCAAACATTGCCGATTTGTGGCCTTCATCCCGATTTCGATTCCAGCCACTGCTCGATTTCGCCGATAATCCAGTCCGGCGTCGAAGCCCCCGACACAAGTCCGACCCTGCCGGCAGCCTTGAAAGATACCAGTTCGAGCTCAGCCACGCATTCTATGTGGTGAGTTCTCGGTTGGATTGATCTGCAAATATCTGTTAATCGGCAGGTATTCGCGCTGTTGCGTCCTCCGACTACAAGCATGAGGTCTACTTTGCCGGCCATTTCGCGGCCTTCGTTCTGCCTCTTTTCGGTGTCCTCACAGACTGTAAAAACTGCTTTGGTGTCCGCATATTGCAACCGGCACTTGGTAACAATTTCGTCGAAAACTTCCCTCGATTGAGTTGTTTGGGCAACAATTCCGATTGCCCGAGCCGAGTCCAGCTGCGGAATTTGAGTCGGATCGCTTATAACAAACACCTCGCCTTTTGCAAAACTGAGCAGGGCAACTACTTCAGGATGTCCCTGATCGCCTACCAAAAATATTGCCCTGCCCTGGGTGCAGAACTGGTCGATATGATTCTTGGGAACTTTAACATATGGACAAATCGCATCGACTAGATTAATCCCCAATGACTCGGCCCGTTCGAGTTCCTGACGAGTTATGCCATGTGTTCTGATGATTGTTTTTCCACCAACGCAGTCTTCGATCTTATCGCGCGGAATAATGCCGTGGGCGGCCAGCCGGGCTACCTCTTGAGGGTTGTGCATCAGCGGGCCAAGCGTATTGATCCGGCTGATTCCCTGGGTCTCGAGTTCGAGTGCAATTCGCGTAGCCCGCTTGACTCCATAACAAAAGCCGGACTGCTTAGCTTTTATGATTTTCATGTTTTATCTGGGTTTCTTTTTCAATAAAATCACTGACCAGCGCAACTACTCGATCGGCGACTTCTTCAGCCGATAGTGGCCCGGTATCAATCAATACCGCGTCCTCAGCAGGTTTAAGCGGAGCTAAGGCCCTTTGCTCGTCGCGCTGATCTCTAAGTCGAACTTCTCTGAGGGTATCTTCCAGACTGACCTGCTTACCTTTGGACTTGAGCTCTTCGAATCGTCGCTGGACCCTGATCTCGATCGATGCCCCGACGAATGCCTTGACCTGCGCCTCGGGGAAAACAACCGTGCCGATATCACGACCCTCCATTACAACTCCGCCACTGAGACCAAGGTCGCGCTGCGTGTCGAGCAGTGCATCCCTAACGGGGGCATGAGCTGACACCTCCGAGGCGCCCTGCGATATTTCAGGTTCACGAATGGCATCGGTTACTTCGACTCCATCAAGAAAAACCTTCTGCTTATCGCGACCTTCTTCGAACCTGATATCCAGATTGGCAGCTAATTCGCCAAGCCGGTCGGCATCATTCCAATCAACGTCTGCCTGGCGGGCTTTCAGGGCTACACTTCGATATATGGCTCCGGTGTCGACTAAAACATAACCGAGTTTTTTAGCAGCCAATCGGGCAACCGTGGTCTTGCCCGACCCGACTGGCCCGTCAATAGCCACCACCGGCAGCTTGCCACTCATTCGGCTCCCTCTGCCTGATCCGGTTGGGACTGACTGGCACCACCTAAATCCCGCTTCAGTTGGGTAAGCTCCTCGACCAACATTGTCAGCAACTGATTGAGTTTTTTTGAGTACAATTGATACGAGCGTTCGAGGTCATTCGATTGGCCAACCGCATCCAGCCAGTGTTTGATGACTGACTCACCCAGTTCCCATTCGTTTTTAACGGCCAGCTGCCTGACTCTTTGGGTAATCAGTTGCGGCCATAGATGACCGGCCGCAACAGACCATTCAAACTTAGAATCATCCACAATTTGAGGGTCCATTCCCAGGTCCTTCCAAAACCCGGCAACTCTGGCGACTTGAACTTGATCGAAGGCTTCACAAGATGCCACCAGGCAACGACGGCCCTGAAGCAGCATCGGCGACGCAACCGCCGGGCCGTTGGACTTGGTGAAAACCAGAGGAAAAGAAGGCACAAAGCCCTCAGCCTCTTTTACTTCTTTTATTATTTGCTGCCAGATCCTAAGGGTCGTTCCGGCCGTACAAGTCAACATGGCCCCGGGTCGCATGTCGGGTCCAATTTTCTCGATAGTCATAAAGACTTGTTGCAGAGGAGTAGCCACAATCACCGCGTCAGCACCCATCACGCCGCGGGCCGGGTCTTCGAGACCCCGGTCGATAAACCCCAGCCGGCGCGCCATTTCGAGGTTGGCCGGCAGACTATCGACCCCAACCACCTCTTCGGCCAGGCCACAACCCTTGATCATGCAGGCCACCGAACAACCTATCACCCCGGTGCCGATTATGGTGATTCTATTGAATGCTTGCTTGGATTCGTCGTCGTTCATGGCTCCCCGGCTGCTTTGTTACTTTAGTCTTTGCTCATTACACGCTTTAGCGACAATAGCAACCCCCGCTGATTATATATTCAAAGCCCGGGTTGCCGCTGAATCTTGACACTCGCACCAAACATTGATGATAATGATTGACGTTAACATTAACATGTTTTTCCGGAGGAAAAAATGTCGGGCTTTTCTGGCAGTCAAATAAAAAAAAGATATCTCTCCCGGCTCATTGGGCTTGTAGCATTTGCCATCATCTTTTGCAGCATTCCCCAAAAAGCCGAAGCCCAATCAGCTGTCGTGGCCTCATTCACCGGCAAGGCGAAAAAGCTGCGAAGGCGGGCTCGGACAGCAATTGTCAAGGCCATGGCCGATCAGGGCATCAAGCTGGTTTCATACAAACAGTATTTACGCAAGGCCAAACGCAGCCGAATTCGCAGGAACAAGGCCTTGAAATCAAGAAGCATCCGCAAGCTGGCGAAAAAAATGAACCTGGATGCAGTCGTTACCGGATCAGCCCGCAAGAAAGGCAGGCGCTATATAGTAGTCGTCAACGTCTATAACTCAAGCGGCAAACGAATTATCAAAAAGGCTTATCGACTTAAAAGGCAATCGTTTCCGCCAGTAACCGCAAATGCGCTGGCTGTGATGATTTACGAGAAGCTGGGCGGTGGTGGGTCGGTCGCCACGGCCCCCGTGCCGCCACCCGAGCCGCCACCCGAAGTCGAAGACACGGCCACAACCGACACGGGCGACACAAAAACCAAAGATGCCTTCCTGCCGCCCTGGGCTCGGACTGAGAAGAAAACCGACAGCCCAACCCCTGTAGAAACAGCTGACACCTCGAGCGGATCTGAAACCGAAGTCACCACATCGACTACGAAATTAAAAACAAAGAAGAAGGGCAAATACGGCTCGGTACCCGACATCCTGATCGCCGCCGGAATGAGCGGCAACGTACGGGCCGGCGTGCATCCCCGCCACGAATCGGGCGTCTACCCGGGCATCAGAGTAGACGGACGCTTTTTCATGGGCTCTTTCCTCGATATGACCGGAGTCAAAGACATCGGCTTGGGCGGGATGTTCAATATGGGTCTGGCTCTGAAATACGGGCTCGACGGCGGCGGCGAAGACTGGTCCTCATCAATGATGCAGTGGCAAGCCGAACTGAACTACCGCCTGGCGATCAACGACGTCGCCCTGGCCCCGGCTTTCATTTTCCGTGTCGGTTACGGCTCAACTTCATGCACTATTGAAACAGACAATGACGCCGCGCGCAGTGTAGGCTACGCCTATCCGTACGGGGCGGTCGACATCTACGTGATGTTGTACCAACCCTATGTCAGGCTGTTCGTCTCGGGCGGATTCCTGTTCACCGTGATCGGCTCCAAAGACGTCACCAACTCCGGGATGGGCTTTACCGTCCGCGGCGGGCTCGATGTAAATCTGTTCTCGAATTTGCACATCTCGACCGGCTACGAAATGTGGCAGTTCTTCGGAATAGAAGTCTTAAACAACGAGACATCCGACACTTACCAGACATTCTTCTTGAGGGTCGGCTGGAACTACCATTAGACACTAATTATGAAGTTGCTGTCATATATGGACCCGCTCCTTTCGCAAGGGAAAAATGATCTGTTTGGCAAAAAAGTGGTAGCAGTCATATATCCGGCCTCTTTGGCGAAATGACTTACGGAGCATTTCGGG
>JAFDKH010000126.1 GCA_019307065.1 Deltaproteobacteria bacterium
GGTATCGCCATCGCAGTCGTTGTCGATGTTGTCGTCGCAGATCTCAGCCGCGTCGGGGTTAATCGCGGCGTTGCTGTCGTCGCAGTCACTGCCGCCGCAGGCATCGTCTAAGAAGCTATCGTTGTCGGAATCCTGGCAGGCGGCGCACTGGTCGTCGTCGGTGTCGGTATCTCCATCGCAGTCGTTGTCGATAGAGTCGTCGCAGATTTCGTCGGCATCCGGGTTGACGGCCGCATTGGAGTCGTCACAGTCTTCACCGCCGCAGGCGGCATCTTCGAAGCTGTCCTGATCGTCATCGGCACATACGGCGCAATCGCTGTCGGCGCCGTCGGTGTCGTTGTCGCAATCGTTGTCGATAGAGTCATCGCAGATCTCGTCCTGGCCCGGGTTGATCTCGGCATTGCCATCGTCGCAGTCGCTGCCGCCGCAGCTGGAGTCTTCATAGCCGTCCTGATCGCTGTCGGCGCAGCCGCATTGCAGATCAACTCCGTTACAGTCTTGATCGATAGTATCGCCGCAGATTTCGTCGGCGCCCGGATAAATGCTGTTATCTCCATCATTACAATCCGTACCGCCGCAACTTTCCGCTTCGAAACCGTCCAGGTCGGCATCGACGCAAGTGCCGCCGCAAGTCGGGTTGGCTTCGCCGGGGGTACCCAGGTCGTTTTCTTGGCAGGGACCCGAGATAGTCGTGACTGCTTCGCACCAGTTGACGCCTTCGTCGTTGCTGGTGGCATCGGCCGAGGGGTCTAACGACATAGCCGCCCCGTTTGGATCGGGGAAAGTCGCGCCGTCATCGTAGACAACTTGATCGATTAGAGCACCGGCGGCATCGTAGAGGACAATCTCGTCGACCGAGTTGCCCAACACCATGGCAGCTTCGGCGTCACAGTAAATCCCGCCGTTTTGATTGAAGTCGGCATTCCGACAGAAAACGGCTCTTGAACCGGCCGCCAGCGGTAAGTCGGATAAAATGGCCGAATCTGTGCCCAGATCGGCCAGCCTCCAGCCACGCAGCTCCAGGCTCAGATCGCTCGTATTTCGAATCTCGAGCCACTCGCCGTCGCCGTCGCTGACACAACTGGGATTGTTCATGATCTCGGTGATCACGACCGCTCCGGCCACGGCCGTGCTGCCGCAAATTGAAGGCTCGCTGTCAGATAGGCAGGCGTAGCCTTCTTCGATTTCGCAGCTCGCGCTGCAGCCGTCGCCATCTACGCTGTTGTCATCGTCACAGTCTTCGCCGACTTCGATTGTCCCGTTGCCGCACTCGGCCGTAGATGTACAGTCGGCATCGGCGGTATCGGTGTCGCTGTCGCAGTCGTTGTCTTTGGTGTCTGAGCAAGTCGCGTCGCCGGCCGGGCCCTCGCTGGCGTCCGGGTGCACCTCATCGTCGCTGTCGTCACAGTCCTGGCCGCAGCCGAGAGTGTAGCTGTCTTCGTCAACGTCGGTCGGATCAGGGTCGTCGGCCGTCAGCGGATCGCAGTCGTTGTCGACCTGATCGCATTCGATCTCTATAGCAGCAGGGTTCACGTTTTCGTCGTTATCGTCACAGTCCCCACCGCAGTTAAGAGTGTAACCGTCTTCGTCCACGTCGATCGGGTCGGGGTCATCGATAGTCTGCGGATCGCAATCGTTGTCCAGCCCGTCACAGGAGATTTCTTCCTGGCCGGGATTGACGTTTTCGTTGCTGTCGTCGCAGTCGAGCCCGCCGCAGTTGATATCCTGGTAGCCGTCCTGATCGAGATCTGCGCAACACGAAGGATTCTCAACTCCCGGTGTTCCCAGCTCGCCGCAGGGACTGTCAACAATTGTCAGGTAGGCTTCACACCAGTTGGAGCCGAGGTCGTTGTCGGTAGCGCTGCTGCCCGGCTCGAGCGACATGCTGGCCCCGGTCGGATCGGGGAAAGTACTGCCTCCGTCGTAGTCGACTTGATCCACCAAAGTGCCGGCCAGGTCGCTGATTATTGCCTCATCACTGCCGTTGGCCAGGGTGAAGTCACTCCAGGCGTAGGCCGCATCACAGGGAACATTGCCGTTGCTGGCTTGATCGGCATTGACACAAAAAACGGCATATGCCCCGGCCGGCAGGCTAAGACTGGGCAGCACAACCAGGTCGCCGTCCAGATCACTCAGCTGCCAGCCGGTCAATTCCAGGTCACGCCCGCTGGCATTGTAGATTTCGAGCCACTCACTCAGCTCGTCATCAACGCAAGACGGGTTTTGCATGATCTCGGTGATGACGACTTCACCGGCGACGGCCAGGGAACCGCACTGGCTGGGTTCGCCAGCCAGACAGTCCCAGCCGGCTTCGATCAGGCAGGCGGCACTACATCCGTCATTGTCTTCGGTGTTGTCGTCGTCGCATTCTTCGCTGCCGACTATGAAGCCGTCGCCGCATACTTCCTGGGGCGTACAGGCGCTGTCATCCAGGTCGGTGTCCGTATCACAGTCGTTGTCGAGAGAGTCGAAGCAGGTAGCGTCGGGCCAGGCTCCTTCGCTGGCGTCCGGGTTGACATCTTCGTTGTTGTCGTCGCAGTCGAGCCCGCCGCAGCTTATCGGAACATAGCCGTCGTGGTCGTTATCCAGTGGATCGCCAAGACAGCTGCCGGTTTCGCAGTGATCCCCTGTTGTGCAATCATCGACATCGTCGCAGGCGCCGCCCTCGTTGGCCGGCTGGGCGACGCACTCGGCGTTGCCCTCGTCGCAGGTGCCGTCGTTACAGTCGTCGTCGAGGTAGGAACAGTCACGCGCATCGCCGCTACATGTTCCGGCCGAGCAATAGTCGCTCGCGGTACAATACAGCCCGTCATTGCAGATATTGGTATCGTCGTTTACAAAATCGCAAAGGCCGCTGGCCGGAAGGCAAGAGTCGTCGGTGCAGGGGTTGTCGTCGTTGCAAACCACCGGAGTGCCGTTCTGGCACTGGCCGGCCACACATGTTTCGATCCCGTCGCAGGCATCGCCGTTGTCGCATTCGGCATCCGAGCCACACTGGCAATCACTGTCGTCGAGATCGGTGTCAGTGTCACAGTCGTTGTCGAGCGTATCTGAGCAGTTGGCTGCGCCCAGCGGTCCCTCGACGGCGCCCGGGTTGACCTGGGCATTGCCGTCGGCGCAGTCGCTGGGATCGCACAGCGGGTTGCCGCACTCGTTGGGGCAGGCGCTCGATTGCACCTGGCCGCTGATGGCCGCATCACAATAGCCGTCCGAATCCGCGTCGCAGGGCGTACCCAGGCTGCCCTGGTAGCCTGAGTCATTTGGGGCGCAATCGGCCGTATCGGGAACGCCGTCGTTGTCGGCGTCTAAGTCGGTGACTACTTCGGCGATCTGATAGCGGAACAGGCCGTCGGTCAAAAGGCCGAGCGGCTGGCCGCCAAGGTTGGAGCCGTCGTTATCAACCGCGTCGAAAGTATACTGGTCGATGCCGCCGGTCGGGCCGGTAATCGTCAGCGTGAAAGGGTTGCCCTGCAATAGCGTTCCGGTATCGTCCACCCGATAGGCCTGCAAATCGAACCAGGTGCGGCAGTCACTAGCCAAAAAGCCGGTCGGGCCCCATAGGCCGCCGTCGGCCAGTGAGCCTGAATAGAGATCTCCGACATTACTGGCGATGTCCACCTGATAGGCCCCGGACACAATCGGGTTGTTGCCGGTGTCCAGGATTTCGACCGCCCCGCGGAAATACTGGCTTACCGCCAGCCTGGCCGGTAAAGCTGCGATCGTATTGTCAATATGCAGAGTCGGGCCGTTGAGCGCCTCTGAGTCCAGGCTGCTTATTCCGGCATTATTGTACGAGTCGATGGTGTTGTTGTTAATAAGCGGCCGCGAAACCAGGTCATCGCCTGCTCCGCCCGGACCGAAAGTGCCGGCATAGTCGGGTTGGAGCTGAATCCCGTATTTACCGCCGTTAATGTTGTTGGTGTCGATCAACGGGGAACTGCCGGTCAGATAGATGCCCCAGACGCTATGCCCGGATATGTCGTTCAATTCAACCGAATTGGTATCGTCGATCTCTTGTAGATCGATGCCGCGGGCGCCGTTGGCCTCGATTGTGTTGCCCGAAATAGTGTTCGAACCGGACGGACCGTCGAAATCGATACCGCGACTATTGCCGAGAATATGATTGCCGGCCACCAGGCTGCCGCTGCCTGAAATTTGCTGGACTCCGGTTTGCAGGTTGGGCACCGGGTTGCCCAGTATGTTGCGACCGATCCAGTTATCGATTACCTGCGTGTCGGTCGAGTTGAAAATATATACGCCTTGCTGGTTGTTGCCCGAGATGATGTTTCCGGCGCCGGCCTGCCCGATATCGTTCTGGGCCCCGGTGGTCCAGACTACAACGCCTGCCATGCCGTTGGGGATTGCCGAACTGCCGCCGAAGTCTAAGCCGATTATATTGCGCGTAACGATATTGCCGAAGCTGTCGAAAACGCCCGAACCCGCCAGTCGTAAGCCGAACGAAGAGTTGCCGGATATTACGTTGCCGTCGGCCCAATCGTTGCCGCCGATGATATTATTGGCGCAGCCGTTGTAACAGTTGATGCCGTTCCCTCCGTTGGGCAAAATGGCATTGCTGATTGGGCTCAGGCCGATATAGTTACGCTGGAATACGTTGCCGTCGTTTGAGCCGGCGCCGCTTACCATGCGCATATAGATACCGTCTTCTGTATTGCCCGAGATGATGTTGTCGGTTACCTGGCTGAGGCCGACCCCGTCGATCAGTACAACTCCGCGGATGTTGCTGACCGGGAACATGCCGCTGGGGTCGCTGCCGATCAGATTGCCGGATATGACATTGCCGATCAGCGGCACGTCGGTTGCGCGCTGCAAAACGCCGACCCCGTTCATGTAGGACCCGGGCTGCATTTCACCCGAGATCAGATTTCGCTCGAATTCTTCGTCGATTCCATCACCGTTCGAACCGACGAAATTGAACGAGGCCCCATTGGTCAGGTAAACGCCGGCCCCGGCCGGCGAGCCGCTACTGGCCCAGCCGCTGGGCAGCGGGATCGTGCCGCTAGGGTTGGTTCCTAGAAAGTTGCCCTCGATGCGGTTATTCGTGCAATTGGTGACGTCTAGACAGACGGCAATTTCATAAATAGGCCCGGAGTGGATGTTGAGCCCGCGGATGACGACGTTATTGGTGTTGATTACAAATACGGCCCGACCGGGCATAATGGCGCTCCCATCGATTTCAACCACCAGCATAGTGGTCAAAACGAGTGGGGCCGGGTTGGTGTTGGGCATCGCGCCGACTTGCGTGTAACCATCAATGGTCACGGACTCGGTCAGATTGTATTCTTGGAACGGAAAAATAATTACTGGACCAGGTGGCAAATTGAAAAATATATTATCAGGGCCAACAAAGGCATTGGCTTCGTCGACTGCTGCCCTTAATGGGCAAAGGCCCGTTGGGTCCATGCAAACGCCGTCACCCGGCATTATATCCGGGGCGTCAATTGGACTGTTGACAATGAAATTTGCTGCCGCTGCCGAACCCGACAGACTCAAAATAAAAACAAATAATGCAACCCAAGAAGCTCTACGGAACATGGTTTCCTCCATGCTATAAACGGAATAGAATTTCAGTATATTTGACACAAAATAATCCGCTTATCAACCGCTGCCGTAGATGCTTGTAAATCGGGCCAAGTCCCGTGCTAAACTCACTGACGACAACTTCGGAGGGCAGGTCATGAAAAAGTACCGGCTGGCAATTTGTGCATTTTTGTTTTTAAGCGGCTGCTCCGAATCGACTAGCCCCGAAACCTGTGTCAACGATAGCGATTGTCAGGCAAACCAAAAATGTATCGGGGGGAAATGTCAGCTGGTCGACAACTGTGATGGAATTGTCTGCGATCAGCCTCCCGGTGACTTGTGCGTCGACGGTCAGAGCTTGCGTCAATACGAAGATTCCGGGGAGTGTCTCGACGGAGAATGTGAATACGGCTACGAGGACGTAAACTGCGAAGAAGGTTGTCTAAATGACGACTGTCTGGGCTGTACGCCCGACTGGAACGACACATCGGCTTGTGACTGCAGCCCGGACGAATGCAACGATTGCAGCGGTAAAAAGAACCAGGCCGACGGTTGCGGCAACACGCGCGAGGTCGATTGTACAATGATTGCCAGCGGTTGTGACACATTGTGTTGTGCCTCAGTGTGCTGCCCGGTAGACCAGACCTGTTATAACAATGCCTGTTGCGCAAGTGATTGCCTCGATAAAGAGTGCGGGCCGGATGGTTGCGGATCGTCCTGCGGTTTGTGCGATCCCGACCAGGATTGCATTGCCGGTCAGTGCATCGCCGATTGCGGCGACTGCCTGGCCGGTGAAACCTGTGTCAGTGGCCGCTGCGCCCCGATTGCCATCTTGCTGGCCCGGCCGAGCCTGGATGATTCCAATCTGTGGTGCCCGCCGGGATATAGCCTGGCTGGTCGCTGGCAGACCGGGCCGGGCAACTTCGGCTCCGCTGTCGAAGGTATCGACTTTCATAAATACAGAATAACCGCCGGTTGGATGTGGCTGTGCTCGGCCGACCCGGCCAGGGTCCAGGTGATCGTCGGATCTGACGACTGCAGTTCGTACATTGCCGCTTGTGATGGTCTCGAGCGCGGGATTTGGCATGTCGGCGCCGGCTGCGCGGCCAGCGGTACCCACGGAGTAGGTCATCAGGGCACCTCGATCGAGCAGGGCTGGATGCGCTTGTGTGTCGAGGACGGCGTAGCCGCCAAGGTGGAAACCGGCAGCAATGACTGTGGTGACAATGGCCCCGGTTGCACAAGCTTTCGCGGAATGGGTAGTTGGCATACCGATCCGGCCCTGTGTGACTCGGGCAGCAGCGGAGTAGGCGACAGCGGCGTGGCGATCGGAACTGGCTGGATGAGATTATGCGTCGACTCGGATAAATTTCCGCCGGTCGACACATCCAGCCTGACCGGCAAAGTCGTCACCGGCTACCAGGGCTGGTTCGGAACACCCGCTGACGGATCGCAACGTAACTCCTGGGTGCACTGGTTCAGAAGTCAGACGCCCTCGGCCGCCAACGCTACTTTCGACCTGTGGCCCGATCTGAGCGAGTGTTCGGCGTCCGAATTGGTCGCCAGCGACATGCAATATTCGGGCGGTAGTCCGGCGGGGTTGTATTCGGCTTACAGCCAGGCGACAGTCGAGCGCCATCTCAAATGGATGGCCGAATACGGAATCGACGCTGCTTTCCTGCAGCGCTTTCTTTCGGAAGTCGGCGGCGGGGCGGGGCTCGAGTTTCGTGACCAGGTAACCCGGAATGTTATCAGCGGGGCCGAGAAATATGGGCGGGCCTTTGTGATAATGTACGACATCAGCGGCGCCAACGCAGCCAGCCTGGTGGACGATCTGATCGACGACTGGAAACATTTAGTCGACGACCCAAGCCTGCAAGTTACTTCATCTCAGAGCTATCTGCAGCATGCCGGCAAGCCCTTAGTGGCCATCTGGGGATTCGGCTTCAATGATCGGCCGGGAAGTACGACTGATGCTCAAACAGTCTTGGACTTTTTCAAGAATGCCACCGAACCGAGATACCGGGCGACGGTCATGGGCGGGGTACCGACCAACTGGCGTACCTCGAACGGCGATTCACAGCCTGGTTTCGGTGATGTTTATCGGGCCTTCGATGTCATCTCTCCCTGGTCGGTAGGACGTTATGGGACCGAGGCCGAAGTGGTCAACTTCAACCAAAACTACATTCAACCCGATCTAGTCGAGGCAGACAACGTCGGCAAGGATTACATGCCGGTGATCTTTCCCGGATTTTCTTGGGCCAATCTGAGGCAGGATCCGGGATTGTTTAATGCAATTCCGCGCAACGGGGGCAGTTTTTTTCATAAGCAGATATACCAAGCTCAAAACAGTGGCTGTCAGATGCTTTATATCGCCATGTTTGACGAGGTGGACGAGTCCACGGCGATATTCAAGGCGGTTGCATCACAGAGTCAGTTGCCCAGTAGCGGACAATTTCTGGCGCTTGACCAGGACGGCATTTCGGTGCCCAACGACTGGTATTTGCGTCTGGCCGGGGTGGCGATGAAAATGATCGTTGGTCAAATTCCCTTGGCTGATGAGCTGCCGTTGCAGTAGGATTGACCATATCTGAAGAACCCGAAATTTCACGGGTAACTAATCATGAAAAACAATCATACCCCAAATAATCTTGCTGAGGACAAAAAGCGCCAGGCACCTCCGGCTGACCACAGCAAGGTGGACACGACTGAAGAGATTGTTGCCATCGCCGGTCTGGCGCCGACGACCCGTAAGCGTAAGACCAGTCTGGCGGTGCTTGCCTCTTTGGCCATTGTGGCTGTTCTCGGAGTCGTGGCAGTCATTGCGGTCATTCACCTGAACAGCAGTCTGGTCAAGATGTCCGATGGTGAAGCTGCCCGGAAAGACAAAGGCGACGTAGCTAGTGATAAACCGATTAGTCAGGCCGAGCGTTCTCAAATTCGCGGTCTTTTCGAAGGAAACGGTCAAGCACCGGCCAGGAAGAGTGGCCCGATCGGCCCAAGCCAGGCGGAAAAGAAGATACTGTCTTTTTATAAAAACGATCAAAAAACAGAAGTAGCGCCAATATCCCCGCGCCAGGCTTCAGCGGCCGTGGGGGCCGGAGATGTCGGGTTTGGGACCGGGACAGCGGGCACCGGAAAGCTGCTGGTCAAGGGCGAAACGGAGATAGCCTCCAGCCGGCCGGCGGATTCATTGGCTGCTCGACCGTTGAGCACGGCCCAAATAAGTGAAGTGTTTCAAAAACACCACAAGCAGATCCGGCAGAACATCGAGCGCCTGCTTAAAGAAAACCCAGGTCTATCGGGGAAACTGATTCTGAGAGTTAAGCTCAAGCCCAGCGGGCAAGTCGAACATGTCCGCCTGGCTTCTTCGTCTTTTCACGGGACTGCAATCGAGGAGTACCTGGTCAAGGAGATCAAGCGCTGGAAATTTCCTTCATTTGAAGGACAAGCCTTCGAGTTGGAGTATCCCCTAATTCTATAAGCCCCCAAAGGACTCGACATGCAAGTAACCAATTGGCAGAAAATCAGCAGCCAGCCGCAGTATCAGTGCGACATATTCTCGATTCGCAAAGATCGTTCGCGCTCACCCAGTAGCGGCCGCGAGCACGATTTTGAAGTGCTCGAGTCGTGTGACTGGATCAACATCATCGCCCTTACCGAGCAAGGCGATCTGGTTTTAATCCGTCAATACCGCCACGGGACCGAAGAGATCACCACCGAAATACCCGGCGGAATGGTCGAACCCGGGGAAGAGCCGCTTGCGGCCGCCAAGCGCGAGCTGGCCGAAGAAACCGGCTATCAGGCAGATGATTGGCGACAGATTGGTTTGGTCGAGCCGAATCCGGCTTTCCAGAACAACACGACTTACACTTTTCTGGCCAGAGATGCCTGCCAGACCAGCCCGGCCCAGCCGGACGAAAACGAAGAAATCGAAGTAGTCATACGTCCATTAGATGAGATTTGGAGTTTAATCGATCGGGGTATCGTAAAACATGCCCTGGTATTGTGTGCTTTTTTTCACCTGATTAGAGACAGAAAACTGTCATTGCCCGGAGTGTAGACATGTTTGTAAGACAACTTCTGGTTTTTATACTAATCGGCTGTGTCTCCGTCCAGGTTGCGGCCGACGAGGACTTTGGGCCGGAGCGCTTGTTGGGCAGCCTGACTGAAGGCGCTTCACCCGATGTCCTGATCATCAAGCAGGGCAAGCCCGGCACCGAGGATCTTACTCATCAACCTGTTCTGGTCCTATACCCGCATCTAAGACCTAAAATTGAGTGGGACGTTAAAGCTGTCAGAGTCCAGGAGCGCATGGTCGATTTCATTAGTTGGTCGGCAATTATATACAGTCGGGTGCACGTCAAACGGGAGTTGCCGGCCAGGAAAAATAAAAATCAGATAATCTTTATGAAGACTTTGTCCGAACCGGATTTGGACAGAATTGACCGCTGGCTGATCAGGCCCAAGCTACACGGCTACGAAGATTCGGTTGTGACGCCGGCCGAATGGACCGTTGCGATTAACGGGGTCAGCGGGCCGGCCTTTGATGAAATCCCCTGGCTGACCTTCAGCCCGGATGGGCGTCGCCTGGGCTATTTGGCTCAGGAGGGCTTGCACTGGTTCGTCGTAGTTGACGGTAAGAAAAGCCCGGAGTATTCACGGGCTGATAAACTCGTCTTTTCGCCGGATAGCCGCAGCTATGCCTACTGCGCAATGGCAGGTACCCAATGGCACGTGATTGCAAATGGCAAGCAGGGACCGGGCTACACTCGGGTGGGCTGGCCGGTTTTTGGTCCGCGGGGCAAGTCGCTTTCGCATGTGGCCATTTTGGGAACCAGCTTCCACATCGTTCACAACGCCAAGGTAGGCAAAGGCTACGAACAGGTTAGCCGTCCGGTCTTTCGGCCCGATGGAAAACAGATTGTTTACACCGCCAAAAACGGCGGCGAAGCTTTCGTGGTCATCGGCGATGACGAGCAGGAAGTATATCAGCAAGTCAAGTGGCCGGCTTTCAGCTCGACCGGAAAGAGCCTGGCTTATGCGGTTCAGAAGGGCGGCATTGGTTTCATGGTTGTAAACGACAAGGAACAAGCCGAGTACGACCAAGTCGACTGGCCGGTCTTTGGACCGCGCGGAGAATCGTTGGCCTATCGAGCCCGCGAAGGAACTAAATGGATCATGGTTATTAACGAAAAACCGGATAGACGTTTTGCTACGGTCGGACAACCGGTTTTCAGCCCGGACGGCAAGCAGGTGGCTTTCCCGGCCATGCAAGACAATAAGTGGATCGTCGCAGTCGGCGAAAAAGTCAGCCAGCCGTTCGATTGGGTCGGCCGAGTCAGGTTCAATGCCGACGGTAGCCGGGTCGGCTTTGGTGCCATGCTAGGTTCCGAGACTTGGTGGAAGGTCATGTCGATCAAGTAGTCTTGACGCAGCCAGCCGAGAAAACTTATTCCAAGTAAATGACCATTTGTGCGAACAGTGGGTTGCAGTCGAGACCTATGACCGCGGTGCGTCAACTCCACGGTCCACAAGGATTCTGGTTGTTTGAAGCTGACTGGCTCAGCTTTTGCATGATGGCATCAGAATCCTAAAATTACTATCATGTAACGCGAAGCTTTGTTGTCAGGAGGAAGGTATGAATAATTCAAGTCGACTCGAAATTACCAAGGTGTCTCCCTCGATGATTAAAAGTGTTTTCATCGAGCTGAAAACAAACGGTTACTCAGCCAGGCAAATCCAGGCCCTGTCCAATAAGTTGGGCGAAATGGCCGATCTGCACGAGCGTAAAGAGGAAGGATTTCGGGCCTTGTCCAGAACCTTGAAGTCTTTGGCCATTGGGAAACAAGAATCAATTGCGCCCGAAGATGGTCTTTTCTTGATGGGTGCCCCCGAGGGATTCGAAGCTTTGTGCCTGACCTGAGCATCCGCTTGTCTCTCAACTAGCGCCCCGCCGTTTTATCTGGCTCCAACCTCCCATTACAGAAACAGTAGTTGACTATTTGAGCACGGTAGGATAATAGCATTTTCCCTGAGAATCAGGGGGCGAGGCTTTTTCAAAGTACGCATTTTTTATTGAATAACAGGAGGTTCCTCATGGCGGTAAGAATTGGTATCAACGGTTTTGGACGAATCGGACGTTGTGTAACTCGGGCTATTCACAAGTACAAGCTGACTGACAAGTTCGAATTAGTTCATGTAAACGATATCACCGACGATAAGACTTTAGCCCACCTGCTGAAGTACGACTCCAACCACGGAGTGTTTGAGTCGAAAGTGACCGAGGGCGACAATACTATTACTATCGACGGTCACAAGGTGACGACTTCAGAAATAAGAGATCCGGCCGAACTTCCCTGGAAAGAGAAAAATGTCGACGTGGTTTTAGAGTGCACCGGGATATTTCTGCCTTACGAACTGGCCAGCAAGCACCTGACGGCCGGCGCCAAGCGCGTGCTTCTTTCAGGGCCGCCCAAGGGAAAAGACGTCCGGGCCTTTGTCTACGGGGTCAATCATAGAAGCTACGATCCGGAAAAAGACAAGGTCCTTTCGAATGCTTCTTGTACCACCAACTGCTTAGCGCCGGTGGCCAAAGTCCTGCATGATTCTTTCGGAATCGACCACGGGATTATGACCACGATTCACTCTTATACCAACGGCCAGCGCATACTCGACCTGCCGCACAAAGATTTGCGGCGCGCCCGGGCTGCCTGCCTTTCGATGATTCCGACGACTACCGGCGCAGCCCGCTCGGTTGGTTTGGTGCTGCCCGAACTGCAAGGCAAACTGGACGGCATTTCGATTCGCGTTCCGACCCCGAACGTCTCGCTGGTCGACCTGGTGGCGATTATGGAAAAAGACGTGACCGAAGAAGAAGTCAACCAGGCTCTGAAAACGGCTTCTCAGGGAGAACTGAAGGGTGTCTTGGGCTTTTCCGAAGAGCCGCTGGTTTCGTGCGACTTCAACGGCAATCCGCTGTCTTCGATCGTCGATGCTGCCAACACGGCGGTTATGAGTAAACGGACACTCAAGATCCTGTCCTGGTACGACAACGAGTGGGGTTTCGCAAACCGTATGCTGGACATGATCGGACATATCGCGAGCTGATTGAATGGCAATTCGCTTCATCGAAGATCTGCCGATCGGCGGCAAGCGCACTTTTATCCGGGTGGATTTCAACGTCCCGCTCTCAAAGGGTAAGATTACCGACGACACCCGTGTGCAGGCGGCCCTACAGACAGTCCGTCACGCTGTCGCTCGCGGGGCCCGGGTCATCTTGGCCTCCCACCTTGGACGTCCAAAAGGTAAGATCGTAAGCGAGCTCAAGCTGGAGCCGGTTGGGGCCCGCTTGGCCGAGCTTCTCGAACTAGATGTGATTGCCGCCGATGATTGTATCGGAGACGGCGCTAAGAAGCTGTCTGCCGATCTCAGGGACGGTCAGGTTCTCTTGCTGGAAAATCTGCGCTTCCATGCCGAAGAAAAAGCGAATGATCCTGCCTTTTGTGAAAAACTGGCAAGCTTGGCCGATGTTTACGTCAACGACGCTTTCGGTACCGCCCATCGAGCGCATGCCTCAACCTCAGGAATGGTCAAGCATTTTACTGAAAAAGGGTTCGGCTATTTGATTCGAAAGGAGTTGAAGTTCCTGGGAGAATCTCTGGGAAAACCGGCCAAGCCGTTTCTGGCCGTGCTTGGCGGCGCCAAAGTTTCCGATAAAATCGGCGTGATTTCGAGCTTACTTAGTAAAGCCGATGCTATCTTGATCGGCGGTGCCATGGCTTATACCTTCCTCAAGGCACGCGGTGATGATGTCGGTGATTCGCTTGTCGAAAACGACAAACTCAGAAAGGCGTCGGAAATCCTGGAAATGGCAAAAGAGCGCGGCGTTGATCTGGTTTTACCGACAGATCACGTAGTTGCAGCTAACTTTGACGCTCCTACTTGCGAGGTCGTCTCGGGCGACATTCCTTCAGGCAAGATGGGTCTCGACATCGGACCACAAACGCTGGCTGAATTTGCCGATCGCTTGAAAACGGCCAAAACGGTATTCTGGAACGGACCGATGGGTGTTTTTGAGAAGGAACAATTTGCGCAAGGTACCTTCAAGCTGGCCGAAGCCCTGGCAGAGTCCAATGCAATATCGGTAGTCGGCGGAGGTGATTCTGCCGCGGCGGTGAAACTCGCCGGCCTGGCCGACAAGATGTCTCACATCTCGACCGGTGGTGGAGCCAGTATGGAATTTGTCGAAGGCAAAGTCCTTCCGGGGATTGCAGCCCTGGAGGAATAAAATTCGTATTCAATTGACCCTAGTATCTGGAGTTGAACGATGAGAAAACCATTTATCGCAGGAAACTGGAAGATGAACCTCGCCTCAAAAGCGGCTGCCGAACTGGCCGGCCGGCTTTTGGCCAAGGTTTCAGACTTCGAAGGTATCGAAGTTGCCGTGGCGCCGACGGCTACTTCTTTAGCCGCAGTCATCGAAGTATTGCGAGGCAGCCCGATCGAGGTTGCCGCCCAGAATTGTTACTGGGAAGAATCCGGCGCCTTTACCGGAGAATTGTCGACTGAGATGATTAAGGAAATTGGCTGTTCACATGTAATCATCGGGCATTCCGAACGCCGCCAGTTTTTTGCAGAGACAGATGAGACGGTAAACAAGAAACTACAAGCTGCCTACCGCGCTGGACTGATGCCGATCGTTTGCATCGGAGAATCGCTCGGGCATCGCGAGAGCGGTCGTACTATGGAGGTTGTCGCGGGCCAGCTTAAGGGAGCCCTGAAAGATATTAGTGTCGAGCAAATGCAGCAACTGACCGTGGCCTATGAGCCGATCTGGGCGATTGGAACGGGCAAAACCGCCACACCCGATCAGGCTCAGGAAGTCCACGCTTTCTTACGGGGTCAGCTGATGGAGATGTTTGGTCAGAATGTTGCAGATGTTGTACGCATCCAGTACGGTGGCAGCGTTAAACCTTCAAATGCCAAGGAGTTAATGGACAAACCCGACATTGACGGGGCCCTGGTTGGTGGAGCAAGCTTGAAAGCCGACGACTTCATTGGCATACTCGGTTACCGGAATTGATCTGCAACACTAGTCGCGAGGAGTTTTGCAAATGTACACCTTCCTAGTAATCATTCATTCATTCGTATCCCTGATTCTCATAATGGTGGTATTGCTCCAGTCTGGCAAGGGCGCCAGCATGGGGGCAGCCTTCGGAGGCGGCGGACAGACAATGTTCGGCGCCCGCGGACAAACCACCGGGATTCAAAAAATGACAGTCGGCGCGGCAGTATTGTTCATGGTTCTTTCTGTGGTGCTGGCTTCTTTGTCTTCGACCGGCCGCTCTGATCTGGAAGACGATCGGCCTCCTCTTGGTCAAGAAGCCGGCATGATGGCTCCCGACGAAGAAGCCGGTGACGAAGCCAAGAAAGACGAAGCCATCGATGAAGCCAAGGCAGAACCGGCCAAGAAAGACGAGGCCAAGGCTGAAGAAGCCGGCATGCCAGCCGAGAAAAAGGCGCCCGCAGAAAAACCTGCCGAAGAGAAGAAAACTCCTTAGCTACTTCGGATTATTGATTGCCAAATA
>JAFDKH010000020.1 GCA_019307065.1 Deltaproteobacteria bacterium
TGCGAATTTATGCATGACTTCGACCAAGTTCTGCAAAACCATTCTAGTCATGCTCTACCTGCTTTGTCTGGGATGTTCAGTTGACCAATGTCAGCGACTTTGGATTAAGGCTGAGGTTGCTACAAGCTCTCAGCTCGGATATACAGAGTTTATGTTATTTGGAGACTTTGGCACGACCTGGACCAAACTACTGGACACCTCATCCGGCAATCGAAGTGTCAGGTCGACGCGCGATCTCGGAGGTTTTTGCGTAGATGTCGCGACCGGACACAACGCCTCTCAGCGGGCGCCTGTTTTCGTGAACGAGTTGCTGGCCCTGGTAAATGGAGGCATACAACTCCTGGGCAGCGGCCCATGGACACTGGTAGATGTCGGTTCTAGAGACATCAAAGCTGTAGTTGTCGACCAGGGACGGCCGGTCCGTATGGAATGGAACAACAGCTGCGGAGCTTTGACAGGCTTCACTCTGGAACTCCTGGGACGCTATTTCAACTTGGATTTCTCAAAAGTCAAGCCATCCGAGCATGCGCTGGCTGTAACTTGCGGCGTTTTGGGGATGGAACGCCTTTTCGATCAAGTAGCGGCCGGCCAGAACGTCAGCGAAGCTCTGGCCATGTTCGTCCGGGGCATGGCCAATTTGACACATGGGTTTATCGGGCGCCCCGATTCGTTTTATCTGTCCGGGGGTATGTGTGATAACCCATTGTTTTTGAAAAGTTTTCCTGAGTCAGTCGAGATAAAACAACTCGGACGTTATGTTCTGCTAGAAGGCTTGCTTGCCGAGCACGACCCCAGCCGGTAGGTGCGTTTCGGTTCGGTTCCTACAGGAAATCGAGGTTGGCCTTTAGAACGTCGTACAACCCGTCGGGATAGAAAAATAGAAACACAGAGTCTCCGAAGGCCAGAACATCCCCGTCAAACAGCACTACCGTTTTGCCGACAATCATCCGGGAGCCGTTTACCTGGGTCCCATTCATCGAAGCAAGGTCTTGTAGCATGTATGTTCCGGTTTCTCTATGTTCCTGGAATACCGCATGCCTAGAGGAAACCGTTTCGTCCGGGATAACCAAATCGTTTTCATCGGATCGACCCAACCTTACTTGTCCCGGAGGTCCCATTACTCGCTTGCAAAGTGCGATAACCGGAAGCTTGTGTCCATTCCTGATAAGATCGCGGGTAAGCGGAACCTGCTTTGTCTCGGCCGTCAGCCGAGTTTGACCCCAATTAAACGAAAGTCCAGCTCGGGGATGCTCGTAGATCAGGACCGGCGCTTCATATTGCTGGCTAAAGACCGCCTTTTCCATCTCCATACAAGCCCGAATGTAGTCCTGCACAAATATCTGCGCCACACCCAACCTCCACAAACGAACCGTTGATTTTACTGTATCAGACGAAATAGAACAAGTGATTTTGTACTGGAGCAGAAGCTATAGCGCCTTATTGACTTTACTCGTCTTGCTCAGGTTGGCCTTGTTCTTTATCCATTGATCCGAGTTTGCGGTAGATTGTACGAGTGGCGACTCCCAGCAACTTGGCTGCCAGGTTTTTATCTCCAGCCGTAGCCTTCAAGGTTTCTTTTAATAATGTCAATTCGGCTTCTTCGAGAGAAGTTCCAACCGGCAGGTAGACGCCGCGACCGTCCATAGCTCGCTCGGAAGAAACTCCGGATAGCCCGGAAAACTGTTCCGGCAGATCGTTTATATCGATTACCGGGTCGGTCGATAGCACTACAGCTCTTTCAATAACATTTTCCAATTCGCGCACATTTCCGGGCCAAAGATGACTCGAGAGGACATCCATTGCCCGGGCAGTTATTCCTTGAACTTCTTTGTCGTTTTTTTTGGCATAGCGACGCAGAAAGAAGTTTACCAGAAGAGGGACATCTCCCATTCTTTCCCTTAGGGGAGGCACGCGTACGTGAATAACATCGAGCCGATAGTACAAATCCTCTCTGAAACGTTTCTGCTTGACGGCTTGCTCGAGATCCTGGTTGGTAGCCGCAACCAATCTAAGATCAGCCTTAATTGTGTCATTCGAGCCGAGACGTTCGAATTCCCCTTCTTGAAGGACCCTGAGAAGCTTTACCTGGGTGGTCGAGCTGAGCTCGCCGACTTCATCGAGAAACAAAGTTCCCTGGTGGGCAGCTTCGAAGCGGCCCTCACGCCGCCGGTTGGCGCCTGTAAATGCTCCTCTTTCGTATCCAAATAATTCGCTCTCCAGGATACTTTCCGGAAGTGCGGCACAATTAACCGTAACAAAACTCTTGTCAGCCCTTGGGCTGGCTCGATGTATCGCTCGGGCCAATAGCTCTTTGCCTGTCCCGCTCTCACCTGTCAGAAGGACCGTTGCTGACGACGGTCCAGCCTGTTGAATAGTTTTAATTGTTTGAACAATAGCCGGGCTCTGACCAATGATGTCATGTGGTCGAATAGACTCTAGTTGGCGACGCAGTGAACGGTTTTCAAGCAACAGCTTCTGCTTGTCGAGGGCTTGCTTGACAACCTTGGTTATAAAAACCTTCTTAAGCGGCTTGGTTACAAAGTCGTAGGCTCCATCCTTCATGGCTTCTACGGCTGTTTCGATCGTTCCGAAGGCCGTCATCAAGACTACTTCGGTCTCAGGCGAGATTGTCCGACAGGCTTTGAGTAACTCGTGCCCGTCCATGGCCGGCATAACCAGGTCGGTCAGCATTACGTGTACGTGATGCTGACGCAGTAACTCCAACGCTTTTTTACCGGATTCGGCGCACAGAGTATGGAAGCCCTCTTTGACAAAAATCCGAGTCAGACTCTCTAAGTGAGCTGTCTCGTCATCAACGAGCAATACAGTTTTAGAGGACTCAGCCTCCATATCAATCCCGTCTATAGTCTCATTCCTGGACGGGCTGAAATACCACGTCCAGGTTGATCCGGCTACCTAAGTCGGTCATTGCATCTTTGACTTCTTTCAAAGAAACTTTTTGCGGCACGGCTACTTTCATCTTGATTGACGAAACTGTCGTTCCGCTGGTAGGTGCGGGCGACAGCCGAGCATCCAGGGTTTCGACGTTGACCCGGTACTTATCAAGAATTTTAGCAATCTGAACCATTATTCCGGGTGCATCCATGGCAACAACTTCGAGACGGACCGGCAGAGCAGGCTCAGAACGACATTCTTTCGGATCGACGGCATTGCGCAATGAAGCTTTCAGACTACTTTCTTCCTGAAAGCCGGCCAAATCGTTTTCCAGGCTTGTTATGTTTTGCTCCTCTCCGGCAAAGAGCATCATCAACGAAAATTGGCCTCCCAAGACAGCCATTCGGCTATCTTCCATATTGCAATGATGATCAAAAACATATTGGCTGACCTGATGAACGATACCCGGTCTGTCATTCCCGGTAGCTGATAGTATTCGATAGAGCTTCATTAGACACTCCTGCCTTCATTTCGTCATAAGATGAGAGCCTACGGTCAAGTTCCAACCTATGTCAAGGGGTCGAATGTCATGGGGTTGATCAGGCACCATTTCTCAACTAGACTTCTTCACTCAAATGAAAGTTGCCTACTCTCACAAGTCAGAAGATCATATTGATCGAATAGGGTCGGGTCACATTGGCGGCAAGGCCCGCGGTCTGAGTTTTTTTCACCGTCTCTTTTATCCGGGCGAAATCCAACAGGCCTTTGCTCCGCACTCAGTCCGTATTCCGGAAACCACCGTTATCACCACAGAGGCCTTTGAACAATTTGTCGATGACAACAATCTATTTGAGACAATTCACGAAAAGAAAGATTCAGAGGTTCTCAGACGTTTCCATGACTGCGTATTACGGCAGGAGTGGGTCGCTGTGCTCGAAGAGTATCTCAAGCGCCACCCTTTCCCATTGGCCATTCGTTCCTCCTCGTTGAACGAGGATGCATTCAATCATCCTTTTGCCGGGTTGTTTCTGACACTCTTATTACCCAACAATCACCCCGACTTGAAGACCAGGCTTCACCAGCTAATCGACGCGATCAAAGCTGTTTTTGCTTCTACCTACTTTCAGAGTCCCCAGGCATATATGGCCAAACACCGGCTGCCCATCGAACACGAGAAGATGGCAGTTATTCTTCAGCAATTGGTCGGCCGGCCTCATGGAAACTACTTCTACCCCCGGATTGCCGGTGTCGGTCAATCGTTGAACTTTTTCCCAGTCGGACACATTACTCCTGAGGATGGTATAGCCCTGGCAGTCTTAGGTCTGGGCAAAATGGCGGTTGAAGGCGATCGAGTGATGCGATTTTGCCCCAAATATCCAACTGTCCGCCCACAGATGTACTCTTCAAGAGATTTTCTTCGCTACACCCAGACACATTTTGTCGCAGTCGATCTGACAACCGGGGGCCGGGAACTGACTGGCAGTGAAATGGACACTTTAGTGACTCTGCCTATTTCGGTGGCCGAAAAGCAAAATACTCTTCAGGGGCTCGTATCCACTTGGGACCCCAGAGATCGTACCCTTTACGACGGCACCTTTCATAAAGGCCGCAAAGTCCTGACATTCAACTCTATTCTAAAAGGCGGTTTATTTCCCCTTGGAGAGATGATCGATGAGCTGCTGACCCGTTTCAAAGAAGGCTTCCACTCAGCGGTCGATATGGAATACGCCGTTGAACTGGATCGCTATGGCGGCTTGACGCATGCCACCTTCTATCTGCTCCAGGCCCGCCCGCTTGTCGCTCGCAGCTACCAGGATGACGTTAAAATTCCCGATCAACCTGCCGAGAGAACACTTATCAGGACCGCCAACACTATGGGCGCCGGCAAGCTCAAAGAGATCAAGTATGTGGTATATGTAAATAGCAGCCAGCTTGACCCGAATAACTCGAGAAAACTTGCCGATGCTACCGCAAAAATAGATCGCTTTGTACACAAGCAAGGTGAACAATATATTCTTATCGGGCCCGGACGTTGGGGCAGTACCAATCCGCGTTTGGGTATTCCGGTCACATTCGCTCAAATCGCCAACGCCGCAGTAATTGCCGAGACAAGCGCACCCGGGCTTGATTTCGAGCCTTCACAAGGGACTCATTTCTTTCACTTGATTACTGCCGGGGGCATTGTCTACATGGCGGTTATACCTGAAGCCGGCGATGTACTTAATCGCTCAGTCTTGGATTCTCTGGAAGTTGAACTTTCAATCGATGATGTTCTCTTGATGAAACCGAGTCAGCCATTGGAGGTAGTCGTTGACGGCCGCAGCAGTCAGGGGATCGTCTACATAACCGAAGAACCCAAAGAAAAAGAATTTGTTCCTGATTGGGAAGCCGGAGATTTCGATTAAATTAAAAGAGAATTATACCCATCCGCGCAGTTTCATCGCCTCGGCAACCCGGCTAATCGAAACCAGGTAGGCAGCTACGCGCATATTTACTTTCTTTGACTTGTGCATTTCGTAAACAGCATGAAATGCTCTGGTCATTTTCTCATCCAGCTTCGTATAAACTTCATCAATCGGCCAATAGAAGTTGGTGTTGTTTTGAACCTGCTCGAAGTAACTGACCGTCACTCCACCGGCGTTGGCCAGGAAGTCAGGAATTACAAACAATCCTTTTTCGTAAAGAACTTTATCGGCTTCAGGCGTAGTCGGACCGTTGGCCAATTCACAAATCACTTTGGCCTTGACGTTGCCCACATTCTTATCGGTAATTGCGTTTTCCAAAGCCGACGGGAACAAGATATCTACATCGAGCTCGAGCAGCTTCTCGTTGGAAATAGGCTCTGAATTGGTGAAATTTTCGACCCGTCCGGTGGAAAGTTTGTGCTCGACCAGCTTGGCCGGATCCATTCCGTCCCTGTTGAATACGCCGCCGCGTGAATCGCTGACCGCAATCAGTTTACCGCCTCCCAGCAACTCTTTATACAAAGTTGCCGCATACTGACCGGCATTACCGAACCCCTGGATAGCGTAGGTTGCGCTTTTCAAGTCGATACCCAGAAGCTTGGCCGACTCTCTGACAGTGAAAATTCCGCCCCGAGCAGTAGCATCGTGACGGCCCAAAGAACCACCGACCGGCAAGGGCTTACCGGTTATTATTCCGGGAACATTGTAGCCCCGCATAACACTATACTCGTCCGCCATCCAGGCCATTATCTGGGGCGTCGTATAAACATCCGGAGCAGGCACGTCGATATCGGGTCCGATGAAGTGGGCAATCGCCCGCATGTAAGCGCGGGCGAGTCGCTCGAGTTCACCCTCAGACATTTCTTTGGGATTGCAGACCACTCCGCCTTTACCGCCACCCAGAGGAATGTCGACAACTGAAGTCTTCCAGGTCATCCAGGCTGCCAGCGCCCTGACAGTGTCAACTGTCTCGGCCGGGTGAAACCGCAAACCACCCTTGGTAGGACCGCGGGCATCATTATACTGCACGCGATAAGCCTCGAACACTTTCACTTCTCCGTTATCCATCCGGACAGGGATGTGAACCACGAGTTCTCTCATCGGCCATCTCAAGAGGTTACGAGTTCCGTTGTCGAGACCAAGAATCTCGGCTGCTTCGTCCAGTTGTGCTTGTGCGATCTTGAAAGGATTCAGTTCGGCCATTTGTCCATCTCCTGGTTGATTAGTGTTAGTTTACCAACCCTCCACCGCATTTTTGCGGCGTCTAAGTTACTAAGAAAGCTCGTACCTTTCTAAACTTGCTTTGTCAACCCCGGTTTTCAATATTTCTTTGCCAACGACAATTCAGGAATAATACAAGGGTAATTAGAAATTATGCTTAATATTATTACGCATATACGCAATTCTGCCTTATTGTATTTCTCCGTTTGCCCGGGCGGCCGCTTGAGCCGTCAAGCGACAAGGACCGTTTTGAGCCGCAATCAAAGCGTCTTTGACCGTCGGATCGCCCAATTCACCAAGCGCCCAGGCAGCCGCGGCTTGCACGCGACAATCACTATCGCTTTGCAGTGATCTTAGAAGATTCCCGATGATTCCTTGAGCATCTCTAAACTGAGGACGGCCGAGAGCCCAAGCCGCTTCGAGCCGGACTGAAAAATGAGAATCCTGTAAGGCATTCATGATTGCTTGTGCATTGGCATCCGGAACTTTACCCAAAGCGCAGACCGCAGCGGCCCGAACATTCTCGGCGTCGTCTGCTAACAGGGCTGCGCTCAAAGCGTCGGCCGCGCCAGGTCGATATAATTCTCCCAATGCCCGAGCGGCCGCTGCGCGAACTTGTGTTTCAGTATCCGAAGCCATTGCTGTTTGCAAAGGTGCCTGAGCTGAAGCGACCTTCAGTTCTGCCAGGGCCAACGCGGCCGCTAGTCTTGATTCGAGTGAAGCCGCCGGATCGGCCAGGACTGCTGAAGCCGACCCGACGCCGTCAGAACTCCTACCCATTCGTCTCAACAACCAGGCGCTCGACCGTGAAACATCCTGATCGGGGTGACCAAGCAGGGGTAAGAGCAAATCGACCGCCTGATCGGGTTGATAACCGGCCAATTCCTCGATGGCGGCGATCAGGGTCCCGGCCCCGTAACGCTGGGGATCGAGATGGTCGAGCGGATCGGCTGCTTTGAGCGGGCCGGCCAGGCAGATCAGCACAATCATGGCTAAATAGAATTTTTGCTTGTGCGGCATAATCATGGCGTTGCTCCGCGACCCAGAAATGGAGCTCCGACGTCAATCCACTCGACAATTTTCCAACGATCTTCATCTGAAAATGTGCCTGTCCAACCAGGCTGATCCTCCGGATGGGTTTGACCCTGGCCCAAAGCCCAACTCGCCCAGGCCGGCAAACCCGAACAATCATAACGACAAGGTATACCCAGGCGTTGAGCCAGACGACTTTGTTGGGCCGAGCCGGGAACTACGTAAGGGCGGCGCTCTTCGATTATCTTGCCCGTCTGACTGTTCCTGAGACGGTCGACCATCAGCAGGTTCTGATAGGCAATATTGGTTCTGCCGGAAGGACTATTGCTTAGATCCAACCCAATCAAACTGCCCGAAAGGCTGACGTAGGCACCGGCCGAAGTCTGCGAGTCATGGCAGTCTTGGGTACTACAGGAACTATCAAGAATCGGCTGGATATCCCGCCTAAAATCATAGGAGTGTTGCCCGGCCCGGTCGGAAAAGTCGACTGGAATGGCTAAGGCTGCCAGACTTTGGTCAAGGTCAGTCTCGCCACTGGCAAAGGCATGACAACCGCTACATTTGCGGGTCGAACAAAGCGGTCCTCCCCGCCAAAAAGGATCTGTCTTGAGTACCGCTCCGTAGTGATCGATGACCTGGATCTTGAGTGGCACAGAATTTGGTGCGCGGAACCTGAAGGAACCGTCATCAAAAACAGGGGCTTCGTGAACGCTTCCTAAAGAGCATAGTGCCCCGACAAGATTTCCGCCGATCGCCATATCCCAGGGCGCCAACTGTCCGGATAATCCCTCAATAACTCTAATCCGCGCAGCTTCAGCGATGATTACTTGATCGGCATCAACCACATAGCCCTCAATCAATATGCCTTCAGAACCGCATCCCCCAGGGGGGGGCGGAAGAGTTATCCCGGGATCGAGCAAGGAGCGCTTGACTACCGGACTGGGCCATAAATTGGAAGCCTGGGGACTATTGAACAACGGTAGTCTTGCACCATCGTCAGGATTGAGAATTGCAATGGCAAAATCCGGAACCAGGCCGCGATCGCCATCCTCAATGTTCAGGCAACCTTGAGGCACGTTTGCATATGAAACAATGAAACGCCCGTCCGCCAGTGGGAAGGGATCACGAATACGGCCGTCCGGAGAGCAGCCGGACCCTGCAGGAATGTTCGGCAGGATAGCCGTCCAGCCGCCTAAGTCGTCTCGCTGACAAATTGTGCCCGATCCCCATGTACCGGTAAACGGCACACAAGCAGCGAACAAGCGCCCGTGGTTATCCTGAACGGGATTGATAGGGACAACCGCCTGACCACGCGGGCCATCCAACAAGAAGTTCAGGACACCAACTGGATCGATACTAAGCGGCTGGAAAACCGGGCTACCCTCGCGTTGGGTCCAGCGCACGAGTTGCAGCCTTCCATTTTTGAGAGCTGCGGCCCCGAACACATGCCCGGGCCCCATATCGAGCCTTTCTAGACCACTTCCATCCGGTAAGACGGCATACAGAATTCTCGAGCGACCGCGACCTTGAAAATCGACTTGCCCGGCAGGATCTTCACGTAAGAAGGCAATTCTGCCATCCGGTAGATGAAACGGCTCGATGTCATTGGCTGGTCCAAAGGTCAACCGGGTACAGGCCGGGCCTACGTCGCCCTGAGGAAGGAAACAAGGGTTTCCTCGTACAATTGATTCAATCTCGATTCGATAAATATGAAAGCGATCATGCAAGTCGGTGCGGATTGACGAAAGGATAGACAAACCATCGGGCGAGATGTCAATCCCGTTAACATCGCCGGCTTCTAGATCGGTTAGCTCGATTACTTCACCGCGCGGGGTGGCCGGGTTGAGCATTACGATATTTCCGCCCGGTCGAAAATCGATTTGGGCAACCAAACTGCCCGCATTTTTCGGCGGACTGCGCTTGACAAATACGAGTGAAGAAAAGCCCAGGTCTTCGTTCAGGCCATGCGGAAATGTGTCCTGGCATCCCGCCAGACACAGGCTGAAAACCAGCGCCAAGACAGGCACTGGGCTCAACAAACCAGGCCAGGAGTTATTTTTTCTTACTTGCACCAGAATCGTTCACGGGTTTATAGCGCCCGGTCTTACCGGGTGCTATTGTGCCCTTCTCCTTAATATAGCGAGCCACCACTTCGCGGATCAACGTGTGGGTATTGCGAATGTTGGAACCTTGGGCAAAAACGTGGTAGCCGTCCCCCCCACTGAGGACAAAATCGTTAGTGGCAACAGTATAAAGCTTTTTTTCATCAAGTTCCTGACCATCCAGGGTTGTGATCTTCATGCAGCGTTTACCGGTTGGCGCTTTTGAATTAAAAACAACTGACAAGCCTGATATTTCCATTACGCCATAGGGACCCGAAAGACCGTGCTCGACAATCTCACGAATCTGAGCTCCGGTCAGCGAGACGGTGATGATATTATTGTCAAACGGAACAACCTCGTATATACGGCCGTAGGTTACAACACCCTTTTGAATGCTCGTTCTTAGACCCCCGGAGTTGTACATGCTGATATCGATCGAGCTGTCGGTAGCCCGCATCGCATCGGTAACTAAATTTCCGACTGGAGAATCAAGCACTGTTTGATGCTGCATTGTCTTGGCCGCTCGCCCCAGTTCGATCCGGTCGAGATGGTCGACGCTTTGCTTGAATTTCTTGAGTTTTTTTACAAAATGAGTCGACGGATTAATTGTCCTGCCGGCATACTTGGCTGGTCCACCTTTTTTATCGGTCCGGACAAAGAACTCGCTGGAATGCAAAACTACCTGGTCGGAAATAACCCGGCCGGTCTTTTTACTAATTGGTAACTCGGCGCGGGAAAAGGAAACTCCTTTCGCCCAGGTTTGAATGATCGGGATCTTGTTTACTTTGCCGTTGCAAGCAACATGTTCGTGACCGGCAACAATCAGATCGACTTCGCCCGGTTTGAGAGCCTGGGCGAGTTCGGCTATCGGCCCGGATAACTTGCCGGTCTTTTGGTCGGTCCTGACACCGGCATGCGCTAAAACGATCACGACTGTGGCGCCGGCTTGGCGCACTTTGACAAGCTCTTGCTTTATGGTTTTCACTAACGGCTCGAACTGAAGTGAAGCTACATTCTTAGGATTAGTAATCAAGGAAGTGTCTTGTGAAATCAGGCCGATCACTCCAATCTTAATTCCCTTTCTCGTAAGAATTGTATGACCATACAAATTCTTCCAACTTACCGGTTTTTTTGTGGTGCGATCATTTATATTCGCAGCCAAAAATGGAAAATTGGCTTCCGCGATTCTGAGCTTAATCACACCCAGGGGATCGTCATCGGGATTCGCCGGTGTACTATGATAACCCACCGGACCGAAATCGAATTCATGGTTACCGACAGCGACGGCGTCATAGCCGATTTCATTATAGAACTCGATTACCGCCCGGCCTTCGCTGGCCGCCGAAATCAGGGTGCCCTGGTAAAGATCTCCGGCGTCGAGTAAAATGAAACCGTCTTTATTGGCCGCCCTGATCGATTCGAAGTAAGCCGCAATAATATCAATCCCGCCCACTTTGCGTCCACCGACTCTCTTTCCTTTTTTTGACTCGAGGGCCCCATGAAAATCGCTCGTTCCGATGACGGTAATCTTTACTGGTGGCTCTGTTGCCGGTTCAACCTGCTTGTCGGCAGGAACAACCTGACAGGCGACACAGCCAAACCAGAGAAGAGACACCAACCATCTCATTGGCGACAAACTCCATTCCACCCCCTCAAAGAGCGTAAGAATATACTACCGCAGTTTGGCTGTAAACAAGAAAGGATTGTTCTATTAGACCGACAAACTGGAGATTATTCATAAAAACTGCAGGTTTGAAACTTGTGAGCGAGCTATTGGCAATCGTACAATTCTTCTTGGGCTACCCAGACATGATTTCCAACAGCCCGTGGATCTTCGTCGGCCCGCCGGACAGTAATCTTGTAGCGGCTCTTCTTGCGGATGATGACATTTCCTTCGAATAGGCAATCTGGATCGCACTCCCACTTGACGCAATCATGAATAGACCAACCCTTTTTGATTCTGGCTGTTCGCGCTTTTTCCTTGATTTGCTGTCTTTCGAGCCTGATCTGTCGCTCTTCGTCCTGCATGGCGGCCAGGGCAGGCCCATGCCGGTATTTGACGCTACAAGAACCCGAACTACAGGACAGGTAAACAACCCGCTTAGAGCTTTTACCAAACTTAACTTCACCGCCGGCTCCGGAAAGAAAGACAGCCGCCTGGCGATTGGAATGTGCTTTTTTATATCTGCGAATAAAAAATCGATAAATCGCCGACAAATTTGACCCGGCGTAAACCTGACATAGATCGACGCCGCTCAATTTATCCTTATAAAACCTGGCGACAACCTCAAAACCTCCATGCGAGCTGTCTTCTTCAAACACCTTACAGGGCTCGTCAGGATCCAGTGTACATCGACAATCTTCAGCGGCATCCCGGCCGGTCTGCCATTTGCTCAAGAAATAATCTTTACCTTCCCAACCGGCTGCCGCTTTACCAAATTTCAAACCATGAATAGCCTTGTCCCATTCAACAAAAAACGTCAGGCTTTTGAGCGCCTTCCTCTCAAGACGATCATCACGTTTGCGCATCAATTGATCCTCGATCTCGTCCAGCCTTTTACGGACGGCCAAGGTTTCCATTCCGGCCTTCAATGCTGGGTTACACAGGTTGAGCACTTTGCGCACTTGTTTCATTTGATCAAGATTAGACACCTCAATCTTGGTAAATACATCGATGCACTCGGCGCTCAAGGTCTGGTTGACATCTTCCATCTGACCGAAGTTAGGAAATCTGGCCCTCAAGAGGGCTACTTCTTGTATGAAGTCTTTCAGATCGTCAAGGTCTTTGGCCTTCCTAGCCTGTAAATAATCTACCCAGCGAACGAGAAAACGTAATTCCAGCTCTGGGTAAAAGTCCGAACGAGGAAAATCCTCCATGAATAAAAGAAAATCCGGCTTGATCTCAGGAAAAGGTACTTTTTTTCCTTCAAGTTGGTTCAGCCGGTTGCGCCAGGCCAACTCGAGATCTCTTGCAAGGTAACCTGGCAAGTTCGGCAGCTTGCCTTGGCAAAGAACGTCCAGTTCTTTCAGGCGTGCTTTGATTTGCGAATGGTTTTGGGCCTTTACTTCAATCGTCTTTAGCCAGCGTAGGGCCGCCAGGGTAAATATTTTTTCAAGTTTTGTAAAAGCTGGATGTTTTCCATGTGGAACCGCAAAGGCAATCAGCGCCTCGGCAGATTTTGTCAGGGATTTTTTAAATTCCTGGGTCTTCTTGACGGATACCTCGAGCTGAACTTTGAGAAACGGCTCGAGTAAGGCCGCCCACCTATTGCCGACCTTCTTTTCAAGGGCAATCAGCTGATCTTTTTCGGGCCCTAATCCTCTGAAGCTATCTATATAGTCAGATACTATCTTGGCCCCTTCGATCGAACTGAGCGGCAAGCTATCGAGGGAATTACCCAGGCTGGCCAGATCCTGATCGGACAAGCGCACCTTTAACAAACCTTTTACGTCAAAGATGATTTTTTCGGTGGTCTTGCCAGCCTCTGCACCTTTGCCCGGGATTTTCTCAAGATGCCCCCTGACCTTGAATTCATCCAGAAAACCATTTGCCGCCAGGGAAGTCGCCTGCTGCGTATCAATGCCAAGCTTGGCAAGCTTCAGAACCAGTAGACTAACCAGCTTGCTGCGCAAATAATCCTTGGCGGCTTTCTTATCGGCTAGTAAGAGGTTTTGTTCGTCGACCTGCGACGTGAAGAGACGGGCTGGGTTCAGCTTGGGCTTGACCAGACCAGGTTCTTTTGACAATCCGTTGGACCCTTCGGTTTTGGAAACATCCTGACGCGCACCTCCGCAGGCAGGCAACCAACTAGCAGCAAATTGAATCGCTAACAGCGCGAGAGTCATCCGGGCAGCATTTTTCATAACAACCTCCCCTTGTGCCGTCAACATACCAGTCAAGCAGGCGAATTTTCAAGAAATGTCGTTTGTTCCGGATATTTTTCACCAAATGGTTGACTCTCTGATTGGTTTGGAAAATGATAGCGAGATCATTATGGAACTTCAATGAAGATTATAAGCGCAGCTAAAACCGACGTTGGCCGCAAACGACCGCACAACGAGGACGCCTACAAGGTCGATGAAGAGCTTGGGCTTTTTGTTGTCGCCGACGGTATGGGCGGACATGCTGCCGGAGAAGTAGCCAGCCAGGAGGCTGTCGAATGCCTGCGCGACAATGTTCTGGCAAATATTGCCGCGGTCGAAGAGTTCAGAGACAACCCCACCAACGACTCTTCAATGAACATCCGCCGCGTGATGGAACTGGCTGTCCGGGCCGCAGCCTACCAGGTCTTCGGGTTGTCCGAAGTCGACCCTGATCGAAAGGGAATGGGAACAACTCTGTCTATGCTGCTGTTACTGCCAGCAGCCGCCTTTCTTGCTCATGTCGGCGACAGCCGGATTTATATGATCCGTTCGGGCCGAGTTAAGCAGATTACCAGCGATCATACATACGTAGCTGCCATGGTCGAGCAAGGCAAGATGACCGAGGAACAGGCCCGCACCTCTCGATATTCAAATGTATTGATTAGAGCAGTCGGTTCTCATGATTACGTTGAGGTCGATACCCGTGTTGTCCAACACAAACTTGGTGATGTTTTCTTGTTATGCTCGGACGGCTTGTCCGGTTATCTGAAAGACGAAGAAATACCGAACGTGATAGTTGTAGACGATCTCCCGGGTTCTGTCGACAAACTCATTGATTTAGCTCTGCGGCGGGGCGGCAAGGACAATATTACGGTGATTTTGGTAAGGATTGATCCTTAGCCAATTTTCTCTATCCAGCCAAAAGTGTCTTCTTCATATCCATACTGCAGTGCAAGCAGGTGGTCGTAAATTTTCTGTGACAACTGACCGGTTTTTCCATCACCGATCTGGAAGTCTTTGTCTTTGTATCTGATACTTCCAACCGGCGATATAATAGCAGCCGTACCACTACCGAAAACTTCGCTCAGGCTTCCCTCGGTTTGTGCCTTGAGCACATCGTCAATCGTAAAGAGACGTTCGACAACTTTGACACCCCACTTCTTCAATAGCTGAATGACTGAATCCCGGGTAATCCCCGGCAGGATGCTGCCGGTTAAAGGGCTGGTCACGACTTCATCGCCGAACTTGAAAAAGATATTCATCGTGCCGACTTCTTCAACATACTTTCGCTCAATGGCGTCGAGCCAAAGTACTTGGGAGAATCCTTTTTCTTTGGCTTCCATCTGGGCCAACAAACTGGCGGCATAGTTACCTCCAGTTTTGGCCTCGCCAATTCCACCGCGAACTGCGCGGACATACTGGTCGGATATGAAAATACTGATCGGGTTGAATCCTTCCGGGTAATAGGCGCCGACTGGCCCGCATATAATATAAAACAAGTAGCGTTCTGCCGGCTTGACGCCCAAAAACGGATCAACTGCAATAACGGTTGGCCGCAAGTAGAGTGCGCAGCCCGGGCTTTTGGGAATTCGGCGGAATGACCATACGATCACATGACCTGTTGAACCTTCTCAGGTTGTCCTCGTATCTGAACAAGTATAATCCGGCGTCCTTTCCCCGGTAGGCTTTCAGGCCTTCAAAAACCTCCTGTCCATAGTGCAGCACCATGGCTGCCGGATCCAGCTGGAGTTGCCGGTAGGGTTCAATTCTGGGACTATGCCAACCCTTGCCGCGTTCATATTCCATCATGAACATGTGGTCCGAAAACTTCTGACCGAACCCCAGCGACGAGTCGTCATTGGGAATCTCTTTTTTATTGGCTGAATCTACTTTCTGGATCTCAAGTTCCATTACGAGCTCCTTTCCCGCTGGACGGGGGATTGAAAGCCTTGGACAGAACAAAAAGTATATATGCCACGGGTGGTGAATTTTCAACTCATTCCGGAATCGAATGATAACTCCTTGACACTCGTGTAGTTAGCCTGGCATTTTGAACCCATAATGATTCAAGAATTTCCGCTCGAGCCGTTTATGCTCCCTTCCAGAGCTGATCGCCTTCAAAAGGCGGCCGCTCAACGTACCAGGTCCCTGGCCATCGTGCTGGACGGAGTTCATGATCAGCACAATCTAAGCGCGGTTGTACGTTCCTGCGAAGGTTTCGGCATCCTGGATCTGCATGTTATCGAGACACATGCCCCGTTTCGGATTGGGTCCAGTGTAACTCAGGGAGCCGAGAAGTGGCTCGACATACACCGTTATCTCCAGCCGGAAGATTGCATCGCGGCCCTCGCAGCCAGTCGGCTGGAAATCTGGTTGGCCAACCCCGCACCGGGTAGCATCGAGGTCAGTGAAGTTACTTGGCAAAAGCCAATTGCCTTGGTATTCGGCAATGAGCACGAAGGTCCCAGCCAGGCAATGCAAAAGAATGCCAGCGGTAGTTTTCATATTCCAATGCTGGGCTTTTCCCAGTCATTGAACATCTCGGTCGCCGCCGGAATAACCCTGGCAACTGGAGTTGCTGAAAGAATCAGGAGACTCGGAAAACATGGCGATCTGAGTCAGAGCGAACAATCAGACCTGATAGCCCAATGGCAGCGTCGCTCGGTTAAATACGCCGATAAGATTCTAGCCCGTTTGAACAAGGAACTATCGAGTGAGGATGAAACCAGTGAAAAAATACGCAAATAACTACGGAAGAGTTCGAGCCGGACTGATCATTTTTATTGTGCTTTTGTCAGCCTTGGCCGGAAAGCTCATTTATCAATACGCCGACAAGGCTAGTCGCTTGGTTAACCAGGCCAAGGAATTGATGAACCAGGAAAAGTTCGACGGCGCCCTGAAGATACTGGATGAAGCCCTGCTGGCCGACCCGGAACACATCCATTCGCATTACCACCGCGGAATTTGTCTGGCCGAGCGTCATCGCTGGGATGAAGCCATTGCAGCCTTTGACAGAACAATCGAGTTGGACAACCAGGAAGCCAACGCATATTTCAACAAGGGCAAGATTTACTGGCATCTCAAACAATACGACGATGCGGTTAAGGCCTTCGATTTGGCGATTGAGCACCAGGGGCACCTCGAAGAAATCAACCGTAAAACTGTCTGGATGCTGCTTGGCGAATGTTTCTATGAAACTCATTTAGATAAACTGGCCAACTCGCCCGATCAAGCGACTCCTCCCTCGAGAGCAATAGCCGCTTATAAAACATACATCAAAGAACGCCCCGGTGCACCCGATCGGAAGGCGATCGAACAGAGAATCGAGATCCTGTCCGATCCGGAGAAGTTCAAAGAAATAGTGGCAAAAAGAAAAAAGGGCACTAAAACCAGACTGGAAGATCTTCTACCTGCCAAACGGTAATGCGTGAACAATGGCGAGTCAAAGAGGACAGACAGCGTATAAAATAACCTTTTTCTTTGCAATTGTGGCTTTCGGAAGCTTGGCCTTTGCATTCTTGCTGGTTTTTTCTGAATACAAAGATTTTCCCCACCTTCCCTTTTTCATTACCGGCGGTGCGGCAATCGTGGCCGGCATCATCTGTGGACACATTGCGCTGATACGTCTGACCGGAGTTGCCGGAGAACGAATTCTTTTCGAGACTTTCTTTCCGATGATGATGGGCCTGGTTCCCTTAGCCGGGCCGTTCATCGCTCTGGCCAGCGCCTATAAACTCCTGCGCGGCAAGCTTGGGGCGGCTACAATTACCAGTTCCGGTGGAGGCGGCCACAGTGTTCGCAGCTATAATGCCACCAGCTTAGGTCGTGCAGGAGTTCCAACCGGGCTGATACTGGTTATCGTGGCCAGCTTGCAGCCTCTTGTAGCCTACTCGATAGGCTGGGCTGATTCACAGCCCGACACCCCCCAGCAGTCAGCTGTCGAACCACGTGTTCAACCGGAAAGCAGTAAGGTTTCAATATCCAAAAAAATCAAAGGCTATGGAAAATATGCCTGTCGGGGAATAGTGAAATGCTATACCCGGGCCGAGTTCATCGGCCAGGTGGCCGGCAGGATAGTCATGCAGGTTGATGAATATGGAAAGGTCACAAAGATCGAGGCCAAGCTACCCAACACCGACAAGGCAATTCAAGCCTGTATTCGAAAGGTGTGTCTTAATAAGCGAATTAGTAAGTTCGACGGCCCGCCGGGTGATCTGGTTTGCGAATTTGCCGGCAGCGTCGCCGGAAGTACCCACTCAGTCAGTACGACGGCCAAGTTCGTGCGCTGGAAGAAATAGCAAATCGCGACCGTCAAGTCTCGTAACAAATAATTTGATCGCCGGCGGCTTTGTTGTCTCCGTCATTGCACTCGAAGATAGTGTTGTCCGGGTCGACAACAGCATAAACGGTTATCAGGCGGGCCGGGAAATTGGGAATCGTGGCTGTAAATGTCGTACTCGTGTTCGGCGCGAGCGGCCCAGGGATAACTTGTTCATGCAAGGCTGTGCCGCCCTGGTCGGGATCTCCGGCGTAATAGCGAACCAGAATGTTGCTGGCCGCTAATGATCCGTCGTTGTATACGGTCGTTTCTACGGTCGGGTCCGGACACAAGTTGTCGTTGATTGCACCCAATTCAATCCGCAGGTCGGCGGCCTCAACCCCCGGAGTGACCGGGGCCGAGATATCATTGTTGTCCTCGTGACATTCACGCTCTTGTTCTTGGGCATCGACGATTGCTCGAATGATATCGGGCAAACTACCCGGAGTGTTGTTGGCGGCATTGTAGGAAACCGAAATCAGAGTGATATCTCCAGGCTCGAGCGGGTTTTGCAGCACATACTGCAACGGCAAACCCAAGTCGTCGTTTAGCATTTCAGTCAGGGCCGGGTCATTCCAGGTGCCTTCGAAGGCTATTACTAAAGACGGCCCGACTCTGAGATCGCCCGCGTTTTCGACCTGCACAGTGATGTCCAGGTTCAATGAGAGCTGGCCGCAAGTAGCATCGGGAGACGAAAACTGAATAGCGGTCAAAATCAAATCAGGGGCGGTGTTGAACGAACGAGGGTTCGATCTATAAGTATTGTAGATTCGCCCGTTGAAATCTTTCCAGCTTTCCGGTTCTTTGATCGGGATACTGCCGTCCTCCATGATGTTGGTGACATGATAAGAGTGCTGGTTCCAGATCCGTCGAGCCGACACCCAGTAATCTCCAGCGTCTCCCCAAACTTCCAGACCGTTGTTGTACTGACTATCCAGGTTTTCAGAACAGAAGCCTGACTCGTTGGATGTTCCAAAGACGATCTCGGCATTACCGTCGTTATCGACATCGGCCACAATTGGATATTCGACTCTGGTCCGGCTCTCAGACGGTTCGGAGAAAAGTATTTCGCCGTCTAAACCGTTATATATCCGGAAACGGCATTCATCGTTGTAAATAACCTCGGCTCCCCCGTCACCGTTGAAGTCGAAGACGCTCGAGCCGGTAACTCGGCTTGAATCGTCTTCGGTGCCACTCTGCCAACCATTGTGCAGACAGACACACTGGGATATCTGCGTGTTACAGACCGCTTCTGAAGCAACACAATCCGAATCAGTGCTGCAAACCCCGCCCGGTGTGCGCGGAAGATTTTCAGCCGGCGGGGGCTGGCCCTCCTGCATGACTCCCGGCCAATCCGGGCAGTTGGCCGTCGGTTCCTGAAAATCATAAAGAACATATCTGGTCTCGAAAGCGGTCCCCAACTCCGGAAAACCATCTCCATCGAAATCGTCAACATTGGGAGCTCCCCCGCGAGCACCGTTTTGAATGTCGATATCGCGATACATGACCCCGGTTGACCCGGCAAAAATCTCCAATCGGCCGTTGGCGATAAGCAGGACTTCAGGCCGGCCATCCAGCGGGTTGTCCGGGCCGGGCGCCGTATAGGGGTCGACGCCCAAAACATCGGCTACGGCACAGAAACCTTCGCGTTGTGAAACGCTGCCGTTGACCACCTCGGCATCCCAGACGACTATCAGCTGGCCGTTGCAAAAAGCCACTTCGTCGGGGTCGACCTCGGCCCCGCTGCACTCCGATTGCTTGGTAACACCGGCCGGCGGATTGGGCATTCGATAAACGACGGTCCCGCACACAATCTCCTGCTTTTCGTCCCCGACCAGGTTGGCCACACAAGAAATCGGGCCCTGCCCATTCTTGCCGACTGTCTGGTCTCCTTCGAAACGATCCAGAACAACGAGCTTGTCTTCAGCGTTTTTCTCCAATGTGAATATATTGCGGCCGATGACGATTTCTGCAAAACCCTGATTATCTACGTTGGCCAGTGAGGGCGCCGGGTTGGCTCCTTGCATATTGCCGCCGGTATTGCTGGAAATTAAATCACCGGTGTTGCTGTAAATGTTGATCTTGTCGTTGCCGGAGACGGTCTCGCTAAGTGCCACAATTTCGGGGACTCCGTCATAGTCGAGATCGCCAACCGCCAGGCTGGCAGTCGAGTCGAGGTCTGCGTTGGCGTAGCTACAGGCCATATCGATGTCGTCACCTTCGTGCCAGGTGAGCGACCCGCAAACCGCGAAAAAATCATCGCCTTTATTCGGCCCGCCGCCGTGAATGGCCCGCAGAATACCGTTGAGCGTGTATTCACCCGAGATTCGAAATGTCAGAAAAATGATCTCGGGAAAATCACTCTCGTTGATGAAACCATCGCCGTTATCGTCGTCGAGATTGGCGACGATGGGTGTCATAACAATTTGACCGGCCGCTGAAAATGGGCTTCCCACGGCGGTCGTGTCGGCAGCGGTGCCGCCCCAGACGATCTCCTGGGTCGGCAGAACATTGGTCATTGGTTCGGCCGGCAGGCGACAAGTCGGTTCGGTACCGGTGCCGAGGCAAACCCCCAGTTCACAGTGCATCCATTCGGGACAATCCCAGTCGTCTTCGCAGGTGCAATAAGCGTTGCCCTGTCCGTCGTCGACACATAAGCTTTCGAAATATCCCGGGCTGCCACAAGTGAACCTGGCAACAAAGCCGCTGCCGTTCGAGGCACATTCCTGGACACTGTCTGCGGCACAGCGGCGGAAGCCAGCCGTACAAATGTCATCGACACAGATAGTTCCATTACAAAACCGCTCAAGCGGACAATCCAGATCTGAATTGCAACCGATATCTTCGCAGACGGCACCGCCACCGAGCGTCTCGACACATTCTTGGGTGGCGGAACAATTCAGATCGACGCAGTTGTTGTTCACGCAGACTGCAGCACCGGAGTCGTCCTCGCAATGCTGGTCGTCGGGACAATTATGGTTCAAGCATGGATCGGTCGGTTCGTCGGCGGCATCCAGGCCGCCGTCATCACCGGCTTGACCGTCTGAATTACCATCACCTGTTATTCCGTCGGCAAACCCATCTGCATCCGGGTTTCCCGACGAAGTATCAGAGCTACAACCGCTTACACCAATCGTAAAAAACACCAGCATAAGCAAAACCATCCAGCCTCTTTTCAACAACATCATTTTAGTCCCTTTCACAATGAATCCCTAGCTACTAGGATCGTCATTCTTAACTTTTGGGTCAAGTATTGATTTCAAAATAGACAAAGACAATTTTTTTCACGCGGGCTTGAACAAAAATCAGTTTTGAGTACGATTGTCGTGTGCCGCAATTCGACCAGACCAAGACTTTTGACTCAATTGACCGCCGAGAGCATTTCTCAAACCTTTCCGTGTGGTTACAGCTTTTAACCCCGTTATGGTCTCAAAGACCCTTTGTCGAATTGCCGGTCGCTTGGGAAAAAGACTATCCGGCCGTGGCCCGCGTGCTTAGAAATCTAACCCAAGATCAAATCGATGCCTATGAATCCCAGCCAAGCGACTTTACCGACATGCCCGAACCTTTCGGGCAATGGGCCAGTCAAGCCCTGGGGTATTCCAGCTGGCCCGAGTTAGAAACTAATCGGCCCGCAATTGACGGATTAAAGCGACCCCGCCGGGTACCCGGCAGAAAATGGGAACAGGTCAAGCATTTCACGGCCGCAGTTATTGCCCACCATCCTCGAAAACGTTCAATTTGGCTCGATTGGTGCGCGGGCAAGGGCCACCTCGGGAGAACTCTGAGCGAGCTGACCGCCAGCCCGGTCAGATGTATCGAAAGCGATCTGCGCCTGTGCCAACAAGGTGGAGAGCTGGCGGATCGAGCCGGTCTCGAAGTCGAATTCGTAAATGCAGATGTGCTCGAGACGGATCTGACGGATGAGTTTAATGTCGGTGGCGGGGTTGTCGCGCTACATGCATGTGGCCAACTGCATATGCAGCTGATCGTACAGGCTGTCCGACACTCAATTGATTTCCTGGCCGTGGCGCCCTGCTGTTACCATCGTATCGCCGGTCAGCATTACCGGCCTATGTCGCAAGCGGCCCAAAAGCTTTCCCTCGAGTTCGGCAAACACCACCTGCGCCTGGTTGCCTTCGATGAAGTTGTGGCTACTCAAGGACGCAAAAACATTCGTCGCAGGGAACAGGCCTGGCGTCTGGGCCTGGACCTCATGTTGCGCGAGGCTAGCGGAGATGATCGTTATCGCTCACTTGGACCGGTCCCGCGCGCCTGGTTGACCGGCAGTTTCGAGTCGTTCTGCCACAAGCTTGCTGAACGTGAGTTACTGTCTATGCCAACCGGTTTCGACGCAGCCAAGGCCGAACGCGATGGCTGGCAACGCTTGGTTACCGTTAGGGCCCTCGGTCTGGTAAGGGGCTTGTTCCGGCGGCCGCTGGAAAGTTGGTTATTACTGGATCGTATGTTGTTCCTGAATGAATCCGGATATCGAGTAGCCGGCGGAACCTTCTGTGCACCAGAAGTTACTCCGCGAAACCTGATGATCCTGGCCAGTCGCTAAACCTTGTAAATCAAATCCATGTAACGAGTCAGCAGCTCGCCGACCTCGGTCCTGAAAGGTATCGTGGCTGCCAGGCCATAAACTGGGGCCATGCCGCCTTTTTCTTGTTGAAGGCGAGAATCAAAAAGACAAGTTCAACAACAAATAACTATGACAGATGAGAAACCAGGATTTTCAGACCGATCAGAATGAGCACACAACCTCCGAATAGTGTAGCACAACGACGCCATCGATTTCCGATACGATTTCCGAAAAGCACCCCTAAAGTAGACAGTCCACCTGTTATGAGGCCAATAATTATACTGGGCAGCCAAATACTCACTTCAAGCATGGCAAGGCTAAGGCCTACGGCAAGAGCATCTATGCTTGTCGCGATAGCGAGGGTTATAAGCAAAATGCCGCGACTGGGATCCGTAGACAACTCTTGCTCATCGCCTTTGATTCCCTCGAATCCCATTTTCCCGCCGATTAGAAAGAGCAGACCAAATGCAACCCAGTGATCCCAACCGGTGATATAGGCTGCAAAACTGTTTCCGATAAGCCACCCGATAATGGGCATGATCGCCTGGAATAGCCCAAAATGGAAAGCGAGACGAAATACATGTCTTGGAGTGATTTTGGAAATGTATATGCCGCTGGCAACGGATACCACCATAGCGTCCATGGCCAAACCGAAGGCAATTCCTGTAATGGTGAAGTAGCTCATTTCCGCTGAATAATCTGTCCCGTCTCGCTACATCTCATTTTCTTACTTTCTTTCTTGGTCAATCTGTCAGTATCGCCGCCAGGCTCCGGTTTGGTCAGCCAGTCTGACTCTTTATTTCATCTGGCTGCACCCGACACGCAAAACACCAAGTTACGTGTAATTGTATTTCCAGTCAACTCAGCTCAATGATGACAAGACGGCAAAGTGGCAATCAGGCCAAGCATGATACCGGTCGAGAAGGGTTCGTCAATTTGCGGGATATCGAAAAAAAGCTGACTGATGATCTCCAGCGAATCATCGATAGTGACATTGTAGCCCAGGGCGATTCCGCCTACTTCGACGGCTGACCGGTCGTCGCCAGGGCTAAGCATATGCCTCATGTTGTACTCTAACAAGATCTGATGGTCCTCTTTGATGGTGTAGTAGGCACCCAGTGTGGTTTCGACGTGAAAACCAATTTCTTGATCAGCGGGGGATGGGCTGGATTGATCCTGTGCATACAATGCAACTCCAGCTCTCAGATACAGGCCCCCAGATCGCTGTTCGGGCTCTAGGTCGAAGTTAAGTTCTATTGACGGTTGAAGCTGAAACTGAGACAACCCTGGACCGCCGATACTAATGTCCAGAAACATGTCGAGATCGAAATGGCTGCTATCCACCGGTGTGCCGAAAATGCCCAAATAGAATTCTGCTGAACCGTCCGAGAAGTACTCGTTACCCAGCAGGGTAGTCCCCAGGTAGGCCGAAAAACGGTTCAGCAGCCCGTATCCCAGCATGATATCTCCATAGATTTTTCGATCGTGTTCTTTTGGACCGATTCCTTCGAAGCCCAGGTAGAAATCGACGTTGGTTGCCCAGACTGCCCATGTTTCGACAGTATCGGCTGCCTGAATCGGGCTGCGGTCCATAAGAATCAGGCTCAGAGTAAGGACAAGAAGGCTGCCGGTTGATGATTTTTGCATTGTGCTGCTCCTTCAGACCATCAGGCTGCCGATCTGGTAAACGATCAGTGAGATGATGTAAGCGATAATGGTCAGGCCCCCGAGTTGCAAGATTGCCCACTTCCAACTCCCCGATTCGCGGCGAGTAACGGCTATAGTGGCCATACAGGGCGCCGAAATGAGCATAAATAGCATCAACGAAAGGCCGGTCAACGGTGAGTAGGCCTCCCGGAGTAAGTCTCGCAGGCTCTCGGATTCTTCGTTGGTTTCACCCAGAGAATAGACAATCCCCAACTGGGAAACAAAGACTTCCTTGGCCGCGAAGGCTCCAATGATGGCGGTGCCGATCTTCCAGTCGAAACCGAGCGGCTTGATCAAGGGTTCGAGGGCGCCGCCAATGCGACCGGCGATGGAGTATCTCAAATCTCGGGCTGCTTGCCGGTGTTCGAGTTCTTCGATCGGTTGGCTTTCTGGATTATTGTTCTCATTTTTATCGGGCTTGGGATAGGAGGTCAGGAACCACATGAGAATAGAAATACCCAGAATAACCGTACCGGCCTTGCGTAAATAAACCCACGAACGTTCGACCATCTTGACAACTATCGCCCGGATAGTCGGCAAGCGATAAGGAGGCAATTCCATAACAAAGGGAGCATCGATCCCTTTCAAAATTGACTTGCGCAAAATTAGCGCAAGTACTAGAGCCAGCAATATTCCAATCATGTAAATTATCCACAGCATCGGGGCCTGCCAGGCCGGCGAAAAAAAAGCCGGGATCAACAACATCCAGATTGGCAATCGGGCGCCGCAGGACATCAGCGGCAAGACCAGCATGGTGGTCAGACGATCTTTTTCGTTTTCCAGAGTGCGGGTCGCCATGATGCCTGGAATCGAGCATCCAAATCCGGTCACCATCGGAATAAAGCTCTTGCCGTGCAGGCCAAAGCGATGCATCAGGTGATCCACTATAAAGGCGGCCCGGGCCATGTAGCCGGTGTCTTCGAGAAAAGCCAATCCCAGAAAAAGCAAAACAATGTTGGGTAAGAAGACAACTACTCCGCCGACTCCGCCAATGATCCCGTCAACTAACAGCGAACGAAAAAAGGTTTCCGACTTTGGCGACCACAGGTTTGCAACCCATTCACGCAATATACTGAATCCCGACTCGAGCCAGCCAATTGGATATTCGCCCAATGTAAATGTAAGCCAGAAGATTGCGTACATGACGGCCAGGAAAAACGGGATTCCTAGAATCCGATTAACCAGGATCGAGTCGATTCGATCGGAAACTTCGCGTGAGTCAATTCGCGCATGGGTCTTGAGAACTTCTTTGAGGAGTCCGTCTACAAAGCCATAGTAGCGTTCCATCAGGAACAGGGAGATGTCCTGACCGGTCTGGGCTTCGATTCTGGCTCGCAGGTTTGCTGCGCGTTCAATAGCTTTCTCTCCAGCCTGGCCCTGACTGCGAACTTTATCCAGCCGAGTCTGATCACCGCAGAGAAGTCTGATTGCCACCCAACCAAAGCTGGCTGGGTCCAATTCGGTATTTACCAGTTCTTCCAAGATGGCCGCGACGGCCACGTCCAGACGCCGGCCGAGTACCAGGCGGCTTTCGGTTATCGGTGAAGTGACCGCCTGAACAACCGCCGCTTTCAGATGATCAACACCGATACCTTTATGACCGGTGGTTTGAACGACCGGAAAACCCAAGAGGTCTCGAAGTAACTTCAGATCGATTATCTGACCGACTTTTTCCGCTTCATCTGACATGTTCAGGCAAAGAACCGGATTGGCGCCCAACTGCATGACCTGAGCCAGAAAGACCAGGCTTCTTTCTAGGGTGGTCGAATCGACAATCACTACAACGACATCCGGCTTGCCGTTCAGTAATTCATCCTGGGCGATTTGTTCTTCGGGAGAAAAAGAAGCCAGACTGTAGGTCCCCGGCAAATCGATGACGTCAAATCGATTGCGGTCTTGGCAATAAATGCCCTCACGTTTTTCAACGGTGACCCCGGGATAGTTGCCGACATGCTGACGCGCACCGGTTAGTGCATTGAAGATCGATGTTTTGCCCGCGTTGGGATTTCCGGCCAGGGCAACCTTTACGCTTGAAATTTCATTCATGAATAGCCTTTGTAGCCTTGTCATTGTTTGTTAGAGGCATCTACATATCGAAGCAAAAAAATTTATCCGGATATTACCAAGATAGCATCGGCTTCCTTTCGGCGTAATGAGAGTTGAAAACCCTGAAGCTTGATCCATATCGGATCACCAGAAGGAGCAACTCGTTCGACCTCGACAATCACCTTCGGCAGGATACCCATGTCCAGCAGGCGCTGTCGGATAGCTCCATGCCCGTTCACGTGGGTGACACTGCCCTTCTCGCCAGGTTGAAGATCTGCGACACTTATAATGTGTTCCTTCGATTGTTCGTCTGGCATCAACTCAGAGGAACACTCGCCATGGTTGAAGGATTTGTCATCATGTACCAGACCGCATTTATGAAACTTCTCCACGAACTCCTTTCCTTCAGAACAAACTCCAATGAATTCAAAAAACCGTGCCAGTCGATCCATTGCTTGGGGGGACAGGCTATGTTCCATAGCACAGGCATCAATCCGGGCGGCCTTGGGCGACATGTCGAGGATATCTTCGAAAAAGCGAGTTAGGAGTTGGTGCTTTGCGTAGATCCGCCGAGCCTGTTGTTCACCTGCTTCTGTCAAGCCGATGTACTCACGCTGCATGTACTTAATAAGGCCCATCTCCGCAAGGCGTCGCATGGCGGGAGACACCGAAGCCGATTTTACACTCCTAGCTTTGGCGATATCCTTCACCCTGGCAAATTCCTTATCGCGAACCAGTAAATAGATAGTCTCCAGATAATCTTCCAGGGCATCCGTTAATGGTGTCTTTTCAAGTTTTGGACTCATTTACTTCACACTTACTCCTGTTAGATTTGTCTAACAACCAAAGACATGTCTGTCAAGATCTTTCGGTCAATCTGTTTGGTCGCCAGGTAAAACAAGGCTTCTTCATCTTGGTTGGCACCAAAAACTGAAGTTACTCCGCGAAACCTGATGATCCTCGCCAGTCGCTAGCTAGACTTTATAAATCAGATCCATGTAACGAGTCAGCAGTTCACCGACCTCGGTCCTGAAAGGTATTGTGGCGGCCAAGCCATAGACCGGGGCCATGCCACCCTTCTCTTGCGGATTGGCCTCGACATAGGCAACAGCCTTACGTAAATCGTCCAGGAATCGCTCGGCCACGCCGGGCTTGGTGTGCCTGAGAGTGATACACAGGTGGACTGCCGACGGCTTGTGCAAGCCATTCAGGTTCCAGTGGCGCTTGGTCATGAAATCCATGATTTTGTATACATCCAGCGACTCGGAGTCGAAAGAAATCACCCAAAGAGGATCTCCAAGTATGCGGAGTTGGCTGATTTCGGCCATGCCCGCCCGAATCTTGTCGGCCGTCTCCAATATCTTGCGAGTAGCATCCATATAGCCGCTCTCACCCATAGAAAGCAGAGCCGCCCAGCAGGCTGAACTCAAGGCACCCGGCCGCGAACCGGCGAAGGTCGGCGAGAAATACATACCCCCGGGCCAGTCGGTCGCCGTGAAATACTGATAGTGACGCAGATCCATTCCGCGGTACAAAACTACTGAAGTTCCTTTGGCGGCATAGCCATATTTATGAGTGTCGGCCGACATACTCGTTACGCCCGGCAGGCTGAAATCAAAAGCCGGCACTTTATAACCGAGTTTGACGGCCCAGGGCAAAACGAAACCGCCCAGACAAGCATCGGTGTGAAAACCGATTCCTCTTCTTCTAGCTAACTCCGACAGTTCTTCAATCGGATCGACAACTCCATGGGGAAACGAAGGCGCCGAACCGACAATCACAATCGTGTTTCGATTAATCGCCTTTTTAGTTTTGTGCAGATCAGCACGGCAGTCGCTGCCGACCGGAACCCGTATCTGCTTGATGCCGAAGTACTGAGCCGCTTTGTCGAAAGCGGCATGAACCGTAGTCGGAACAATCATGTTTGGCCGATAAATCTTTTTACGATCTCGGGCCCGGTCACGATAGGTTTTCATGGCCAGCATGATACTCTCGGTCCCCCCGGAAGAGACCGTGCCGCAAATTCCGTCCGGAGTGCCGACCTGCTCGGCTCCCAGCATATGGGCGGTCATCGAAACTATTTCGGCCTCGTACTTGGTCGTACTGGGCCATAGATCTGAATGTAACGGATTGCATTGTGAAGTAACTTTGTATACTTCACTCAAAAAATCGGTATGCTCGTCATCGCCGTGATAGACGGCCCCGGACACAAACCCGTCTTTCCAGCGCGACTCCTCTTTTTCGTTCAAGTCGTGGATCTCATCCAGGATCGCCTGCCGCTTGCGACCCTTTTCGGGTAGGCGATGAAAACGAGTATATTCGTCTCGATAGGGTTTTAGGGTGTCCTCGAGGTCAGCCATCATCTTGTCATATTCTTTGTCCAGCTTCTTCTTGACGAACGGAATGGTCTTGGCGACCTTCATGATGGTTGCAAATACGCGCGGATCAACCCGGTCAAGTTGTTTCAAGAAATAGTCTTTTACGGTCATCATGAGCTCCTGTCGCCCAAGATCGTTACTTTTGCGTGCGGTTCAATCTGGCATAGATCTTCTTGTTGGCCTTATAGATCTGTAAAAAAGCGTCATACAATTCGTCGTAGATTTCGCGATTGGCGGGGTTCGGCTGGTAGGTGTTCTCGATCTCGACTCGTCCGGGTATATCTTTAAAGCTCAGGTAACCCATAGAAACTGCACCCAGCAGACCGGCCCCGCGAACATTGGCCTGGATCGGATTGGCGACTTGTCCGACCGGTCGATCGAGAACATCCGCAATAATCTGACACCAGGTATCAGACTGGGCGCCGCCCCCTATTATATCGATACGCTTAAGTCGCTGCTTGATAAATTTTTCGACATAAGTCAGCAACCACCTGGCGTTATAGGCTACGCCCTCGAGCACCGCCCGGGCATAATGCTCGCGTGTGGTTTTCAGTGACTGGTTGAAAAAACCGCCTCGTAGAGTAGCATCTTCAACCGGCGTGCGTTCACCGTACAGCCAGGGAGTGAAAATCAGTTTATCGCTGCCGGCCGGAACTCGTGACGCGATTTTACATAGAATCTGATGCACATTATCCGGTTTTTTACCGGTCTCGAGTTCGTCGTCACAAAATAGAATATTGTTGATCAGAAAATCAAACGCGGCCCCGGCTATTTCCTGAGAGTTGCCGACTAAATACCTATCTGGAATGGCGGACGGCAATGACGCCATGTTATGCAGCAAATCCGTTTTTTTATAAGGAACATGACAGGTCAACCAGGGCATAGTCCTCGACTGCTCCGGAACCAAGCGCGGCCGACTGAACGTCGGGAGTGCCCATGACTACCTGGACACTTTTGCTCAAGCCCAACTGATCGGCAACTTCCGGCTTGATCACACCAAGAATATCGACCGCGCGCTTCAATTCGGGCAACTGGTCGCGCTCGATCCCAATCATAGAAATCAGTCTGTCGTCGTAATGAACTCGTGAAAGATCCCGGTTGTCGGTACACCAATGCAGCGTAATCGAATCATACGAAGCCGCAAACTTACCAGTCAGCCTCAGATTGAGATAGTCTTTGGGTTCGAGGAACTTGAAGGTTTGTTTACATATCTCGGGATGTTTGTCCTGTAAATATAGAATGTGGCCTACCGGATCTTTGCCGGATTGGGATGGTGCGCCGCCAGTCAAGCGAAGCCAGCGAATTGCCTTAAACAACTCGTAGCCTTCGATATTAATCAGACCCGAGATCATTTGCTTGGTGTAGTCAGCTCCCCTTGAATCCATCCAGATGATGGCATTCATCAGGTGCCGGCCCTGCTTGTCCACCGGGACCGTGCCCGCCCACTGAGCCGTGCAACAAATGGCAGTGATGTTTTCAGTGGCAACCAGCTTCTTGGCAATCAGCCTTTTGGCGGCTGTCATTATTGCCGTCCACCAGTCGTCAGGGTCCTGTTCGGCGCCCCCGTCGGGCAGCAGAATCAGCCGGTTTGGTTCAAAATCGCTGCCGATAACTTCTCCGTCAGACGAAACAAGCGCGACCTTCGGGCCGGAAGTACCCAGGTCGACGGCTAGGATATATTTTTGATCTTTACTCAGGGCTGTCTCCCTTCAGGTCGGAATAGGCCAGTAATTTTTGCTCTACAAAAGTAGCAACTCCTTGATCGATAGAACCGCTTCGTTCGCTGAACCGGTCGGCAACCTTCCGGCAGTCAAAAATGCCGTCGGCTACCAGGATGGGTGCCGCCTTAATCCGGCCCGCGTTTTCGCCGTCATCAATACCGAAGTGATCGTAGCCGGATTCCGCTTTCCAAATCAGCGTTTTCTCATCGGCGGTATTTTTCTTATAGGCCAACTGAAACTGGATAATTTCGTCAGCATCATCGAACCAGACAAACAAATCGAAGTAGTCGTCGGTAAACCAGCGCTGAAAAGGTTTGTCGGCCTTCTGATTGATATGGCTGACTTCACGCAGCATGTACGACCCTCTTGGGTGTAAATCTACAGATCGTTACTCATTGCATACTACGCCAGCCCCGCTCAGGCAAGCCCCCAAAAAAAATCGCGTTGGAGAGTTACTGGACGGCACCACCCTGCTGGCCCGTACTTTTCAAGAAGCTACGCCTCATGCAACCCTTTTTCTGCGCTGCATGGCCCGGTGCAAATCCAGGGTTGCTTGAAGATTCATCCATAGTTTGGCGGATGTTCCCAATGCCTGCGCCAGGTCCAGGGCGGCGTCGGCCGTTACTCCGCGTTTGCCGTTAACAAACTCACTTAGTCGTGTGCGGGTCCAGCCAATTTTTTCTGCAAAAGCAGTCTGGGTCATGCCCGCTGGCTTCAGAAATTCCTCAAGAAGGAATTCTCCAGGGTGAAATGGATTGCTTGGCTGCCTCATGACATCTCTCCAATCAGTGATAGTCAATCACCTGCACTTCGAATGCATTACCGTTTTGCCATCGAAAAACGATCCGCCATTGATCATTGACGCGAATCGAACGAAACCCTTTCCACTTGCCCCTGAGTAACTCCAGCCGGTTTGCCGGGGGCATGCGCAAGTCTCTTAACTCCGCAGCGTCGTGGAGATAAAGAAGCTTTCGTCTGGCCCTGCGCCGCAACTCAACAGGCAAGTGTCTTGTCGCTTTTGTATCTTTGTCGTCAAACAGATCCTCGGCCAGGCGGTTGGCAAAGCTCTGTATCATGTTACGATATTATCATACACCAGTAACAAGATCAACAAGAAATGAAACCAAGGCCTACCGGTGATCGAGTTGGAAAATTGTCCAGTTTCGGTGGTTAGTACCGCCCCCGTTTGTTGGGGGTTGGGGGCAACGCCAGAAGATCAGATGGGTGCGGCTTAGTTCCCCTGATAGTTCAAGAACAGTAATACAGCGACATCGTCCTGACTGGCTCCATCGTTTGTGAAATTGATCGCAAATTTGTTGGTCGGCGAAGCCTGGTAGACCGCCAGGCCTTCTGTGATGCTAAGCGGCGGGCCGAGCTCTGCTTCCCATTCGGCTTTGCTGCTTCCTATGCCGTTGCCGGCGGCTGTTTTTCCATAGTAGGGAGCATATAGAGAGACTGTGATTAGTCGATTCAGATCGACTACGAAAATAACATCATCACCGCCAAGAAACTCCATACCCAGGATACGATAAGAGTCCAGATAGAATTGCAGCTCCATTGGTCCGTAGGGTGTATCTACTTCGGCGAGGAGGCTATAAGTCCAGTCGGCTTGGCCCAAGGCACCGCGGTGAACTCCAATCAAGGAGCCAGTCTCGTAACCGTTGCCGCATTGGATGGTTGTTGATCCGAAAGTCAGCCTGGCGGCCGCCGGATTAATCAGTCCATCGGGCGGCTGGGGATAGGGCCGGGTGATCGTGAAGAAAGTCGCCGTATCGATTTCGTCGTAGCCGATAAACAGGCCCCGGGTGAAGTAATACTCCATGCGCCCCCCGGGAAATTCGCCGTAAGGCGAAACAATGGCGGAACGATCCGGGTTCTGGTAGGCCGCAAACGAGTGGACCTGGCTGAGCATAGACCCGACACCCAGATCCTCTTGGGTGCGGGCATTCAAACCGTCGCGGGCGGTCATAGAAATTATGTGGTCCTGGGCATCGAAGGCCAGGTCATCATTAACATTGATACCGGTTGTCCATAAAGTGTCGTAGAGAAACGCCAAGGTGTAGTTGCTGCTGCCGACGCTCAGCCCGGGCTCGCCTGTTTGAGCCTGGATATCTGCCAGGGACACAAAAACTGATTGACTCGAACTTACCTCGAGCGGGCCAATCCCCTCCCCCGGCGTTATAATCCAGGCCGTCCGGATGTCATCCCCCGGGCTGGGCAAGCCCACCGTCCAGGTGTTCGACAAATCCTCACTGGTTTCATCGTGACCGCTAATTCCGTTGCCGCCCGACCAGGTTTCTGCGCCTTCTGCATAATTTTTGCGCTGGAAGGACTGGTTGGCCGCGTGAGGATTAAGATAGTCCTGCTGCTGGTAGGCGGTATCGGGCAGGTAGGTAGCCGAGCCGACACTTTGGTCAGTTTTGTCGGACCAGGCGATGAATTCGCCCTCGGTCTCTGCCCAGACAAAGTAGTCAACATCTTGCACGAGATCGCTGCTACCGTCCCAGTAGAAGAGAACCACGACCTCCGAGGCATCTTCGAGGCCGGCCTGGGCCCCGACTGATCCGTTGAAAGCCGGCAGCATATTCAAAGTGGCTCCGCTGCCGTCTGAACAAACGGCAAAATCCGGGGCTCGATTGTGGCGGCTGTTGAACTCAGTTACAGGCGAGACGGCGATAGTTTTGTATTCGCCCGGACCTATTGATGAACCTGGCGGAAACTTCACGGCAAAATCGTCATCACCCAGGTCGGCCAGACCGGCAATCAACCAATACTCCAAATCTTCGGAATGGTTGGTGGCATCCCAGAGATAATAACCATCCAGATCAATCGGCTGAGCACTCATATTGAAAATTTCGATAAACTCGCCATGGCTCGGCCGCAGACATATTTCGGACAGCAACAGATTTCCGCTGCCTTCACAAGCATCGCCGATCCCGTCCGAGTCGAAATCATTCTGTTGGGGATTGAAAGCCCAAAGGCAGTTATCATCGCAGTCTTGAGTCTGACCGGCCGCGCAGGGATTATCTGAGACCGTCCCGCTGGCGTCGCCGTCTTCATAAATACCATCGCCGTCAATATCCAAATCGCAGACGTCGCCTTGCCCGTCGTCATCGAAGTCGAGTTGCTGGGGATTGAACTGGCCGGGACAGTTGTCGCTGTCGGCGCAAGCCCCGTCTTGATCGATGTCATCATCCGGATCGTAGGGACAGACATCGCACAGATCACCAGCGCCGTCTTGATCGTCATCGGCCTGGTCACCGTTCGATATTGTCGGGCAGTTGTCACAAACATCGCCGACTTCGTCGGAATCCCCGTCTGCTTGATCGGGATTGGCATCTTCGGGACAGTTGTCACTGTCAGCGCAAGCCCCGTCTTGATCGATGTCATCATCGGGATCGTAGGGACAGACATCGCACAGATCACCAGCGCCGTCCTGATCGTCATCGGCCTGGTCGCCGTTCGATATTGTCGGGCAATTGTCACAGACGTCGCCGACTTCGTCGGCATCCCCGTCGGCTTGATCGGGATTGGCGTCTTCGGGACAGTTGTCAAATCCTAAACAGATTCCATCATGATCGGCATCGGTACAATCATCGCAAACATCTCCCAGTCCGTCCTCGTCGGCATCGGCTTGATCCGGGTTGGGTGTGTTGAGGCAGTTATCACAGACATTGCCGACCGAGTCTCCGTCACTGTCGGCCTGGTCCTGGTTGGCTAACTCGGGGCAATTATCGACATCGGCGCATAGCCCGTCACCATCAAAATCGTTGGCGGAGTCATTCGGACAGGCATCACAAACATCGCCGATAAAATCGCCGTCCAGATCCGACTGGTCGTTGTTCGAAACGACCGGACAGTTGTCACACAAGTCGCCGATATCATCCGCATCCCCGTCGTCCTGTCCGCCATTCGACACATCCGGGCAGTTATCGCAATCATCGCCCAACAGGTCGCTGTCAAAGTCTGCCTGGCCCGGGTTGGCGGTCAGCGGACAGTTATCACAGACATCTCCGACAGAATCGTCATCTCCGTCGGCCTGTTCGCTATTCGACACATCCGGGCAGTTATCGCAATCGTCGCCCAACAGATCGCTGTCAAAATCTGCCTGACTTGAGTTAGCGGTCTGGGGACAGTTGTCGCAGACATCCCCGACCATATCACTATCGCTGTCGGCCTGGTCGCTATTCGGCCCTTCAGGGCAATTGTCGCAAACATTTCCAACCGAGTCCTGATCGGAGTCAAGCTGATCGGTGTTCGCAGTAGCTGCACAGTTATCACAAACACTGCCGACCGAGTCGTTGTCCGGATCCAGTTGGTCGGGATTAAATTCATCCGGGCAGTTATCCAGACAGTTGGCATTCACTCCGCCAGCACAGGCCGTCCAGCCCGGCCGGTCTGCCACCGCATCGGGTATTCCATCGGCATCCCGGTCGGTCGCCTCGACACAGGCCGGCTGATCGCCGACTGTTTGATCGCAGCCCAGAACACAAACGGTTTCATCGTAACCCAAGCCGTCGCCGCGGCATTCGAACAGAACTCCGTCTTGGCACCGACTACTGCCGGGCAGACAGGCAACACATCCGCCTTGCCAGCACTCAAGTTGACTTGCCGAACAATCTTCTTCCAGCCAACTCGTGCCGTTGCCATCGCACTGGCGAGCCAGATTGCCGTCACAGACCTGTTCACCGGCGGTGCAAATCTCGGACTGATATTCGGTACAGGCGGACAGAGTCAGGACTACGAGGGCAATGGATATCGACGCATACGAGGTTTTCATGGCCTGTACCTCAGCGGTCATTGTGAAATCTCGTAAAATGCTACGACATCTTTGACGTAATAGGCAAGCATCGATTAAACAACAGGAACGTAGCTCCGACAAATTACTTCTCAGCACCTTAAAGTTTGGAGACCAAGGAGAAAGAAGTAACGGAGCCACGCTCCTGCTGGTGGACTGACTAGCACTATTTATAAGATAGACCGTCTTGCAAGGCTTTAGCGGACATTTTTCTTGTGTTAAACTTGCCCAGGGTGGCTTGATTAGTAGCCAGAAGGCTAAATTCCGATCGGCCTGGGCATTTAAATGTCCGTTTCCGGCGCTCAACTGCAGTCATTCCATAGAGGTATGCCTTGATAGATGTTGACATCTGGTATCGACGATATGGCGAGTCAGTCCATAGGCGCTGTTTGCGGCTCACTCGAAACCAGACCCAAGCGCTCGATTTAATGCAGGAGGTATTCTTGCGCGCTCATCGCTATAGAAAATCATTCAGAGGCGACTCGTCCCCGCTGACCTGGCTTTTTACAATCTCCGACAGGTGTTTTTTCGATCTAGTTCGCAAGAAAGTCGAACCAGTTTCGGGCAGCGACGTCGAGACCTTTGTCCGCGATGAACAAGAGGGGGCCGAGACAATCTTTTTGCGCCACGATCTGGTGGCCAAGTTGCTTGCTCGGGCACCAAAAGACGTTCGCCAGATAGTGATTCATCGATATTTCGACGAACTCGAACATAAACAAATCGCCGCGCGGCTGAATATCAACGAAAAGACGGTTCGGCGTAAACTGGAAAAGTTTCTCGCCGTCGCTCGTAAGTTTGCAAGGAGGGCGTGATGCGCAACAAGGTCAAAGGCCGCTTCGAACCTTTCACCGATTATGAAATCGAGGAATTCCTGTGCGGAGATTCTACAGCCGAGAACAGTCAACGTATCGAAGCAGGCCTGGCAGATTCTGCCGAACTGGCCGCCTACATTGCCGAAAGACGCGCACAGAAAGATTCCTTTCAAAAAAAGCATCCAACTCTCAGCCACGACCGGCAACCGACCAGAAGTCTCCGTTGGCCGCTGGCTTTTGCCTCGGCGGCTGCCGCGGCAATCGTAATTTTGGTCTTTGTTTTATTGCCGACCGGAACACAAGTCGATCTCAGCGATCCGCCTGAAATTCGGGCAATGGGGGCCGTCAAGGCAACATTAACTGTTCGCCGCCAGGGACGGACATTCCTGTATCGTGAAGGCGTTTTGCTTCGGCCCCGAGACCAGGTGCGTCTGAGCATCGAGTCGCCCCAGGCTGGATTTTTGACCGTTTTAGGTACTAGCGGCCGGGGTAAAATCGAGATATATTACAACGCTTTAAAGACGACTCCGGGCACATTTACTGTCCCCGACAGCCTGGTTCTCGATGATCAGCTGAATACCGAGCAATGGTTTGTTATACTAGCCAAGAAAGAAGTAGAATCGGATGTCTACATCAAGCGCTTGCGCGAAAAAGAAGCCCTGGATGCCAAGGCTACCGTAATTAGGATAGTGAAAGAAGCCACACCTTGAAACTGTTTAGCCTAGCTCTGCTGTTGCTGATCAGCCTGCCCTCCCAGGCGGCAACCCGTTTCGCTCTATTGATTGGCAATAACGTCGGGGATATCAACGACGGTGCTTTGCGCTGGGCAGAAGAAGATGCAAGACGCCTGCATGACCTGCTGATCGAGTTGGGAGACGTGGCCAAGGGACGAGCAATTTTATTGCAGGGAGTCACTCAAGAACGCGTCCACTCTGCCCTGGCTCGATTACGTGGTCAAGTCGAGGAAGCGAATCGTCACGGTTTTCGTTCGGAAGTGTTAGTATTCTATTCGGGTCATGGTGACGCCGAGGCCCTGCATTTTGGCTCGACCCGGTTTCCGTTGAGCAACTTGAAAAGCTTAATCCAGGCAATCCCGGCCGATACTTCGATCACTATCATTGATGCCTGTCGCTCAGGGGTTCTGAGGGCCGGGCGAGTTAAAGGTGCCGTCCATGGGCCGGCCTTCGACATCAGCCTGGCTCGCGAGCCTGGTCCGGCTGGACATGTATGGATTACTTCAGCTGGAATCGACGAGATCGCCCAGGAATCCGATGAACTCAGAAGTTCGTTTTTCTCACATCATTTGCTGAGTGGTCTCAGGGGAGCTGCCGACACCGACTCCGACGACCAGGTTACTCTGGCAGAATTGTACCGCTACGTCTACCACCATACTTTGTCTTCATCGCATGGCGAGACTGCCGCCGTTCAACATCCCGAAATGCAGCTCGAACTCGAGGGCGAAGGCGAAGTGATAATGACCGTGCTCAAACGGTCGAGTTCGATACTGACTCTGCCCCAGGGAATCGGGGGCGACTTTCTGATCGTTGACGATCGTAATGGACATGTCTTTGCGGAAGTCCGCAAACCAATCGCGCAAACAAGAAAACTGGCCTTGCCTTCGGGGCGCTATCGCATCCAGCTCAGACAATCCGGGCGGATCTTCGCCGGGGAAATTGCTCTGGAATGGGGCGGCAAGCTTGAAATCAACCAATCAATGTTGGTCGAACAACCGCTGGTCGCCGCCCTGACGAAAGGCAGCGAACTCGACCCGGAATCCTGGTCGATAAGCTCCGGCGGCCTGGCCGGCTCTCCGACTGTTCTAGGTACGGGCGTATCATACGGAGGCGCCCTGGGAGTCGAACATCATGTTTCCGGCTGGCCTATTTTTTTATTGGCCAATCTCCAGCTGACTCATGCCAGCGCCTCAAATGAAGCCTGGCAATATCGCCATTTCGAAACCCGGATCACTACCGGGATCGGGTACGCCTATTACCTTGGTCCCGTCCGTCTTTCGGTCTCTTTGACTCTGGGTGTCTTATTCGTCAAGGAAAATGCACAACGTGTAGATTCCGACCGGATCGAGGCGATTTCCGGGGCTGTTGTGAATGCCAAAGAACTCTCGATCGGACCTTGCATAAGCCCGGGTATCGGCATTCGGATTCCAGTCCACCATTCCTGGGCAATTGCGCTTGGTTTCGAGGTCCAGGCAGCTATTATCAAGATTGCCGGAAGCTGGAGCAATACTGTGGCCCTGTTGGGCCAACTAGGATTGGAGTACAAATTCTAGCATGCAGAGGCATCGATGAAATCAGCCTACGCAATATTGTTGGCGGCCCTTTTATCAATTACCGGCTCCGCCTGTGGGGACGGAGTTCATTCGGCCTCCAATCTGGGTGATCCAATTGTAACTCTGAATGCCGAAGTTGAAGGTCAGCTGCCTGAGAATATATCCGCCGCCCATTTGAGGGCCTCAATCCTATGGGAAACTCTGCCGGATACTTTGCTGGAATGCATGCACAAAGCCCAGAATGCCGATGAAGTCTTTGCTTGCACTAACACGAATGAATTCAGACCAGCCCAATCGACCAGGAGTGTTGCGATTGAACCGACTTTCCCGGCCTCATTCGAAGTCCCGATGTATACCCTCCCGGGCCCGGAAGTACTGTCCGGAGATCCGGCTGCTTTGCTGGGCTACGGTATCCTGGTCGTTTACGAGGACGGAAACGAGAATAATGAACTCGATCTGGTGTCGTTTCCAGAAAAAGTGAGCGCCGACACAATTTTAGCTTCGGGCATTCCAACCGGAGTCGAAAAGGCAATATATGTTGTCTACCGCGAAGGGGCCCTCTCGCCGCTTTGGAAGATGTTCTCGATCTTCGGATGTGGTGAACCGGATCAGGGTTTTTCGGTAGTCGATCTAGTCGCAGATGCCAACGGAGTGAGCTGCCTGGTCCACCCGGCCCAAGAAGCGAAGATTTCAGTGCTTTTCGAAGACTCAGAAGGAATGCGGCAATTAATCTGTGAACCCTACCTCGATAATGACAACTACCCCCCAACGGACGACCCGCTCCCAACCGATCAGGAGATCTATTGCCATTATTCGGACAGTCTCGAGTACTTGAAAGACCTCGAAAGCTACTGCCGGGTCAGCCAGGTATACGAATTAGCCGGTTGCGATAACAATTTTGGATGCGAAGTGCCCGACTGGGACTTGAGGGCCTCACCCCCCGACTGGTGGCCGTGCACTGGTGAATCCGACAACGGCTATACTATTGAAGACGCCGCGGCTGAGCTGACAACCAATGCCGATGAACTTTTCTCAATCAGTTTCATTTCCGGAGAAAAAACCTTTCCGATGAATGAAATTGAGATCTGGGTCTTCACTGCTCCGAACGAGGCGCTTGTTTTCACTCACCCCAAAGTCATCAGACTCGTCGACAATGACAATGATAGCCTGTTTTCAGCCGGCGACAAGCTGGAACTATTCGAAGCCCCGGATACGGACAAGTTCAACGAAACACATGCGACAACACAGTTCAAGCTCAATCTGGAACACAGCATCAATCTGTCAATCATCGAGAACCTGGCTGAGTTGGTCTGGACACCTTAGGCTCTAAAAGACCTGCTACCTAAAATCGCCCCGGTACCCCGCCCCTTTTCTCTCTTTACTTTGCAATACTCTGAAATTGAGCTAGAAACAGACAAGTAGATTGGCAGGTTTACCTTTAACTATATAAAGGTTGGACAAATGAATACTCAGCAAACTTTCCAGCAATTTCTAGCCACTCAAACTCCTCACATCGGCATCCTTGATTTCTCGATCAACATGGCAATTACAGCCGGGCTGACCATCATACTGGCACTTGCCTATGTCCGCTTCGGTACATCCATATCGAATCGTAAGCTATTTTCGAAAAATCTGGTGTTGATTGCCATGACCACCATGTTAATCATCACTATTGTCAAATCGTCTTTGGCACTCTCGTTGGGGCTGGTCGGCGCTCTTTCAATCGTGCGCTTTAGAACACCGATCAAAGAGCCCGAGGAGCTGGCCTTTTTATTTCTTAGCATTGCGATCGGGCTTGGCCTCGGTGCCGGACAGCGAGCAGTGGCGGCTCTGGGATTCGCAGTAATCCTGTCAATCATTTGTTTGCGTCATTTGTTGAAGTCTACTGGCAATGACAAAGGTATGCACTTGACCCTGGCGACGAGTAACCCGAGCGAAGGCCTGCTGGATAAGATAATCGAGGTACTCAAGTCACATGCCAGCATGGTAGAGCTCAGACGCGTGGATGAGGCCGAAGACTCTTTTCAAAGCGATTTTCTGGTTCAATTCAGTGACTTCGAGCACTTCAAGAACTCCAAACGCGGTTTGAGGGAGATTGACTCCAAGTTACAAATTTCGTTCTTAGATAACGGACTCCTATAGAAATGCTGATCAAGAAAGACAGGCAGCCAATCCTGCCAAGCTGGCTGGTTGGGCGGGGTAAATCGACGACCAGGCTGATCGTGCTGGTTGTCTTCTTGATCGTAACTGGACTGGGCGCTTTGGGCTTTCATTTCTTCTTCGATCCACAGCTGCCTGATCAGCAGGTCAGCATCTTTAAAGAACCCACTAAATTGGACTCCAATCTGTTAGCTAGCCGCCTAGTATCGAGAAAAATTCAACCCAAACGGATGACAATCGACATCAAGCACAAGGACTATCAACTGCTCGAATACAAGCGTGAACAAGCCTTCAGGCGTGAACGGATCATCACTGAAGACGACTCGAATGTACCAGCCAGAATTACGGTCGATGACACTATCTATAAGGTCAAGATGCGGCTCAAGGGAGATTACGTCGATCATCTCGAAGGAAAAAAATGGTCTTTCAGGATAAAAGTAAGGGACAATCAGGCCATCTGGGGAATGAGAAGGTTCTCGATCCAGGACCCAAAAAGAAGCGGTTACATCCTTGAGTGGATCTTTCATCAGTGGTTGAAGCATGAGGGGCTGATTGCCCTGAAATATGATTTTATCTCTGTGACTATCAACGGTGAAGACCATGGGATCTACGCAATAGAGGAGAGTTTTGGTAAAGAATTAATCGAAGACAACAACAGACTTGCCGGGCCGATTCTCAAATTCGATGAATCTCGCCTGATTGACGACCGCCGGGTAAACCGGGGTGATAAAGCAGATCAATCTGACATTTTTTACTCGGCCGACATCATCAGTTTCGATACGGCCGGGTTGCTGCTCGACGAGGGCCTCAAGCAAAACTACCTGACAGCCCGCAGCCTGCTTACCGACTTGCGTTCCGGCACTAAAAAATTGTCGGAAGTTTTCGATGTCCCCAAGGCTGCTCGCCTGTTTGCCGCGCTGCATATGCTAAGCGGCTATCACGCCATTCGCTGGAAGAACATCCGCTTCTACTACAATCCGACGGCCTCACGCATCGAACCGATTGCCTATAACCTTTATGGGCCCTCGGCCCGCTTCCCGCTGATGGACGGCATCTACTACCAGAATTGGGTGGCTCAGAATGTCGGTCGCTTTCATGTTTTCGACTGGATCAATCTTTTCTTCTCAGATCAGCAGTTCGTCGAACACTACTTTTACGAACTAAATCGACAAAGTTCCCCAGGCTACCTGGAAGCTTTTTTCAAAGGCATCGAAGAACCGCTGTTGGATAGAGCCAGCCTGATCGGTAAAAACAATCCCCAGGTCCAACCAAACCTGCAGGATTTCTTTAAAAACAGAGATCAAGCCTTTCAGATTCTTCATCAGAAAATCCCGATCAAGGCTTATTTGAAAAAAATCGACAGCGAAAAACAAACCCTGACCATCAGCGTAGCCAATACGGCTTTTTTGCCTATTACCGTCAAATCAATCAACTGCCGGGCCCTGAATAAGAACTTCACCAAGATTGGTCAAACGCAAATTGTCGGCCGCACAACCGGCAAGCCGCTGTTGTATTCGGATATTGAGATCGGAGACTTCTCAAAGGAAGATGAAATCTGTAGCGGTTCGCGGGTTCGCTTGGGTGACAACTTGATCCTGAATGGCCTCAAGATCAGCTATCAAATTCTCGGCACCCGGGAACTGCGCCAGGCAAATATTCTGGCCTACCCTATCAAGCTGGCCGGCTATTTTCTGCCGCCGGCCAAGGAGATATACAGCAGGCTCGAGTCCTTAGTCGAACGAGGCGTGATCAGAATAGAACCCGGCCCAAAGAAGATTTTCATCACTCCCGGGGAGTGGAAGCTTACCAGCGACTTGATTATTCCCTCAGGCTACAGGGTTCTAGGAGAGGCCGGCACACATATCAACTTGAACAAGGGCGCGGCAATAATCTCATACTCGCCGGTCACTTTATTGGGAAGCAGGGAAAAGCCATTTGTCATCCAGACCGACGACGGGTCCGGGCAGGGATTGGTGGTTGTTTCGGCCAGGCAGGCTTCAACCCTAAAACACGTCATCATTAAAGATCTAGAATCGGTCGACAAACCGGGCTGGAAATTGACCGGGGCGGTGACATTTTTCGAGTCAAAGGTTTCTTTCGAAAACGTGGAATTTAGAGACTGCCGCGCGGAAGACTCGTTGAACATCGTCCGCTCCGACTACTCGATCGCACAAACAACTTTTACAAACAGCACAAGAGACGCCCTGGACATCGACTTTTCCGACGGCCAGATAATAAACTCGAACTTCGAAAAATGCGGCAACGACTGTATTGATCTATCGGGCGGCACGACTGCCCTGGAATCAATCACAATCAAGGGGGCCGGCGACAAGGGAATTAGCGTCGGCGAACGTAGCCGGGTGAAGATTGATACAGCTGTTGTATCCGCGACGGACATGGCCGTAATAAGCAAGGATGGCTCACAGATCACGGCCAACGACATGGAAATCTCGAACTCTAGAGTCGGTTACGGAGCCTACCAGAAAAAACCTGTCTATTCCGGCGGGACCGTTCTAGCCACTGGAACCAAGATGAGCGGGATAAAAGTGCCTTATTTGGTTGAGGAAGGGTCTCGCATCAAAGACAACGGCCAGTCTATCAAGCCCGGGACAGGCTTGCCCAAAAAGAGCCAATAAACCCGTTCAGGCGAAGAAGGATTGATGTGTACCAGTTACTAACCAGCAACGATCGCGCGCTTCACGGTGATGCTTTTCGGTTTGAACGAAAGTTCATCGTGTCGGACAGATCGCGCCATGCAATCGAAGGCCTGATTCGATTGCATCCTGCTCATTTCAGGGCAATATACTCGCTTCGTTATGTGAACAATATCTATTTTGATACCCAGGGCTTTCGCAATTACTTCGACAACCTGCAAGGTGTCGCTAACCGGATGAAAGTCCGGATGCGCTGGTACGGCCAACTGTTCGGCCTTGTAAGTCAACCCGTTCTCGAATTAAAGACCAAGCTGGGTTTCCTGGGATACAAGCGGCGATTTGAGCTTACCGGTTTCGAGTTTGTCAAGGGCATGTTGGCCGACGACATGCTCGATTGCCTCAAGCGCTCCGAGCTGCCGCTGGACGTCATGAACAGTGTCTCGGCCATGCAACCGGTATTGTTCAATCGATATTCGCGAAGCTACCGGCTTTCGGCCGACAACCGTTTCCGAATGACTGTCGATTCCGAGATGATCTGTAAGCGGATCGAACGCTCAGCCAACCTTTTTTTAGGCGGCCTCGCAGACCGGGTCAATAGCATCCTCGAGCTCAAATATGCCGAAGAAGATGATAAAGAGGCTTCTCGTATCAGTGAACACTTCCCGTTTCGTCCTGATAAGAGCTCGAAATACATATCCGGTCTGGAGAAGACACACACAGATATTATAAGAATTTCTACTGTATAGCTTTCACTTTTTCCCGCCGTTCATGCCCTTGCGCTTGAGCAGGGGTTCGATCTCGGGCTCGGCGCCGCGGAAGCGCTTGTACAACGTCATGGGATCTTCCGCACCACCGCGACTGAGGATATTCTTACGAAAGGATTCAGCGGTCTTCTGGTCGAACAGGCCGGTCTCCTTGAAGGCCTCGAAAGCATCGGCGTCGAGGACCTGGGCCCAGACGTAGCTGTAGTAGCCGGCCGAGTAGTAGTCACCGGAAAAAATGTGCGCGAAGTAGTGGCTCTTATAACGGACTACGATTTCGGGGATCAAGCCGATCTTATCGAGCGATTTGGTTTCGAATCCGACAACATCGAGCTTCTCGGCCTGGTCGAGCATGTGCCAGTCCATGTCCAGGAAACAGGCAGCCAGGTACTCGACGGTGACAAAACCCTGGTTGAAATAGCGGCTCTTTTCGAGCTTTTCAATCAGCTGGTCCGGGATCGGCTCGTTGGTCTGGTAGTGCTTAGCATACATTTTCAACACTTCGGGCTCAGAGGCCCAGTTTTCCATGATCTGCGAGGGCAGCTCAACGAAATCAACCTTGATGTTGTCCGAACTGCCCGCGTAAGTGGTGTCGGCCAGCAGCGCATGCAATGCGTGACCGAACTCATGGAAAAGCGTCTCAACTTCTTCGAAGCTCAAGAGCGCCGGCTTGTCCCCGGTAGGCATGGAGAAGTTACCCACGTTGACGATCAGCGGAGTGATCTTCTTCCCTTCTCGGCGGGACTGTTCCCGGTAGCCTCCGCACCAGGCACCGCCACGCTTGCTGGCCCGCGGGAAGTAGTCCACATAGAAAATACCGATATGGCTGCCGTCCTTTTCCTGGACCTCGAAGGTGCGCACGTCCTTGTGGTACTTGGGGATGTCGTCTCTTTCCTTGAATTGGATCCCGTATAACTTCGTGGCGACCTCAAAAGCGCCGTTCAAGACATTTTCGAGCTTGAAGTAGGGCCGCAGCTCGTTTTCGTCCAGGTCGTACTTGGCTTTCCTGAGCTTCTCGGCGTAGTACCACCAGTCCCAGGGCTGCAGTTTGAAATCCTGGCCTTCCTTCTTGATCAGAGCCTGTAGTTCCTCGGCCTCGCGTTTTGCCACCGGCAGGGCCGCCTTCCAGACCTGGTCGAGCAGTTTGTAGACGTTCTTGGGGTTCTTAGCCATTCTTCTCACCAACTGGAAATCGGCGTAGGTTTTGTATCCAAGTAGTTTGGCTTTCTCTACCCTGAGCGCGATGATCTTTTTCAGGTTCTCCTTGTTGTCCAGTTCGTCGCCGTTGTTGCCCCGCGAGATGTAGCCTGAAAACATCTTCTCGCGCAGCTCGCGTCTGCTAGAAAATTGCAGGAAGGGAATCAAGCTGGGCTTGTGGAGGGTGAAGACCCACTTGCCCTCGTGACCGCGCTCTTTGGCAGCTTTCGTAGCAGCCGCGACGACCCGCTCGGGAAGGCCGGCCAGGTCCTCCTTTTTCTCCAGCACAATCTCGAACTTGTTGTTTTCTTTAAGAATGTTCTCCCTAAATTTCAGGTTCAGCAGTGAAAGCTGCTTGTTGATCTCCCGCAGCCTGACCTTGCTCTGATCGTCTAAGTCTGCGCCACCGCGGACGAAGTCCAGATAGAGCTCTTGCAACAGGGTGCTTTGTTCCACATTAAGCTTCAGTTCGTCTTTCTTTTCATAGATGACCTTGACCCGCTTGAACAGATCCTGATTGAGCAAGATGTCGTCTTTGTGCTTCGACAGCCTGGGGACCAACTTCTGGGCGATTTTCTGCATTTCGTCGTTGGTGTCGGCGCTCATCAGGCCGAAGAATGTTCGGGCAACCCGGGTGAGCGGCTCACCGGCCCGGTCGAGGGCTTCCACTGTATTTTCGAAGGTGGGGGCCTCCGATCTGCCGACGATCTCGGCAACTTGCCGGCTGTGAAGCTCCATGGCCTTTTCAAACGCCGGCAGATAATGCTCGTTCTTTATGCGATCGAAGGGCGGCGCGTCGAACGGGGTAGCGTACTCTTCGAAGAAGGGATTCGCAGCCATTTTCTCCTCAGGCGGTGGCGTCGTTTTCACCTGCTGGGTGCAGGCAGTAAAAGTAAGCACGAAGACAGCACACACAAGGCTGTAAACTTTCATTTTCGCTCCTTTTTTCTTGGTGAACGCTGATGCGCCGTTTGAATTTCCCAGACACGGGCCGATAGTATCCCGGCGAGATTTACGTGTAAAGAGTGCTGGACTGCCGATTGACTAGATTCGAATCATATATAATTAAAGTTCTTGCGAAAGCTATAATCCTTCGGTCTAATTCTGTCTCCCTAAGCACCTTAGGAGGTTACATGAAGGCTGTCCTGTCTACCCTCAAATTCATCGTTGTTTTTCTATTTGTCAGTCTACTCTCCAACTGCACCCACAGCCCAAAAGGCTTTAATCCGATTCATGGGTTCACTCCGCAAGCAAATTCACAGCTGGAAGCATTTTTTATAAAAACCCAGGTAGAAACCGGAAGAAAAGTTGCGGTTTTCGACGGCGATGGGACCGTTCTCGGGCAAACCCCCCACTATCTGGCTGATGAGTGCATGTATATGTATGCCAAAAAGAAACCCGAGAAGAAACCGGAACTACTGGTCGAAATGGGAAAGATACGCAACGTATCTATGCGCTATGTTCAGGGAAGAGTGGAATACTTAGCCGGAGAAAGTGTGACTTTCCTGCGCGATATGGGCGAAAAGTGTTTCAACCAGCACTACTCAAAAAAGATCTTCGAGCCGAGCCGCCGTTTGATTCAGGTCCTGAAACAGCACGGTTTTGAAGTCTGGGTCGTGACCGGCTCACCCCAGGTGCTCTACCAACAATTTCTGGCCAAGCAACTCGATATCCCGATTATCAACGTCGTCGGAGTAAAATCGGTAGTCCGCGGCGGAATCGTAACCGGTGAGATGGTACCCCCAATACCTCAAGACCACGGCAAGAAAGAAGCCATCGAGACATTCATTCAAGAACAGCCGCTCTTCGTGGCCGGCAACAGCCGCGGAGACAAGGAGATGATCGAATACAGTCGCGGCCTGAGGATGATTGTGAATCCGGATGAACATGTCGCGCCCGACCAGAAACAAAGCATCGCCGACTACGCCAAATCCGAAAACTGGCTGATTGTCAGGATTCGCGACGTACCCGAGCCTGGGTTTCCGTCCATTTCATCGAAGGCTTTCGGGATCAGAATCAATAAAACCCGGGATGTAAAAAGCGACTGACAATCACGAGAAATCGCGCCTGAGCGAAATACCGCGCTTTTTCAGCAGCCGGTAAATAGTGACCACATTCACGCCGGCCCGGCGAGCAACCGCCTTGATATCCCCACGACATTCGCTGAGTAGATCTTCTAAGTATTGTCGTTCGAGGGGTTCCAACCAATGCTCGCGCATCTGCACAAGTGTCTTGTAGGCGAACTTCAACTGGGTGGACGCGGGAGTTACCGAGCGAATCGAACCGGGCAGATGCTCAGGCAGAATTTCTTCACTAGTAGTCATGATTACGGCATGTTCGACTACGTTTTTCAGTTCGCGCATGTTGCCGGGAAAGTCATAGTTATACATCATCGCCATTGCTTGCGGAGATGTTCGTTTTACTTCTTTTTTCATTTTCCTGGCTGCTTGTAATAGAAACACTTCGGTAAGCAACTCGAGGTTGGTCTTATAGCTACGTAGCGGAGGCAGTTGCAGGGTGACCACGCTCAAGCGGTAGTAAAGGTCGTCGCGAAAGGTACGCTGGCGAACCATGTCCGCCAGATTGTGGTGGGTCGCACAAATCAGTCGTACGTCGACTCGCGCCGGAGGGACGTTGGAACCAAGCGGCTGAATCTCGCCGTCTTCGACTGCCCGCAAGAGTTTTGCCTGCAAAGACATAGGCATGTCACCGATCTCGTCGAGGAAAAGAGTGCCCTTGTGGGCCTTGGTGAATTCTCCGGTCTTGGCATAAGTGGCACCGGTAAAAGCCCCCTTGGCATGCCCAAACAGGGTGCTTTCCAGCAAGGCTTCCGGGATAGCCGCACAGTTGACCGTAATCATCGGCTGGCCCATACGGGTACTGTTGAAATGGATCGCATTGGCAACCAGCTCTTTGCCGGTCCCGCTTTCTCCATGAATCAATACCGGAGCGTCAGTCGGAGCTACTTGTTCGAGTTGGCGTTCCACTTCGAGCCATTCGGTCGACAGACCCTTGATTAGAAAAGGCCTGCCCTGCCCCGGTCCCTTCGACCAATATAGCTGGGCGCGGCGTAAAAACTTGGCTGACGACTCAGCCAGGCTCTGAAGTTCCTCGATGTGCTCGGTCCCGAAAGCATCCGGCTCTCGCGCCGAAACAGTGATTACTCCCATGGCCCGCTTTTGATAAGGGATTGGCACGGCCACGACCGATCGGACATCCTGAAAATATCTGGCATAATGAGGGTCGTTATTGGTGTCATTACACAGATAGGCTTGATTGTTGTCGTATACCCATAAGGCGATACCGTTCGGCCGATCATCTTGGCGATGGCGCAGCAACACTCCGGGCAGGTTGATAATCAAGTCATCGACCAGATGGAAATGGATCGCCAGACCTTTGGCTTTTCGATCCCATAAAAAGATCGCCCCGTTGTGGGCATTGGTGCGTTCGAGGGCCAACTCCATGACCCGCCGCTCGAGCGACTCGGCTTCGGCCGAATGCAGGGCCTCGTCTGTCGGCGAGATTAGTTTACTTTCACGCATAATAGTTGCATTATTGCAAATTTTTTACATGATATCAAGCAATATTTTCTCTCCTCGTGACACACTACTTTGTATTCATTGAACTTCATATTTTCAAACCTTTTGGCATGGCCATTGCTAATGAACAAGTAACATATGTCATCACAATTTCAAGGAGCAGCGCCATGAAGAAATTCAACCAAACCCTTTTCGTAGCAATTGCAGTTATAACCCTGTCCGCCTGTGGTGGAACAGATAATCGAGTCGTGGACCTATCTGAATCTGATCAACCGATCGAGCTAATCGACGATACCGGATTGCTGGCCTTTTTGAACGATCAAGTACATACGACTCGTACTTATCTGGATATTGGCTGCGACATCCGCAAAGATTCAGCAAAGTACATCATCGGCCATCGCGACGGCCTGGACGGCACACCCGGCACAGCCGATGACAATCTGTTCAACGACCTCGAAGAAGTCGGCAGTGTTTACAAAGTTGGACCTTCCACGTTGGAGAAATTATATATATGTGCTGCCGCCAGCGGTTATCTTTTCTCAAAAGAGGCCGGCCTGATCGCATTCATGAACGATCAAGCCGAAACAACTGTTGCGCGACTAGATGCCGACTGTGCCATCCGAAGCGACTCGGCTGAGTATCTAATCGGCCATCGTGACGGCCTTGACCTCATACCCGGCTCACAAGACGACAACTTGTTCGACAACATCGAAGAGATCGACAATGTCTATATGGTGGGCCTGTGGACGATTAATCGTCTGTACGCCTGCGCAGAAGGATTCGGCTATTTCACACAAGATCCTGGTGCTTTATAAATCAGACCTCATAGAGTATCGAGCGTATCTCTCTAAGTTGATGAATCATGGTGAGTGGGCTCTGGGTAGCTCCGGCCAGGCATCCGCAATTCGCACAGTCTGCATTTGGCGCAAAACATCTTCTCTTGTTCCAGGAAACATCATAATGGAGGGCTTCATCTCCCCAGTAACACGGGCCGCGGTGGTCGGCAATCGAGTACCATTTAATCATGGTCTCGCTGACCAATAGATCTTCTGGAAAGAGCTGTTTGACACGAATCAATTCCCGAATTATTGCCTGGCGAGCCTCGCTACCCAACTCCCAAGGATTGTAGCCGTCGTTCCTGGGCGTGTAGATGTTACACACAACTCCCGTGAAACCAGAGTCCCGGGCAAGCCGAACCACATGCTCGAGTTCGGTGTAGTTTTGCTCGGCCAGAACCATATTGATAACGACCCGATCGTCACCGGTAAAGTTTTTCAACACCCGGTCATAGACACCTTGTCCGCGAATGCTGTCGTTTATTTTACGCGAACCATCAATTGATACAAATAACCTGTGTTTGAACTCACTTGGAATCTTTATGGTTCCGTTTGTGATCACAAAAATGAAAGGAAAGATCTTGTGAGCCAACATTAAAATATCAATCCTGAGAGCAGGCTCACCGCCTACCAGGAGAATAAAGCGTACGCCGTCTTCGTAAAGCTGCCTGAATCTCTTTTCCCAGACATCAAGCGGTTGATCCTGTTTGTTTAACTTGTCCCTTCCATAGAAATGATAGCAATGCTTGCAGTGCAGGTTGCAATTGTCGGTGATGTCTACCTCGGCACTGTGCTTAACACCGAGTACGATTCGCCTGAACTCGAGCCACGGAAAATAAAGCACTGCTTGCATACGCTTCATGATTTTCCCTACCAGTCGTGGTTGAAGAGTAGCAATGAATGCGGCCGGTTTCCACAAGGAATATGACTGAATTCGATTGTCTTGTTCCAAAAAGCAAGAGTGATATAGTCGGGCCGGACACAACCATTTGACTCCAAGGATCGGCAGATGAACAGTAGTTCCAGCAATTCCAGCGACCGCCTACTAGACAAGTTAACGGCGCCCGATCGGGCCGGCGAGTTTGTCGGCCTGCTATTTGATTTCGGAATGAATCAGGAATTGAAACTCTACCTCTCGGCCAAGCGAGTTCTGGACCGACTTATTCGAATGGCCCAAAGCCCGTTTCTAAAACATGTAATCACCAAGCATTTCAGGCCTTTTCTCGATCGCGAAGCAGCCCGGGCAGAGCAACAGGGCGAATGTGTTTCTGCCTACCTCACCCCGCAGGCCAACCAGGTTTTCGACGATTTGTCCAGCCGACCGGTTCATCTCGAGCAACAGTTTCTCGAGAAGTTAATCAAACAGGATGCAGTCCGCCATCTAATAAAAATGATCGTTATCGAAACCATCAACCGCTTTATAAAAAGCATCAAGGGAGACGGTGACGGGCTACTAGGCAAGGTCGGCAAGCTGGGAATTGGAAGCGGGCTATTTTCTAAAGTAGGCAAGCAAATCGAGGCGCACCTGCAATCCGCGGCGGCATCATTTGTACAAGGCTCACTCGATCGGGTCATGAAAACCGTAGTCGCTACGGTCAGCTCACCGGAAATGGCCGTCCACCTCGGCAAACTGAACAAGGCGGGTTACCGGGCCGTACTGGCGCTCGAAACCACCATCGTCTGGCAAGCCCTGTTGCGCCAGCCGCTCGACGATCTCCTGGCCGTTGTTCCGGGCCTATTGAGCTTCAACATTGATCGCGCGGTCGTTCAAGAAGCCGTCACCGCCGAAGTGAAGGCCGTCTTGGATGCCGAAGAATCAAAAACAATTCGTCAAATCGTCAATGACGACCAGCTCACGGCCCAGTGGCGGGCCGAGTGCGTTGAAATCGGCAGTGAGCTCTTGTCCAACTTCGCAAGATCCCCGGAATTTCAAAGCTGGCTGGCAGCGGCCGATAAAGATAAATCAGAAGACTAGCCTTCCGATCGATCCGCTACTTATGAACAGCAGCTATTCGGCAGTCACAACCATATAATCTTCTACAACGTTGAGTTTGACATCGTCGGTGCCTATATCGTCGTAGGGATCTTCGATATCTTCCTGGACGTTGTCCAGGGTCACCAGCACCAGGCTATAGAGAACCGCGACCAGGTAACCGACCAGCGGAAACAATTCCGACTTGTAGCACAGCGCCGCGAAATAGGGCCCGAATGCAATCGGGAAAAAGTTTAGAAACACTCTCGAGTAAGCTCTCAGCGACACCGGTGTCCGATAAGTGGCGATGTTGCGCATGCGCTCGTAGTCAATCATCATCTTGCTGACGTATTGGCTGGCGCGGGAAATCTCGCTACCGGTCACCTTGGCCTCGCGCAGGGCCTCGTTCGAAGCGGAAAAGCGCGAGAAAACAGACATGACTTTGCTGAAACTGGCCTGCGAGCGGCCTTTCTCCATGAGATCTTCCCGAATGGCTATGATCAAGTCTTCGATGATCAGCCTGACGCGTTTACAATGCTCAGATTCTTTATTGGCTTCACCGGGAACCCAATCACGATGGGCGTAATAGAGAGCCACTCCATGGGCTTTGACTCCGGCAAAGAACTTGAGAGCCTCTTCACGGCGTTTGTAGGCAGCATTGATCGAAAAAACAATCGGGAAAACGACCGCCAAGCCGATCAAACCAGTCGGAATCTCGGCCCGGATGTTGAAATATAAGCAGGCATAGGTCGACCCCACGGCCAGTAAGGAGACAATGAATGTCTGCCAATCAACTACTGAGATGAAGTCCTTGAGTGTTTTCATTTTTTTTCCTCGTCTATAAGAATATTTTAAGAAGAACAGTCACTGTTTCTGCATACGGAGAATATCTTAGTTTATCCGGCCAGACTCAAGAGTTATTTATTCTTTTTGCTATTTAAGATGTTTCAAAAATTTCACCTACCATAGCACCATTGGTACATGTTATATCAACTCCAGAAATATTTCGGGGAGACCAATGATGAAACCAGAAAAAACTTTGGACATGCGCGGTCGTACCTGTCCCGAGCCGGTAGTCGAAACCGGCAAGGCACTCAGCGATAATGATATTGTGAAACTCATAATCATAGTTGACAACGATGCAGCGGTCGAAAACGTTCAGCGGATGGTAACCAGTAAAGGCTGGTCGTCGACTGTCGAAAAGAAAAGTGACGACGAATTCATTGTGAAAGCGCTCAGAGGAGCATCGCAACTGTCAACTGCATCTGAAGATGAATGTATCGTTTGTCAGGCACCTGAATCTCGACCCTGGGTGGCAATCCTGATTGCTTCATCCTGCTTCGGCCGGGGAGACGATGAACTTGGCCGCAAACTGATGGGCGGATTCGTCAAGACGATCAAGCAACTGGATCCTGTCCCCGAGTGTATTATCTTCATCAACAGCGGCGTAAAATTGGTAATTCAGGGTTCAGAAGTAGTCGATGTTTTAAAAGAGCTTTCTGAATCCGGCGTGCAAATACTAGCCTGCGGCACTTGCCTCGAACATTTCAAGATCATGGATGAAATTGCCGTTGGCAACGTATCCAACATGCTCGAAATCGCTTCGACTCTTGTCTCGGCCGACCGCATAGTGCGACCGTAACTATTGAGACCTGCTCAGGGCGGAAACACAAATTCATCGCGAGATCTATACTTGAGACATTTGAAAACCGGGTTTTGAGAACCCTCCGACTGCAGCCGGGCTTGTTCAAGCAGATCGGCCTTTAACTGTTCGAGTCGCAGGCCTTTGGTTTCAGGCGCCGATGAAAAACCGCGCAGCTTGGCGGCGATTGACTGAGCAAAAAGCGAACCACCCAGCTTCTCATGCCGAATATTTGTCTCGCCCTTTTTCGAGGCTGCCAAAATACATACCGGCTGTCTGGCCTTCAAGACTGGCATACCAGCCCCGGTGCCGTCTGCCTGGATTCCATCAATCAGCAGCAGCAGCCTGGGTATGCTTTGCGACTGATTGACCATGTCAACAATGGACTGAAGGTTGAGCGGTAAACCTTTTCGACCAAACGAACCCTTGAACGGCAAAGCAAAAACGTCTGCATTTTTGGCTGCCTTGACCGGCCCCGTATAGGCAAAGATCATCAGATCGTTGTAGTCGGCATTCACTAACAGATGCTGCCATTCGTCCAATATCTTTTTCACGGACACGTTCTTGGGCAACAACACTCGGACATTGCCGATTGAACGTAAACTCTTGTGCTCGAGTGCTGCGCCCAGCGCCTTGGCATCGTCTTTAACAAATTTGTAAGATTTATCCGCCGGCGATTTCTTCTTAGGCGACCCTAAGGCTACTATCAGAGCATGTACTCGGCCTCCCTTGGCCGAACAATTGTCACCCTGACAGCGACCGAGACATTTCTTGACGACTGGACCCTTTTTAGGCTTGGCCATAAAACAGACTTCTTTTTCGTCCGGCTTGAGTTCAACCTGGGTCACAAACTCGTGACTGCGATGGCTGGGAATCAAGCCGCCTTCGAGTAGATATGGTTTCTGCATGGCGGATGTCTGGACGAAGAGTTTCTCCAGTCCGTAACCAAGCACCATGCCGCGAACAAATTCCATAACCGAAAAACGGTACTTCTTGAAAAAACAAATAAGTGCTGGTCGCCCGCGTTTGGGAACTCGCATGATCAGCAACCGAAAGGTATCAATCCGCCCCTTACTGGAGAATGTCCGTACGCTGACCAAATTGGCGCCTTCGGCCAGCTTCACCCGGGCAGTTTTGACCTGATAACCCTTCTTGGGGCTTGTCTGGATGATAACTGAAGAAAATTTGTCGGCCAGATGTACAGCCCGTATTCCCCTACCCCCAATGCCAAAACGCAGTTTCATAGACCCTGCTTCGGTCAGAACAACTGACTTTCGGGCGACTCCCGACATGGTTTTCTTGACCCCCAGAAAGCGTACATAGACATCCGGAGCACCCAGGGCCGGCGGCGTAAAAATGCTTGCAAATAAAAGGCTAAATATGATCGTTCGCATAACGTATCTTGACGTTTCTGTTTTCGAAAAGGTCTGTAAACGGGCCAACACTTCCAGGGCCGGCCCTTATAAAGCAATCTTGCTCTCGGCCATACGTGGAAACGGGTAGACCTCATGGACATCCTTGAGGCCTAGAATGGCATAGGTGAGTCGCTCAATTCCAAAACCAGCTCCAGCACAAGAAATTTCGCCAGCCGCGATGTCCATCACGGAGAAGAGCTCGAAAAACGGAGCAAAATATTCCATCGGATAGTTCAGGTCACGCATGCGCTGTTCCAGGTCGGTGATCGAACGGGTTCGCTCGGCCCCTGAAAGGCACTCGACTGGATGGGGATTATCACCACAAGGCGGTAAAATGACGTCGTAGTTTAAGTACTTGCCCGAAGATTCGTCTAGACAGTCATAGGCCTCGCGAGCCAGGTTGACCAGCATGAAAGGCTTGTCTTGAGCTGGCTTGGATAAAAAACGCTCGACAGCGTCGTCATCAGGTAAGTTGTTCTTCTTTTTCACTTCTTGAATGTCGAATATTGGCAAGGGCTCAGCCAATTCGGGTAATGCTTTCCCCCTGATTTCGGAAACTACCTCGCCATACTGATCGGCCAGAAATTTATAAAGTCGTTGGAACAGGCTGGATATGAATTTTAACATATCGTCGTAAGTGCCATTACGCTTTTCGAAATCGACTTGCATGAATTCAGATACGTACTTGTACTCCTTGCGCGCTATCCTCATTTCCATTCGAATGTTTGGCGAGGCCCAAAAAACTTTATCGACCGGCGACAACATGACCATCAAGATTTTCTGCAAAATCAGAGATTGGGTAATCGAAACCTCTTCACCGTAGTAGTTGACCCGGGCCGGATAGGTCCAGTGGTTGAGCGGGTCGGTACAGCCGGCCAGCATATATACCGGCGGATGAACATAACCGACCGCAATCAACTCATTACTCAAAAACTGCTGAATCGCCGTGCGGATCTCAAGTATCTTTTGCAGTCGGGGGTTGGCCAGTGAGATACGGGCCTGCTCCAGCGCGGAAAGAACCAAAGGATCGTCGAGATTTACCGGCTCGATTCGGTGAATACCGAGAGTAAGAGAGTTTTTTCGCCTGGTCATTTCTTGTGCCTGCCTTTCAGTGAGACTGATTATTAGCCAATGACAGGCACTACCGCAAGCTGATTCACTCTTGAGATTCTAGCCTAGATACCAGCCCCCTCGTCGAAGCGCTCTTGCCTGACCTCGGCTTGGGTCACCCGGCTGCCGGGCGGTACATTATGGGTCAACCAGATATTGCCGCCGATGGTCGACCCGCGTCCGATTGTTATCCGGCCCAGGATGGTGGCGCCCCCGTAGATGATGACATCGTCTTCAACAACCGGGTGCCTGGCTATACCTTTTATCGGGTTACCGTCTTTATCCAGAGGAAAGCTCTTGGCCCCCAGTGTCACACCTTGATAAAGACGTACTCGTTTTCCGATTACACTGGTTTCTCCGATGACTACCCCAGTGCCGTGATCAATGAAAAAATATTCGCTGATAGAAGCTCCCGGATGAATATCGATTCCAGTCAGGCTGTGGGCATACTCAGTAATAATTCGAGGCAAGAGCGGAATATCGAGTTTGTGAAGTTCATGTGCCAGGCGAAAGTTAGTTATCGCCAGAATTCCCGGATAGCACAAGATCGCCTCGTCCGGAGTATTTGCCGCTGGATCTCCCTCATAAGCCGCCTGGACATCAGTAGCCAGGACTCGGCGTACTTCTGGGAGGCTCGATAAAAACTCACCGGTTATCGACTTGGCCTTCTCTTCGCACTGCGGACAATCGGGCTCTTCTCTGTCACAAACAAAACACATGCCCCGTTTTACCTGAATGCGCAGAGACCTAAGCACTCGGTCGAGAGTTGCTCCGACGTAGAAGCGTTCACTTTCGTCGTTTAGTTCCGAGGTCCCGAAGTAGCCTGGAAACAATACCGACCGCAAGGATTCAGTGATTTCAACCAGGGCTTCGCGTGAAGGCAGAATGTGTCTACCCTGCGGAGTAGTCCGCTGGCGGGCCAGGCCGTTGCTAGCCGCACAAATGATGTCGACAACCCGCGGAAGATCATTTTCTTCCGGTTTCACATTTTTCGCGACCGGTTTACAGGTTTTGCATTCGTCAAACATTGTTGCGTCAGCCTCACTCTTCAAAAAGCCAGGTGCTCAAATATCGTTCGCCGGTGTCCGGTAGAACCACGACAATCATTTTACCATCGTTTTCTGGCCGCATGGCAACCTCGGCTGCCGCCCAGGTATTGGCGCCCGAAGAAATACCCGCCAGGATCCCTTCTTCACGCGCTAGTTTTCTGGCCATGATTCCGGCATCCCGGTTGCGCACTTTGACCACTTCGGAAACCAGGTCCATGCGCATGACATCCGGAACAAATCCGGCCCCGATCCCCTGTATTTTATGTTGACCGGGCTTGCCGCCCGAAAGCACCGCAGAATCGGCGGGCTCGACTGCAATGCTCTTGAACGATTGCTTGCGCTTTGAAAGCGCTTCGGAGACACCTGTAATCGTGCCGCCGGTTCCCACTCCGGCAACCAGGATATCAACCTTGCCGTCGGTGTCATTCCAGATTTCTTCGGCGGTTGTCAGGCGATGAATCTCGGGGTTGGCTGGGTTCTTGAATTGCTGCAACAGTAAATAGCGCGAATCAGAATCAACCAACTCCTGGGCTTTATTGATTGCAGCGGGCATCCCTCCAGAACCAGGCGTGAGCACCAGTTCGGCGCCAAATGCAGCCAGGAGCTTGCGGCGTTCAATTGACATTGTGTCGGGCATGATCAATGTCAACTTGTAGCCTCTGGCAGCCGCTACAAAGGCCAAACCGATTCCAGTGTTGCCACTGGTAGGTTCTACAAGAATCGTGTCAGTCTTGATATCCCCTGCTTTCTCGGCCGCCTCAATCATGTTCAAGCCAATCCGATCTTTGACACTCGAACAAGGGTTGAAACTTTCAAGTTTGGCCACCAGCCGACCCGGCATGTTTTTACCAATTTTATCGAGTTTGACTAAAGGTGTATTGCCCACCAATTGAGTAATATTATCAAAGACAGTCATGTCAGCCTCCCGTCGTAAATATCTCTAGATGTGAAACATGTTTGCTTGTTTTTCCATTGCCTTTTGCTTGGCGGCGATCTGTTCAATTGTGTAAGAAGCCAGAACATTCCTGACTGCATCTCCAACTTCATGCCATATTTCTCGAGCCACGCATTGATTAGTATTTTCACACAAGCTGACGTCCAGCAGACAATCGACCGGCAGGAATGGTCCTTCCAGCGCCTGAACAATCTCGCTGGCCAGAATATCCGAGGGCGGCTTGGCCAAGACATAGCCGCCCCCGGCACCTCTAATCGATCTGACCAGCCCAACCTTTTTCAGGTTGACTAGCATACTATGCAGGTACTTGCGGGAAATCTTTTGACACTCAGCGATCTCACTCATCATCGTGGGACCATTCCCATAGCGATTAGCCAGCTCAAGCATTACTCTCAAGCCATAGCGTCCTTTGGTGGAGATTTTCATTTGGTGTCCCTCGGTTATAATCCATAAAGTCACTAGACAATAACCAGAAGCAATCTAAATGTCAATGGATTTGTAATTGTATACTAAATATGTCGACTTTGTAGATTTAAATATTGACTTCTCAACATTGTTTCTGGTATTCCGGTACCGTAATACCCCAATAGGTTTTTTCTATTCGCATGGAGATAATCATGGGCAATGAGAAACCGGGAGTCAATTCTACTCAAAGCACAATAAAGCAGACCAATGAATCATCGAGCACGGGCAAGAGTCGACGAGACTTCCTGGCCAATACTCTGATGGGCACCGGCCTGGTTGTCAGCCATCTATTTGCCGGCGGCCTCGGTCTTCGCTACCTCTACCCCGCAAAGAAAGATCGCCGCCAGAGATTGTTCGTCGGCCTCAAGTCTGAGATTCCACTAGGAACTGCACAGCCTTTCAAAACGCCCCAGGGCACAACCGTTAATGTAGTTCATTCGACCAACGGGTTCATAGCGCTGTCCGACGTCTGTCCCCATCTCGGATGTCGAGTTCATTGGGAGTCGCAAACCAATGAGTTCATTTGCCCATGTCACAACGGCCATTTTGATGCCAGCGGAGCACCAACTGCCGGTCCTCCGGCTGAAATGGGAGTCGGTCTGTCCAAGTACAAGGTTGTTGTCGACTCAGATGTGGTCTTCATCGAAATGAGGGTAACCACATGAAGAGTCTAAGCCTGACCATCACTGATTGGTTTAGATCGAGGTTCCCGGTCGACCGCGATAGCATTCTACTTAGCTTACAAGAACCGGTTCCCAACCATCTCAAGAAGTGGTGGTGGTGTCTGGGCGGCATGCCGGCCTATCTATTCGTTGTTCAAGTAGTGACCGGCATCATGCTGGCCTTTTACTACGTTCCGGATCCCTCCCAGGCCTATGAAAGTGTCTGGCGCATATCTCACGAGATACCTTTCGGCTGGTGGGTTCGCAGCTTGCATAAATGGTCGGCCAACCTGATGATAGTCACGGTCATTCTGCACGTCATGCGAGTCTACTTCACGGCCGCCTATCGAAAACCACGTGAATTGAACTGGATATTCGGCGCTGTCCTGTTAATTGTTACTCTAGTTTTCGGGTTCACCGGCTACACTCTTGTTTACGAGCAGCTGTCCTATTGGGGAGCTACCGTCGCGACCAACCTGGCCGAAGCAGTTCCGGTTATCGGCGATTTCTTGGCCCGCTTTATCCGCGGTGGAGATGTCGTCGGGGCCAGCACCATCACTCGCTTCTATATTCTTCATATCATAATACTACCAACTGCGATCGCGATTTTTCTTGTGCTCCACATTATGATGGTCCGTAAACACGGCGTAACCGAGTTGCACTTCAAAGACGAAAAACCTGGTGCAGAAAAAACTTTTCGCTTCTTCCCTGATCATATTTTGACTGAGTTGATGATTGGAATAGGCTTGCTGATAGCCATCTCGGCAATCGCGGTTATTTTTCCTCCTGAACTTCAAGAAAAAGCCAATCCGCTGGTAACACCTGCTCATATAAAACCGGAATGGTACTTCTATTTCACGTTCCGCTGGCTGAAACTCACCGGTCTTACTATGGCGATGGTTACTCTTGGGCTGGCCGGAGCAATCTTCGTGTTCTGGCCGTTAGTTGAACCATTAATTAATCGTCTTTTTAAACGAGATGTCTCAATACCGATTGGCATCATTGCCGTTATTGGAATTCTGGCCCTGACTATTTGGGAAGCAATCGCATACTAACGCGATTCTTTTTGCAAGGAGATTGCGGATGAGTCTAAACGCCAAACGCATCATTGTCGCGGTACTGTCATTCCTTTTTCTGATAACACTCGTAATCGTTGCCTGGGTTGAAGGCCTGAAGGAGCGGGTCCAGGCGGAACCAGATCCCGTTCTCTCGGGTGACAACCAGCCATGCTACAACTGCCACAAAGAAAAAACTCCCGGCGTTACTGCCCAGTGGAACGACAGTAAGCATTCCAAGGTTGGAGTCGGCTGCTACGATTGTCACGAGGCCAAGGAAGGCGACGTTGATGCCTGGCACCACGAAGGTAGACTGATTGCCACTCTAGTGACTCCCAAGGATTGCGGCCGCTGCCACCAGGATATCGCGGCAGAGTTCCAGGACAGCCATCACGCCAAGGCCGGGCAAATTCTGGGCTCGTTAGACAACATCCTCGGAGAAATTATTGAAGGTCCACCAGCCGCCAATTCCGGTTGTCAACAGTGTCATGGATCGAAGATAGCCTTTCAGACTGACCCTAAGGGAAACATCCTCAAGGATAAAAGCGGCAAGCCACTCCTTGACGACGCAACCTGGCCCAACTCGGGAATCGGACGAATCAATCTAGATGGCACTATAGGAACATGCTCGGCATGCCACTCGCGCCATCGTTTCTCGCTGGAGATGTCGAGACGACCTGACAACTGCGGCAAATGCCACCTCGGTCCGGATCATCCCCAGAAGGAAATCTACGATGAGTCCAAACATGGCATCGCCTTTGTGACTGCAGATCATCAGGGGAAAATGCATCTGGATGATGAACACTGGGTGGTCGGTGAGACATATAGTGCCGCCCCGACTTGTGCTACCTGTCATCTGAGCGCCACTCGCCGGCAAAAGGCAACTCATAATCCCGGCAAACGTATTTCCTGGACATTGCGACCGGCCATATCCAAAAAGATGGATAACTGGGAAGATAAGAGACGCAACATGCAGGATGTTTGCTCCAGTTGTCATGCCCCGGACTGGATCAATGGCTTCTATAGCCAATACGATCGGGCAGTAACACTCTACAATGAAAAATTCGGCAAACCTGCGACAAAAGTGATGGCTGCCCTGCGTAAAGCCAAGCTAGTAAACGCTACTCCCTTTGATGAGGAGATTGAGTGGATCTACTTCTTCCTCTGGCACCACGAGGGACGCCGGGCCCGAATGGGCGCTTCGATGATGGCACCGGACTATACCCAATGGCACGGTTTCTTCGAGGTTGCCGAACGCTTCTATATGAAACTGATTCCGAAGGCTGAGGAACTGGCCGAAGGTCACCCTGAGGCGAAAGAGGTTATCGACTCTGTGATGGATATGGAAATGCATCGCTGGAAAAAAGGAATGAGCAAAGAACAGGCCGAAAAGATCAGGTCTTTCTACAAGAAACGCTATGGCCAGGAGTAACGATGAACTCGACCCCGGCAAAAATCGACCTGAACGATTCGGCTCTGGCAGGTCGTCTACTCGATAGTCTCGAACATCTTAAACTGGCGGCTTCTGATGATCCCGTCGAGGCTGCTTTGGCAATTGCCCTGGCGATAAGAATAGCCCAGCTCTTTTGCTATCAGCGCCTGAAAAGAATCGCCGGGCAATTCCCAGCCACAATCCAAACACTGCTGAGGACGCCAAAGATACTCCAGAACTCAGCCTTAACCGACCCACAGGAATTCATCGAGTTTTTGGACCTTATAGATTTAATGTCAGAAACAGATTTAAAATGTATTGCTCCGCGACTTCATCGCGGCTGGCAGGACAAAGTCCAAAGCTGTCAAAGTGCCCGGCAACTGACTCAAGCTGAACTTAAATACACAATTGATGCTGATATGCGTAAGTCTCTGTTGCTGGCCCTTGAAATATACAATCGCACATATTTGCTTCCACCGCCGATAACTTTTGAGTCGCAAGCTGTCAAACAAGCCTTGGCAAGTTTGCTGGTCCTAATCGAGAAGCTGGTGCCCGAGGTTGACCGTGAGAAGCTGTTACCAATAATTGCCAAATTGCGCTCTTCGAATGGAACTCAAGAGTAGGAACTGAATGACAAGATTGATTCAGCTATCAGAAGCCGCCAACCTGGCTCTGCACGCCCTGGCCTACCTGGGATTCCAGGATAGAAACAGGCTTGTTTCATCTTCTTCAATCGCCAATACCTTGGGAGCGTCTGAGGCGCATTTAAGTAAAGTTCTCAGAATGGCTGCGCGTTACGGGCTGGTTAGATCAACCCGGGGTGCCAAGGGCGGTTTCAGTTTGATACGAGATCCCGAACAGGTGACTTTACTCGAGATTGTCGAAATGATTGACGGCCCGATCGTCAAGGAATCTTGCCTTATGCCATCACAGATTTGCGTAGAAAATAAATGCATCCTTGGAAACTTGTTCGATTCACTCCACAAACTTGCCAGGCAACATCTATCGCAAGCTCACTTGAGTGATTTTCGGTTCAAATCTCTCTAATCGCAAACCGCTCAAATAGATCAGGCCAGGTGGTACTTCTCGCGCAGCCGCGTCGAGAGCAGGCTGGTTGCCGAAAAGGCCTTTTCTACGGTCTTTTCGCCGTCCGGATTCACCAGACAACAGGTCGCCGGCGACAGCATGCTGCGCGACAATAGGAATTCCCGGTCAATCCCCCGGCTGGTGAGTTCCTGCCAAATCTCTTCCAGGCGTTCTTCGAGTGAATTCAGGTTCTCGCTTTCAAACGGCTCGAAATTGGCCGGTACGATTCCCCAAACCAGCACGCCGCCCCTGTCCAGGAATCGCTTAATCGAGGCTGAGTATTTTGAAAAAATCTCGCCGTTGGAATAGACATCGAGCGACAGGATATCGAGGTCTTGTCCCAGCAGGAAATCCCAGTCGGGATTGCCGCACAGATGCACTCCGCGCGGCCTTTCAATCATTGAAAAAAAGTTCTCCATATCGGGTCTGGCCGCCTGGTCTGAGTAACCCGACAGCGCGCTGAAAATGAATTGCAGCCCGGGCTCGTCGACGAACATGAAAGCATCGGGGTGCAGTTGTTTGAGTCGGGATAATTGAGAGTTGACTCGCTTGGCCATGAATTCGAGCAAAAAAGGCCGAACCGTATCGTCAAATATGATTGGGCGATCGTCCTGGTCGAGAACATTGAACCCGAAACTTATCGGTCCTTCCATTTGGCCGCGGATAGATTTGCGATCAGAAAAATCGTGCTCGAGGAAACGATGATAGACTGACGAATAGGTCCGGCTGATATCGAAATACTCGAGTTCTTCAAAATGGGCCAGGCAATCTTCCAATTCGGCGATAAATTTATCCATCGAAAACCGCAGGGTCCTCTTTTCGAAGTCGACAACCGCGCCGGGAAAGTGCTCGGAAGCCTGGACATACATGTCCTCGTAATAACTGTAATGGGGCAACTGCGGCCAGAAAGGAACGTCCAGCCCAAGCGCCATTTCTAAAGCCCGATCGACATTCTTATGAGGCATGACCGCCATGGCCGTGGTCAGCAAATCTCCAGGTATCGGCATTGGGCTGCCTTTCTGTATGATGACTGCGAACTTGATCATAACATAACACTGATTTTGTCAGCATAAGTTGCTGTAATAAACCAGATTACGGTTTCAAACAGCAACTAATGCCAGGTATCATTCGGTCAAGATGGGCGCACCGAACAAGGATGATATAATTACCGACAATCCTGGCAGGAATCAGCTGGTAGTATCCCTTGCTGCAGCTTCCTTGACTGCCGGTTTACTATCGGCCGTGCAGCTTGCCGTCGAGCAACCACGCCTGCTTCTACTGGATAGATTCTATTCGGGGGCTGGTTGGGCCGAAGTCTTGCTTTTGACGCTCTACTCAGGCTTTCTTGCCAAAAAATTCTGCGACCCGCAACAGGCCCGCATCTGGCGCCCCAGGATCTGGCGAATTTTCTCGGTTGTCTTTTTCGCTCAGTTGATTATCGGCCTTTGCGGCGTTGATCACTTCTTGATGACCGGCAACCTGCACCTGCCGATTCCGGCTATGATTGCCGCAGGCCCCTTATATCGCGGCAGCGGATTTTTCATGCCGATCCTGTTCCTGTCCACAATCATACTAGTTGGGCCGGCCTGGTGCAGCCACCTGTGTTATATCGGCGCCTGGGACGATCTGGCCGCTCGGGCCCGCAAGAGGCCCCAAGCGCCCTGGCGTTGGCAAACAGCTGTGCGTATATCCCTACTGCTGCTGGTCGTGGCTGCGGCGATCTTGCTGAGAATGCTCGGCGCGACACCCGGCCTGGCAGCTTCAATTGCGATCGCCTTCGGACTAGGAGGGGTAGCCGTTATGCTATTGTTGACCCGTCGGGTTGGTGTAATGGTCCACTGCACAATATATTGCCCGATTGGACTGTTGGCCAACTTGCTGGGGAAGATTTCGCTTTTCAGACTTCGCATTGGAAGCAAGTGCAACGATTGTGGAATCTGCACACGCCATTGCCGCTATGCCGCCCTTTCTAAAGAAGACATTTCACGTAGACGCCCGGCAATCAGCTGTACTCTATGCGGAGATTGTATAGCCAGCTGTAAATCCGCTCAGATAGAATATGGTCTTTTACGGTTTAGTTCGGCAACTGCTCGGGCCGTTTTCATCGTAATGATCGTCTCATTACATGCAGTCTTTTTGGGCGTGGCTCGCTTGTAAACCGGCTCATTGTTATTCTTCTTGGTCTTCTTTCATGGCTCCTATGAGTCGGTCGTACATTTCCGGTCCCAGGCAATCTCTGGCGGCTTTACACCACTGGATGCACGAAGGCGCCTGTTCTTTATGGACCATGGTCTTGCAATGCGGACAGCGTATTCGCATTTCATCCGAAAAGAACTCAACCGGTTTTTTGCATTTCGGACAAGGGTGGTAGCTAACCGTCAGTCTGCGTGTGTCTTGTCCAGGACAAAGACCCATGGGGACCTCCTAGGCCGATTTGGCCGCAGAGACTTCCCTCTGTGACCCGAAGTTTATTCCGTGGTTATGGATTACAACCGGCATATTCGGCAGAACCTCGTTACGGGCCTCGATTACAGCCTGGCCGATTCCGCCACAACAGGGGACCTCCATCCGCAAGACCGTAATGCTGGTTGGCTGAGCCTCGGCAAAAATTTGTTTGAGTTTTTCTTTGTAGAAATCAAGATTGTCCAGCTTGGGACAACCAACCACAACGGCGCGGCCGGCCAGATAACGTGAGTGAAAATCAGGCACACAGAAAGGTACGCAGTCGGCACAAATCAGCAGGTCGGCTTGTTTCAAAAACGGTGCCCCCGGTGGAACCAACATCAGTTGAACCGGCCAATGACTCAGCGCTGATTGACCTGACACCGGTGCAGGGCCGGGCCCAGCCTGGGGGCCAAACGATTGCAGGGCCGAACCAGGACAACCGCAAGGAATTTCCACTGGCGGGCGCGTCTCATTTTTCTCGGCCAGATACTTCTCGACCGCCGCTTCGTCAAAGTTATCGGCCTCACGCTCCTCTAAGCTGATAGCGCCCTGCGGACACTCCCCAAGGCAAGCTCCCAACCCGTCACAGTATACTTCACTGACAAGTTTTGCTTTGCCATCAATCACCTGGATGGCCCCTTCGGCACAAGACGGCACGCACTCTCCACAGCCATCACACAGGTCTTCATCAATCTTCACTATTTTCCTAAGTGTCATCAGACTCCTCCTGACTCAATTGTTCGGTAATATTCAGGCCGACGGCTCAAACCAGGTCTGGATAGTTTCATACAACCTGTCACGCACGGCCCTGAATACGGTCGTTTCATTCTGGTGATTACCGGCCGGGTCTTCAAGCGCTAGGTGGTATTTCTGAGCTTGGGTTGATATGACCGGACAAGACTCTTCGGCACACAAGGTCACGGCGATATCGATATCTTCCAATGGAACTGCATCAAGTCCTTTTGAGGTCTGGGACGAGATATCAATACCGATCTCAGCCATCACCTCAACCGCCAGGGGGTGAACACTTCCCGAGGGCTGGCTGCCAGCAGAAAACACGCTGACAGACTCAGGCGCCAGCCGGCGAGCGATGCCCTCGGCCATCTGGCTGCGGGCCGAGTTCTCGACGCATACAAATAAGAGCTTTGAGCTGGCATTTGCTAGAGTAAAATCGATATGTGTTTTTTTCGATTCCATTTGCCAAATATAGCTGCAAGGAGCGTGCCTATAAAATCCACAAGCTTGTGCTAACCAACATACTGATTTATGGCGACAATATTGTGATCAGGATTTGTTGTTCTGATGAGCCGGAAATTATTGATGCAAATATGTCTCAAATAGATATTTTTGAGACACTGAGACGATCGGCTAACTGTGTTTGTCTTTTTATTTCAGCAAGATACGAATGGAATGTTTATTGCATTTGACTCGCTAGGTGGACTAGATAAATAAAAATATTGAGGAAACTCAATTGGAACTGACCGGCTACGCCCGCGAAGAAGTTGTCGGTTCTCGCTGCTCAGACAACATATTGGTGCACGTCGATCACCAGGGCAACAGCCTGTGTGCAAGCGGCTGCCCATTAGCTGCCACCATGTCAGATGGAAAAAACCGCGAAACACAAGTCTTCATGAGTCACAAAGATGGACATCGCGTTTTGGTTTCTGTCCGCACAACCCCGCTTCACGATTCAGAAGGTCGTATAATTGGTGCTGTTGAAATTTTCAGAGATTTATCGCATCAGGAGGCTATGTACAAAAAGATGAAGCAACTTGAAAATTTGGCCTTGCTGGACCCTCTGACTCGCTTGGCCAATCGGCGCCATATCGAAACCAGCTTGCAATCCAGGCTCGAAGAGTTGACAAGGTACGGCTGGCCGTTCGGTGTTCTATTCATCGATATTGATCATTTCAAAGAGATCAACGACAGCAATGGTCATAATGTCGGCGACAAAGTCTTGAAACTTGTGTCTTTAACATTATTGAACAGCCTCAGGCCTTTTGACTTCCTGGGCCGCTGGGGCGGTGAGGAGTTCGTAGCGATTGTAGTCAACGTAGACAAAAGAAAACTAACCTACATTGCAGACCGGGCTCGCAGCCTGATTGAGCAATCTACTCTCAAGCTTGGTGATTTATCGATACCGGTTACGGTCTCGATTGGCGCTACCCTGGCAAAAGCAGGCGACACGACCGAAAGCCTTCTGAACCGGGCTGACGCGTTGATGTATCGCGCCAAGGCACACGGGCGCAACCAGGTAACTGCAGATTATCATCCAATAAAAAGTCACTAGCAACTTCGACTTGACATAGCATTCTCACTATGTAGTAATATCACTATATCTACATAAGTGGAGATTGGTGAGAATGAGCAAGCTCAATAAAAATCAAAAAAACTGTAATGAAGCGGCCGAACTGCTCAAGGCAATCGCACACCCGCTACGCCTGCGCATCGTCGCCATTCTTTGCGAACATGACGAACACGTCAACGGATTAGCCAAGCGGCTAGGCACCAACCAGTCTATCGTATCCCAACAGTTGCGCATCCTGCGTATGCGTGGCCTGGTGGCCGCTACGCGCCGGAATGGTTTCTCAAACTACAAATTGACCGAGCCGCATTTGAGAAAAATGGTCAGCTGTTTAGAGGACTGTTTGGCTAACCGAGCCAAAAACGAGCCTGAAGCAAATGGAGATACTCACAAATGATAGGGCGCAAAACAATCATTATGGTCGCTGTCATTATTATATTTTTTGCAGTGCCTGTAGTTTTCTGGGCGCAGACAAGATCTGAACCAAGAGATGATCCCTGGTCCAAAGTTGAAAAGAAACCGAGTAAAACGAATCATTCGAACTTGTTTGAAGCTACCGAGTTCAAGGACGGCCCCGCAGTTACCAAAGCTTGTCTGAAGTGTCACCCCGGGAGTGCTAAGGAAATAATGCAGACTTCCCACTGGACCTAGTTGGGTGACGAAGTCGTCGTACCCGGCCATGCCAAACCTCAACGGCTAGGCAAGAAGAACCTGATCAACAACTTTTGTATAAGCATCGAAAGTAATTGGCCCCAGTGCACATCATGTCACGCCGGTTACGGATGGAAAGATGCCAGTTTCGATTTCAACAAGGAAGAAAATGTAGATTGCCTCACCTGTCACGACCAGTCAGGTGGCTACTCAAAATCACTCAACGGTCTTCCGGCCAAAGGAGTCGATCTTTTAGCAGCCGCCAAAAGCGTTGGGCTGCCAACCAGAGACAACTGTGGCTGGTGTCATTTCAATGGAGGCGGAGGCGATGCCGTCAAGCACGGCGACCTGGATGGATCGTTGGCCAAACCCGCAGAACGAATCGATGTTCACATGGGCCGCCACGATTTTCAGTGCATCGACTGTCATCGGACCAAGCAACACGTCATTAGCGGCAAGATGATGTCGGTCAGTATCGACAATCTTGATGAAATCAAATGTAGCGACTGCCATTCGATCGCGCCTCACACCAGTACCCGCCTCAACACTCATGTAGATTCATTGGCTTGCCAGAGCTGTCATTTACCGTTGATGGCCAAGAAAGAAGCGACAAAAATGGCCTGGGACTGGTCTACCGCCGGCCAGGACATCGACATAAAAGATCCACACAAATACCTAAAAATAAAAGGCAGCTTCATCTATGCCAAGAATGTCGTTCCCGAATATTACTGGTTCAATGGCAAATCCAAGCGATACCTAAAAGGCGATAAAATCGACCCTGATTCGGTTACGCACATCAACTACCCCATGGGCGACGTCACCGATCCGGCCGCACGGATTTGGCCCTTCAAAATACACCGCGCCAAACAGCCCTACGATCAAAAGCACAAATACCTGATCATTCCCAAGACAGTCGGACCGGGCGGCTACTGGACTGAGTTCGACTGGGACTTAGCAGCCAAACTCGGAGCAAAAGAATCCGGCTTGGCTTTCAGCTCAGAACTCGGTTTCGCCGAAACCGATATGTTCTGGATGCTGACCCACATGATCTCGCCCAAAGAGAAAGCCCTGCAGTGCGTTGATTGTCATCGGCCCAACGGCCGCCTGGATTGGAGTTCTTTAGGATATGAAGGCGACCCGGCGATTATCGGAGGGCGCTGGACCAGGCGCCTGGCCAGTAAGCGTGAGGGGGCTGTCCAATGAAAACTCAGCGCTTACTAGCAGTATTTTGCTCAATAGTCCTTTTGTCATTTGGCTGGTCTGATGTATCGGCCGACGAATCGCCGACAGGTTCAGCATTCCCCAAACTGACTCTCAGACAACTCGAACAAAAACCCAGGCAGGATGAAAAAAGTATCCACCCGCCTATTCGCTTTCTCGACGCAACCGGCCAGACAGTTTTACAAAACGACTCTCCGGTTTCGTTGACCAAGACTTGTGGGGTCTGCCACGACACTAACTACATTGCTCAACACAATTATCACTCGATGGTCGGGTTCGATGAAACCGATCAACCTGGCAACACTCCCAGCGGCCGGGCCTGGGATACAAGCCCCGGCATGTTCGGCCGGTTCAATCCGTTGATATATAGATATCTGTCTCCAAAAGGCGATCAAAAACTAGACTTGGGCACGGCCGATTGGATCAAGGTCATGGGACCGCGCCATGTCGGCGGGGGTCCGGCGACCACAAGCCGCTACTCTGACCAACCGCTTGCCAATCGTGAAGAGTCCAACAGCGTCGATCCGGAAACGCATGTCAGCGATCCGGTAACCGGCAAGCCGGTGCTCTGGGACTGGACCAAATCAGGAACTGTCGAGTTGAACTGCCTGCTGTGTCATATAATCAATCCCAACAACCGTGCCAGGATCGAAGAGATTAAAAAGGGGAATTTTAGCTGGGCTTCGACCGCCAGCCTGCTTGGCACGGGCATAGTGGAGAGGTCAGCCGAGGATGGCTGGCAATGGAACAAGACAGCCTTCGACGAGGATGGCTGCCCCAAACCGGCCACCCTCAGAGTCACCAGCCCTCAAAACGCTAATTGCCGCTTGTGTCATGGCCGAGCCTGTCGTTGTACCGATCGAGTTCTGTTCGAAAACTCGCTGGATAATTGGGCGGTCGAAACAACCGGCGAAATATTTTCTGCTGAACAAGTATCAGAATCGGCCATGAATTTTGAAAACAAAGAGAACCTTACGACACCCTGGGATGTGCATGCCGGCCGAATGCTCAAATGTTCCAATTGCCATTACTCGATGAACAATCCAAACTACAAATCCGCCGAAACTGTCGTCACCAAGCCGCGCCACTTGCGCTTTGATGCCCGGACACTTTCCACTAACGACTATCTGCTCAAACCGGATCACAACCTGGCCAAGGGCCACAGCACTCAGGGAACAGTTGCCAGTCGCTTCGACGGCAACATGCGTAATTGCATAGATTGCCACGCTGCCGAGGCCATCCACGAATTCTTGCCATATAAGAAAGTTCACTTCGCCAAGCTGAGTTGTCAAGCTTGTCATATACCCAGATCTTACGCACCCAGCCGCAGGGCAACTGATTGGACGGTCATAACACCTGAAGGCAATCCGCTGATCGAGCACCGCGGGGTTAGCGGCGCAATCAACGATCCGGCATCCATCATCAAGGGCTTCAAGCCGGTTTTGTTGATGCAAAAGCGAGGCAGTCTAGGGACCAAACTCAGCCCGCACAACCTGATAACTTCCTGGTTCTGGGTTGAGGGTCAACCCGAACATCCTGTTCGCTTGTTTGATTTGAAAAAGGCCTACCTGACCGAAGACGGAACCTATCACCCGGATGTAATCGCAGCCCTCGATCGCAACAATGATGGAAAACTGACGGTTGACGAGCTTCGGCTCGACAATCCGGCTAAAGTTGCTGCAATTGCCAAACGTCTCAGAAGTGTCTTAGTCGATAATCCCAGAATCACAGGAGAGATTCAGCCCTATACACTCAGCCATGGAATAGTTAGCGGCAAAAACGCTTTAAAGGATTGCTTGAGCTGTCATAGCTTTCAATCTCGAGTAATCGCTGATATCGAACTCGCCAGTTATATCCCGGGCGGGGTTATGCCTAAACTTGTCAGTGATTCGCGAACATTTCTGCATGGCAATCTCTTCCAGAATACAGCCAGCCAGGCACTTGTTTATCACCCGACAATCGATCCTGAAGAAGTCTACATCCACGGTACCAGCCATTTGCAGTGGCTGGACATTATCGGGATCCTCCTTTTGGGCGGCACGCTCTTGTTCATTTTTGCCCATGCCAGCCTGAGAATCATCACCTCTCGCAGAAGAAAAAAGGTGAGCTGAAATGAAAAAGAAAGTCCTCTTTTACTCGCTCTACGAACGAATTTGGCATTGGCTGCAGGCACTCTTGGTTATAGTCTTACTGATTACCGGCTTCGAAATCAGTTATGCCTCTTATTTCTCTGTTTCCGGTTTCAAGACAGCCGTGCTGGTTCACAATATTGTCGGGATCTTTCTCGTCTTGAACGCTTTTCTCGCGCTTTTTTACAATATTGCCGGCGGGCTGATCCACAGGTACATTCCCGCCATCGAGGAAATCTTTTCACTCGGGTTCAAGCATGTAAGCTATTACATCTTCGGCATCTTCAAGGGCCTGCCCCACCCCTTCGACAAGACTCCCGAGAAGAGACTCCTGCCGCTCCAGAAAATCACCTATTTCGTGATCCTGAATCTGATTTTACCGGTGATGATCGTAACCGGCCTGCTCAAATACAGTGCCGATATTTTTCCTCAACTGGTCGAAATGTTTGGCGGACTCAGTGTGCTGGGCCCGATTCACAGGTTCGGGGCTTGGTTATTTGCCGCATTTCTTGTTTTGCACGTGTACATGATCACGACCGGACATACTCCCCTGGCAAACCTGATTTCTATGATCACCGGCTACGACTATGTCAGCTCCCCAAGCGAGGAGGACAATTAACATGGAAAAAACAAGGAAACCGTACATGAACCCATATGGCGCAGGCATCTTCCTGGGTGTGGTTCTGTTCGCCTCCTTCATTTTGTTTGGACACGGCCTGGGCGCTTCAGGCGGGGTCGCCAAACTGACCAGTGCGGCGGTTGATCTTGTAGCTCCGGGCCACACCGAGCGCAACGCCTATCTGGTCGGCTTGTTGCGTAATAGCGACAACCCGTTGGATAACTGGCTCGTTTTTGAGATCCTGGGAATCCTGCTCGGTGGGTTTGTATCGGGACTATTTGCCGGCCGGGTCCGTCTTGAAACCTTCAAAGGGCCGCAGATAGGCAAGCACAAGCGTTGGTTGTTGGCTGTGATCGGCGGAACAATCGCTGGGTACGGCGTGCGCCTGGCTCGCGGGTGTACTTCCAGCCAGGCTCTTTCGGGCGGCGCAGTCCTTTCCGCCGGAAGCTGGGCTTTCATGTTCGCTGTATTCGGCGGGGCTTACATGGCTGCATATTTCGTAAGAAAGCAATGGAACTAAGGAGGTAAACGTGGCACCTATCGATATCGGCGGCTCGCTGGGTCATTTCTGGTTGAACATATTCTATGTCATAACCGGGTTCGGGTTCGGGTTCGCCCTGGAACGAGCCGGTTTCGGCGACTCCCGCAAATTGGCAGCCCAATTCTACTTAAAAGACATGCGTGTGATGAAAGTCATGTTCACTGCCATTCTGACTGCCATGCTGCTTATTTTCTGGGCTGGAGCTCTGGGATTCATGGACTACAGCGCAATCTTCATCAATCCGACTCACTTATGGCCCGGGATCATCGGCGGCTTAATTTTTGGTGTGGGTTTCGTCGTCGGAGGGTATTGCCCAGGAACAGCCCTGGTCTCCGTATCCACTTTGAAAATCGACGGCCTGTTTTTTGTGGTCGGCCTGGGTATCGGGATGTTCGTCTTTGGCGAGACGATCGATCCTCTCAGGGTTTTCTGGGAAACATCCGGATACTATGGAGAAGTAACCCTTCAGGATGTTCTCGGGATCGGAGCCGGGCTAGTCGTATTTGCGGTTGTCTTGATGGCCCTGGGTATGTTTTGGGGCGCAGAGAAAACAGAAGCCTATTTCAAATCAAAAGACAAGAAAGAGGTCATCCAATGACTTTCAAGCTGGCCGGGGCCTTGACCGCCGTAATTGCCGGGGTCGGTCTTCTGTTTTTCAGTCAACCGAGCTTAGACGACCGGCTCGAACGAGACCTTGAGCGCCTAAACGCAAAACTGAATGCTCGTCAAGTTCAAATCGATCCGGCTGAGCTGTTGGATATAATCAATGACAACAACATTGCCGTAAGAGTTCTGGATGTCAGGGATGAAGCCGATTTCAATCTCTTTCACATAATCGATTCCACGCGTATTACTATCGGCCAGATATACGATCCCGTTTGGGTTAAATCTTTGCCTCAAAGTTCGGTTATTGTGCTCGTCTCCAACGACGAGACCAGGGCCGGCCAGGCTTGGAAACTGTTGACAGTTCAAAAAGTACCCAACCTTTATCTGCTGGCCGGCGGAACCAACGCCTGGATCGACATCTTCGACAGCAATGCAAAACCGTCAACCGACCCGGTCGCAGAAGATGCCATCCGTTACATATTTTCTGCAGCCCTGGGCGACAGGCACCCGGCCGCAAACCCTGATCCACATAAAGCCGCCCGGCGAAAGTACAAAAAAATTGTCAAGAACATCGGTGGCAAAGTCAGAAAAGGCGGTGGCTGCGGTTGAACCCTTTCTGCCAATCGTGAGGAAAAACGATTACACCTTAAAAGCGTATCGGAGGATCGGAAATGACTGCTTCTAAATCAGAAGAGAACTTGAAAACAGCATTCATCGGTGAATCTAAAGCCTGCCTGCGGCTTTTAGGCTACGCCGAGAAGGCAGAGCAAGAGGGCTATAGCCAGATGGCGCGGCTATTCAGGGCCATTAGCGCGGCCGAGAAAGTGCATGCTTTGAAGCACCTGAGACTGCTCAAAGTTATCAAGTCGACAGAAGAGAACCTGAAGACAAGCTTCGAATCGGAGATATCAGTCAGCGAAAATATCTACCCCGGTTTCATCCAGGTGGCCGAGGAGGAAGGCAACAAGGCCGCGCTAATCAGCTTCAGCCACGCACGCGACGCCGAGGAGGTCCACGCTAAACTATACAAGAACGCCATCGATCACATGATCGAGGAGCGCGAAACCTCCTACCACGTCTGCCAGGTTTGTGGCTATGTAGTCGATGGCCAGCCGCCCGATAACTGTCCGGTCTGCAACGCCCCGCGTGACAAATTCATACAAGTCGATTAGTCAAAATCTTCGACAAACCAGATCAACTTCTCCGCTGATTCATCGCGGCAAGAGCAACTATACAATCGTGTAGCGGCATGATAGATCTGGCCGTGTTTTGAAAAACCGACCGGGAGGAATCGTCATGACCCGACTGTTCTTGCGATGTTTCTGCTTGTGCCTGTCTCTGACCCTGCTTCCATTGAATTCCGGATGCGATAAGAAGCCCAAACCGCCGCCCGGCGGGGACGCGGGAGCGGTGGTGCCGGACACCCAGGTGCCCAACGGGGAAAGAGTGGACGACTGGACCTATAATCCCTCCGAACATAGAGGTGGGAAGAGGAAGAGATCCAAGGGCATGGCGCCTCCCTCCCCGATGAGCGTCGCCTCAAGCGCCAAGATCGGTCTGTCGGCCGGAGGGGCCAAGGATGTCGGCAACTTCCGCGAAAACATCAAGAACGATTTCCTTCCGCTTCCCACCGATCTCACCTACGAGGGGCTTTTCTACGACTACAGGTTCGACACCGGCAAGGAAGAAGAGTGCAAGAAGCTGTTCTGTCCCTCCTACACGTTTGCGCTGAGCAAGGATCCCCTCTCGAAAAAGCAAGAGCACTTCCTTTCGGTAGGGCTGAACTCAGGCATCGAGGAGAAGGACTTCGGCCGCAAAAAGCTCAACCTGGTGGTAGTGCTGGACATCTCCGGCTCGATGAGTTCCAGGTTCAACCAGTACTACTACGACCAGTTCGGCCAGCGCCGGGAGATGGCCAAGGAGGACATGACCGACGACAGCAAGATGGTGGTGGCCAACAGATCCATCGTGGCCATGCTGGATCACTTGAAACCCGACGACAAGCTGGGGGTAGTGCTGTTCGACGACCGCTCCTATCTGGCCAAGCCGCTCACCCTGGTGGGAAAGACCGACATGGGCAAGATCAAGGAACATGTCCTGGCTCTTCGGCAGCAGGGTGGCACCAACATGGAAGCGGGAATGAGAGAGGGCACAAAGTTGATGGAGGTGGTCAAGGACACCGACCGCAACGTATACGAGAACCGGATCATCTTTCTCACCGACGCCATGCCCAACACCGGCGACACCAGCGAGACCGGCCTGATGGGGATGGCCCGCACAAACGCCGACAACGGAATCTTCACAACCTTCATCGGCATCGGGGTGGATTTCAACACCACCCTGATCGAGGCCATCACCAAGATCCGCGGCGCCAATTATTACTCGGTCCACTCGGACTCCCAGTTCAAGAAGCGTCTCGACGAGGAGTTCGAGTTCATGGTAACTCCGCTGGTGTTCGACCTGACCCTGGCCCTGGATGCCAAGGGCTACAAGATTCTCAAGGTGTACGGTTCCCCGGAAGCCGACGAGGCCACCGGGGAGATCATGAAGGTCAACACCTTGTTTCCCTCCAAGGTGGAAGAGGAGGAGACTCGCGGGGGAGTGATCCTGCTGAAGTTGCAAAAGGTCACCGACGATGCGCAACTGGCCCTGCGCACTTCCTATGCCGATCGTACCGGCAAACAGGACGGCGACCGGGCCGAGATTGAGTTTCCGGCAAAGAACGAGGACTTCTATCAGAACTCCGGGGTGCGCAAAGCGATATTGCTCTCCCGGTACGCCGACCTGATGATCAACTGGATGGTGGACGAACGCCGGGGTTGGGTGGACAAGAAGTCCATGCCCACCCTTACCCGGGCCAGCGGCATAGTGGTTCCCGATATCAAGCACACCAGGTGGGAACGCAAATCGCTTTCCTTGCAGATCTCGATGCACTACAAGGAGTTGTTCGGGCTCTTCAAGGCCCATCTGAACGCGGAGATGGCCGAACTGGGTGACGAAACCCTCCGCAAGGAACTCGACATCCTGTCAAAGTTGGCGAAACCATAGAATCCGTCCACGAATTGGGATTAGTCAAAATCTTCGACAAACCAGATCAACTTCTCCCTGGGTTCGACGAGGGCGGCCGGATAAGTCGGTCCAGCCCGATCTGCCCGACCGATAATCGCTTTGAAGACTGCATGCTTGTCTTTTCCTGAGACCAAAAACATGGCGCAGGCGGCCCGGTTGATGGCGGGAAAGGTGATCGTGATTCTGGGCACAGCAACTGAAGCAGCTGTAGGGTATACGGCTGCTACATTCTTGACTTGCTCGAGCAATACCGAATCTTTGGGAAACAACGAAGCTGTGTGACCATCTTTACCCATTCCGAGTAGAACGAGATCAAAGTTTGGCGAACCACCACCGAAAAATCGCTTGAGCACCTGTTCGTAAGCCCGGGCGACCTCGTCCGGAGGGCCGGTTTCCACCGCAATGCGGTGTACGTTATCCTGGGGCAGCGCCACCTTTGAAATCAGGAGTTCATTAGCCATTTTGAAGTTACTATCCGGGTGGTCCTGCGCTACACAACGCTCATCCCCCCAAAACAGGTGAACCCGCGACCAGGGAACCCGATCTGCTAGAGGAGCTGCTGCCAGAATTTCGTATAGACGGCGCGGGGTGTTGCCTCCGGACAGAACCAACGAGAAGAAATCCTTGTCTTCAAGAGTCGTATTGATCAAATTAGTGATGAATTCTGCTGCAGCCTTGCTCAATTCGGACAAATCTGGAAACCTGCGAACTTCAGTCTTCATTCACTTTGGCCTCAGAGCAAAACATCCGGGCCGGCACTTGCAGAAGGATAGATCTGCAGCCTGTCGGCCCGGTCAGGGCAGGTTTCGCAGCCCTCCAGGATCGGGGTCAGAAAAGACCAGCTTTGCTCCACACCGTCCTGTCTCCAAAAAAGCAATTGATCGCCTAAGAGGCAGTCCAACAACACTTTGGCGTAAGCATCCAGCTTGGGCGTTTGGGCAAAATCCGACTTGTAGTCAAAATACATGGATACCGGCTGAAGCTGAAACCCGACTCCGGGACTCTTGGTCTGAAATGTAAGCGAGATGCTCTGATCGGGTTGGATGCCGATTACGAGTCGATTTGCCGTGGAATGCTCGCCGAGAAAATTGTTGAAAACCGAATGCGGAACTTCTTTGAACTGTACAACGATCTCAGTCTTTTTCCTTGTCATTCGTTTTCCAGAGGTCAGATAGAAAGGAACGCCCCGCCAGCGCCAATTGTCGATAAATAGCTGCATGCGGGCATAGGTCGCGGTGAGTGAGTCGGGAGCCACTCCCGGCTCTTGACGATAGCCGGCCAAGGTTTTTCCTTCCAGATTACCCGGCCCGTATTGTCCCAGCACCAGGTGATCGTGAAGCTTATCCTTAGGCAATGGCCTGAGTGAACGCAGCACCTTGACCTTTTCGTCTCGTACCCGCTCTGCTTCAAAAAGCGTAGGTGGCTCCATGGCAGTCAGGGCCAAAAGTTGAAGCATGTGATTCTGGAACATATCGCGAATCACACCGGCTTGTTCGTAGTACCCTGCCCGCTGCTCGACTCCCAGGGTCTCCGAAGCAGTGATGCTGACGTGTTCGATGAAATGGCGGTTCCAAATCGGCTCGAAAATGGCATTGGCCAGTCGAAACACAAGAACGTTCTGGACCGTATCCTTTGCAAGATAGTGATCGATCCTGAATATCTGATCTTCATCGAAATGCTCATGCACGGCTCGATCGAGGTACAGCGCACTGTTCAGATCGCTTCCAAAAGGTTTTTCGATAATTATGCGCCGCCAGCCAATGCCCTTGTCGCCTTGCTCGGCCAGACCGGATTTTCCCAGGTTTTCAACTATCGACGTGTACAGCGTTGGTGGGACCGCCAGATAGTAGACTCTATTGCCGCCTATGCCCTTTGTCTTCTCGAGACTGGCCAGTTTGCCGGCGAGTGTGTCGTAGGACGATCGGGAGTCATATTTGATAGCTTGATAGTAAAGTCGGTCGCAGAACTCATCCAATCTGCTAAGGTCACGGTCGCTGTCAGCCTGGAGACCTTGTTCGGCAGCCCGTCTGAAATGCTCATCGCTTAGTTGGGTTCTTGCGGCGCCGAGAACGCAAAAAGTCTCCGGTAGGCGCCCACAGATAAAGAGGTCATATAGAGCGGGCATCAACTTCCTGGTAGCCAGGTCGCCCGAGGCACCAAAAACCACGAAGACGACTGGTTCTGCCTGGGGCTCACTCGCTAAAGACCGATTTTCCTGCCGGTCACAGGTTGACCTGACGACTCTAATGTCACTCGACATGGTTCGCGTCCTTCTAGCTTACAGATATTGAGACAACTGTTATAAGCACATTGCAAGATACAGGCCAGTTCTTATCTGGTTGTCTCCCGATATTTTTCCAATTGTATCAGTGTATCAGCACAGCTTGTCTCACCAAGCCTGATCAGATAAGTATTTCCAAATTACCGCCGTTAAACCCGGCATAAATATAAAGTATTTTCCCTGGCATAGCCCTTGCAAAGTCGAAAGACAGAGCAAGGGAAGGGAGGGGTTCATGGCAACCCTGCATTTAAAAAAAGACAACCCGCAACCATTTTCTAAGAAACCGACAAGCTTCGGCCTGACTTTACAAAAGCACGCTGCCGAACTTGTTAGGGGGAAAACCAACACACTGCAGATTAACGTTGGCTTGCTCTGCAATCAAGCCTGCCGGCATTGCCACTTGGAAGCCGGTCCTTTACGAACTGAGGTCATGAGCTCTGAGACCGTGCGGCAGGTGGCCGACTACGCGGGCAGGAACCACTTCGAGACCATAGACATTACCGGCGGTGCACCTGAGCTCAATCCCGAAATCAATGACATGCTCGTGCAACTCTCCCGATTGGCCCCCAGGGTCATACTGCGTTCCAATCTGACCGCCCTGGACGACGAAAAGCGCGACGATCTGATAGCCCTGTGCAAGCAACGAAGCGTTGTAATCGTTGCCTCATTTCCGTCTCTAGACGAAGCCCAGGCGGATTCGCAACGGGGCAAGGGCATCTTTCAAAAGTCTGTGGCTGCATTGGTGAAGCTGAACTCGCAGGGCTACGGTCAGGCAGGCTCAGGGCTCGTGCTCAACCTCGTATCCAACCCAACCGGAGCGTTTCTGCCCACATCCCAGAGCCAGGCCGAGAAAAGGTTCCGGGAAGTTTTAGGCCGCAAGTGGGGAATTACTTTCAACAACGTCTTCGGCTTCGCCAACGTTCCCCTGGGGAGATACCGTAGCTGGCTCGAGCGTTCCGGCAACCTGGATGCCTATCTGAAAAAGCTGGCAGACAGCTTCAACCCTTGTGCCGTTCCCGGGCTAATGTGCCGCAACATGGTCTCGGTTGACTGGCAAGGCTATCTCTACGACTGCGATTTCAACCTTGCCAAGGGCCTCCACCTCGGGGAGCAAAAGACACACATCACGGAAATGGACGGGCCACCCCTACCCGGCTCAGCAATCGCTATAGCCGACCATTGCTACGCATGCACTGCTGGCTCGGGATTCACCTGAGGCGGTGAAATCGCTGCCTGAGTTCAGGCCTAAAAAGGAGCTAGAAGCTGAAGAAAGGTCTAATAAAGAAGCTTGTTCTGGCAGCGATCCTGGCGACCATGGTTGCTTTGTTCTTCATCCTCGGCCTGCATCGCCACCTGAGCCTGGCGGAATTGAAAGAGCAGCGCGAGGTGCTGCGTGCCTGGTATCAGGATCACGCCTTTGTGCTGATCGCTGCCTTCGTCCTGGTTTACATCCTGCAGTCGGCCTTATCGCTGCCAGGCGCAGGAATGCTTTCTCTCGCGGCCGGGGCCATATTCGGAACGATTGCCGGTGCGGCGATAGTCAACCTGGGCGCAACCCTGGGGGCCACAGCGGCCCTGATCTTCACCCGCTACCTGTTTAGAGACGCCATCGAGCGCAAGCTCGGCGAAAAGGCGAAGCGCTTGAGTGCTGGCTTCGCCAGGGACGGTTTGAATTACCTGCTTTTTCTACGGTTGGTACCGTTGTTTCCTTTCTGGCTGATCAACCTGACCGCGGGTCTGACGCATCTGCGGGTACGCACCTTTATCATTGGAACAGCTGTGGGGATCATCCCGGGCACATTCGTGTTTTGCTACGCCGGGAGCCGGCTGGTCAGGCTGGAGAAGCTTTCCGACGTATCCTCGCCGGGGATGCTTCTGGCTTTCGGATTGTTGGGCCTGCTGGCACTGGTGCCGGTGATCTATCGTAGGCTGCGCAAGCCCGCGGAGGCGGCATGAATGACATTCTTCAGATACATCCCGAAGACGAGTACAACCGGAGGCTGATTTCCAATGTCCATCCGGCCCAATGGAAAAATCCCGAACCGATCGGGTGCTACAACCTGGTGGTCGTCGGTGCCGGTTCGGCAGGACTGGTGACCGCTGCCGGCGCGGCAGGACTGGGCGCCCGAGTAGCCCTGGTGGAGAGACACCTGATGGGCGGAGACTGTCTCAGTTATGGCTGTGTACCCTCCAAGTGCCTCATTCGCTCCGCGCAAGCAGCGGCAGATGCACGCGACATTGAAAAGTTTGGAGTCAAGATCTCGGGACCGGTCGAAGTGGACTTTCCAGCAGTGATGGCACGCATGCGTCGCCTGAGATCCGAACTAAGCCACAATGATTCGGTCGAAAGGTTCGCAAATGAACTGGGTATCGATGTGTTCCTGGGCCAGGGTCGCTTCACAGGATCAAGAACACTTCAAGTGGCCGGTAAGAGTCTTCGTTTCAAGAAAGCCGTTATTGCCACCGGCGCGAGGGCATTTCAGCTGCCGATCGAGGGATTGGCCGAGGCCGGTTTTCTGACCAACGAGAGCGTATTCTCGCTGGACGATCGCCCCGAGCGCATGGCGGTGATCGGCTCCGGCCCGCTGGGCTGCGAGCTGGCCCAGGCCTTTGCACGGCTGGGCTGCCAGGTGACTGTCTTAGAGAAGGGCCCTCAGATCCTGCCGCGAGAAGACCGCGACGCCGCACAGCTAGTCGAGAAGGCTATGCTCGAAGACGGAATCGAGTTTGTGTTCGACTGCCGGATCATCCGGGTGTCGACCAGTGGGGGAGAAAAAAAGATCGAGTTGGAGTGCCAGGCTAAGCAACAGGAGCTGCTGGTTGATGAGATTTTGGTAGGTGTAGGTCGGGTCCCGAACGTCGACGGGCTGGGTCTCGAGACTGCCGGGGTCACCTATGACAAGCGCAAGGGAGTTCTGGTCAACGACAGGCTTCAAACAAGCAATCGCCGCGTGTTCGCCGCTGGTGACATCTGCCTGGCCTACAAGTTCACCCACACTGCTGACGCTACTGCCCGAATGGTGATTCAGAATGCTCTATTCTGGGGGCGCAAGAAGCTCAGCGCTCTGACCATTCCCTGGTGTACCTACACAGATCCTGAGGTAGCCCACGTGGGCATGTATGAGAAACAGGCCATAGAAAAGGGGATTCCAGTCGAAACATTTTCCGTTTCACTGGGCGATGTTGACCGTGCAATTGCCGATGGGGAGGAAAAAGGACTGGTCAAGATTCACGTAAAAAAGGGTACTGACAAAATACTCGGGGCTACCATCGTGGCTCGGCATGCCGGTGAGATGATCAGCGAAATTAGCGTGGCCATGCATGCCAAGATGGGGCTCGGCGCCATCTCCGCGGTCATCCATCCCTACCCCACTCAAGCCGAAGCCATTCGAAAAGTCGCTGACACATACAATCGCACCCGATTGACTCCAAGGGTAAAGAGACTATTTGACCGTCTGTTTTCTTTCTTGCGTGGTGGTAAAAACCGATGAAGATCTCGGTGATCATTCCAACTCTTGACGAGGAAAAAGCCATTGCCGACTGCCTGGCCCAGTTTGACTCGGATGCAGAGGTGGAAGTCCTGGTCAGCGACGGCGGCAGCCGGGACAGGACCCTCCAGATTGTGGCAGAACACACGGCTGTAAAAACAATCTCGACCAGGCGCGGACGGGGGCCGCAACTAAACGAGGGGGCCCGACAGTCGGGCGGCGACGTTTTACTGTTTTTGCATTGTGACTGTCAGTTACCACTCACCTGGAAACAGGCAATCTTATCGGCAATGAGTGATCCCGGGGTAGTCGGTGGCTATTTCCACCTGCGCACCAGCGCCCCGGACAGCGGACCTTTCTATAACTTGGTGCTTCGAGCGGCCGACTTGCGTTCGAGATTTCTCAATCATCCGTATGGTGACAGCGGTATCTTCGTCCGGCGCGAAGTTTTCGAGCGTCTGGGCGGATACCTGGATATCCCTATTATGGAGGACTATGAATTCTCCAAGCGTCTGGTTGGTGAAGGCAGAATAATCCGTTTGCCGGACGAGATACGTACCTCCGCCCGGCGCTTTAGGGCGGGCATGCTAAAGGCCACTCTGCTGATGCGCCTTTTTCCTCTGCTCTACCGGCTAGGAGTACCGCCTGACTGGTTGGATCGTTTATACGGAGCAGAACGATGAAAAGCGATGCACTGGTTGTATTCGGTCGCGAACCGCGCCCCGGTAAGGTGAAGACTCGTTTAGCTAAACAAATAGGCGCAGGCCCTGCATGTGACCTGTACAAAGACCTGCTGAACTCGACGATTGAAGTCTGCCTGAAAGTTGATGCCAACAGATTTCTCTACCTGCCCGAAGGCGACCTGTTGGCGGTGCCGGACGGGTCTTTTTCTCTTCGTGTCCAGAGCGGCGACGACCTGGGCCCCAGGATGGATCATGCCTTTTGTGAATGCTTCGAGAACGGTTACGCGCGTGTCGTACTGGTGGGAAGTGACTGTCCTTATCTGAGTCCCAGCATTCTGCGCGATGCATTCTCCGCACTGGACGGCTGCGAGACGGTCTTCGGGCCGGCGGTTGACGGTGGCTACTATCTTGTCGGCCAGAGGGCACCTGCCCGTGACTTGTTTTCAAACATTGCCTTCAGCTGTGCCACAGTCTTTCGACAGACAATGTCGCGCCTTGAGGAAAACGGCTGGTCGTATTCTGTTCTGCCGATCCTGGAGGACATCGACGACCTGGCCTCTTTCGAACGCTACATAAAAAGGAGTTAGTGGTGGACAACACTGGGGCGGTAGGATACGACCAGGATCGCTTACGGGAGGTGCCGGGACCATGAGCTCATCAGAAGCTAAAAAGCTCTACGAGAAGTTGAAAAATGAGGCAGAGGCCGGGGGCTACTTGCTTAATCCCGACACGGAGTTTGTGCTTGACCTGATGGAGGGATTGATCACCAACGCAGGGCGTTATGGCTACATGGCTTGCCCCTGCAGGCTTGCAGACGGAGTCCGCGAAAAAGACCTGGATATCATCTGTCCCTGTGACTACCGCGATCCCGATCTTGGAGAATTTGGCACTTGCTACTGTGCTCTATACGTTTCTGCCCAGGTCGCCACGGGTAAGAAAAAGATAAAACCCGTGCCCGAGCGAAGAGGTGCAGAACCTGCTCCTGGGTCGCAGGTAAAACCAAGAGAAAACAAAGCAACATTTTTTGAAGGCTCCATCCCGGTTTGGCGCTGCAAAGTCTGTGGCTACCTTTGCGCCCGGCCGGAGCCTCCTCTGAAGTGTCCCATTTGTAAGGCCGACAAGGATCGCTTCGAAAAGTTCGCCTAAGCGACCGTCAGGGAGGACTGAGTGGAATTAAAAATCCGTATCGCCGGGGCAGCCGGTCAGGCATCCCCCATCTGCGAAGAAGGATAGGAACACAAGCCTTATGAAATCCGGTTCAAGCATTTTGCCCGATCATGAAAAGCTCAGAAATGTTATCGCCAGTGGAAAACGTCTGGTAATTTTTCTGCACGACAATCCCGACCCGGATGCACTTGCCGCCGGATGGATCTTGCAACATATCGGCCAGCATCTGGGAATACGTTCCCAGATAGTGTACTCGGGACGACTGGGGCGGGCAGAAAACCGCACCATGGTTAAACTTCTAAAAATACCTGTTCGTTGCCTACACGAAAAACATATCCGTTACCTGAAAAACGATCGCTATGCGCTGGTCGACACTCAACCCGGCACCGGTAACAATATCTTTCCCCACCGCGATCTGAATTGCCACATCGTAATAGATCATCACCCGCGTCAGCCTGCCCTGAAAGCCAACTATTGCGATATCCGACCGGATGTCGGAAGTTGCACGACAATGCTCCTGGACTACCAACAACATTTTGGGATTCCAATGAATTCCAATCTAGCAACGGCGGCTGCCTACGCGATTGTCTCAGAAACTCAAGATCTAGACCGCGAGAACACCAAGGCAGACCGCAAGGCATACGTACGTCTGTTTCCGCATGTCCACTTACGTGCCCTGGGTCGGATTCGTCATCCAGTCCACGAACGCGACTACTACCGCACAATCGCGCGTGCCATGCGTCATGTAATGGTATCGAAAAACACCTGTGTATGTCATGTCGGCCAGGTACACACCCCCGAGGTCGTGGCTGAGTTCGCCGACTTTCTGGTAGCCATGGAGCGAATCAATTGGTGTCTGGTCAGCGGGTTCCATCAGGGCAACATGGTGATATCGATTCGCACCACCAATGCTCGGGCAGATGCAGAGCGAGTAATGAAACGAATTTTACTAAAACTCGGCCAGGGCGGCGGTCATGGCATGATCGGTGGCGGAGCTATTCTGTGCAAAGATCTCAACCGCTACGATTTGCTTGCCGAGCAAATTACAAAACGCTTCCTGAAACACCTATCCCGTAGTCAGACCACACACCTGCGGCCACTTATCGAAAACGATCGAAATTAAGAACTAAGAAGTGAATCCGCCGTTCAGATCTTGCTTGGCTGGATCGCGAGTTTGATGTCGGCCGGTAAATTGAAGACTCTCAGACCCAACTCGCGATCAATCATGAACATTCCGCTGCCTTGCGGCCCGGCTAACTTGATCCTTTGCACGATCCCATCGGCAGTCGCCTCTTCCTCCACCTGCTCCGATATGAACCATTGCAGAAAACTGTTCGAAGCATGGTCCTTTAACTCGATTGCCAGATTCAGCAGATCGCTGATCAAACCGGTTACTTTCTGCTCGTGCTGATAGACAGCCTCGAAGGCAGCCAGGGGAGAATCCCAATCGCTAGCCGGTTTATCAATTGCTTCGGCAATAAAACGGCCTCCCCTTTCTTCCAGATAGCCATGAATCTTCATGCCATGATACATTTCTTCGAGTGCCTGAATCTTCATCCAGTTTGCAGCGCCTTCTAAGTTGATCGATTGAAAATAAGACGCCATCGACAGATATAAATAAGAAGAATACATTTCGGCATTGACCTGCTTATTCAAGGCTGCTTCTATTTTTTCGTTTATCATTGTGGTCCTCCTGATTGGTTTTTTTTGTTCTTACCTAGCTATTGTGTTTACTGATCCGAGACTGTCAACCGGCAACCAGAAAAAAAACCATGAATGACTCAATATGTCTCACCGATCAAGCCTGTCTCAAAAGGATCTCGTGAGACACATCATCCGGCTCAATTTGCCGGCTTTCTTTGATAACTCATCTAAATAACTGATCATTTTCTGCGGGATGATGGCAACTTGGAACTGGCACCAACCTTGCGTGGTCCAGTTATCGACCATGAAGGAGAAGAAATTGTTCAGAATGAAATTAATAGTGACAACTTTTTTCGTCTCCGTATTTATTTCAGGAGGTGTCAGCATGACCTTCCAAGCATGTAAATCTAGCGTTACCACTAAGGTCCCAATTCAGCCGGCCGCCCCAGCAGATGTCAGGCGCACAACTGATGATATCAGGCGCAATGGCAACCAGCTTATAAACGAAAAGTCTCTCTATCTTCGACAACACGCTCATAATCCAGTCGACTGGCATCCCTGGGGAACTCAGGCCCTCGATCGGGCACGCAACGAAGACAAACCGATATTTCTTTCAATCGGCTATTCCGCCTGCCATTGGTGCCATGTGATGGAGGCTGAAGTCTTCGAAAACGATGAAATCGCGGCTTTCCTCAATGCAAATTTCATTTCTATCAAAGTCGATCGTGAAGAACGCCCCGACCTCGACAAGGCCTACATGGAAGCCGTGGTTGCCATAACCGGCAGCGGCGGCTGGCCGATGTCGGTTTTTTTGACCCCTGAACAAAAACCGTTTTTCGGCGGCACCTATTTTCCGCGGGATCAGTTCATCCAGCTGACCGCCAGCCTTTTGGAGGCCTACAATAGTGAGCGCAAATTAGTGGTTTCGCAGGCTGAAAGACTCTACCAGCATGTTTCGGCCCAATTGCAGATTGAACCGGATTCAATCAAAGATGAATTGTTCGGGCAGGTTGTTTCACTTGCAAAAAAACGTATAGATCACAAATGGGGAGGATTCACCTCCCAAATGAAATTCCCTATGCCGGTCAATTGGCAATTCTTGCTCAGGTACTTGCGCAAGCAAGCTGATCCCGAACTCGAAAAAATCATCCGCTTGACGCTCGACCAGATGGCCTCGGGCGGTCTGCAAGACCATTTGGCTGGTGGGTTCTACCGCTATTGTACCGAACCAACCTGGCTGATTCCTCACTTCGAGAAAATGCTTTACGACAACGCACTCCTGGCGAACTTATACCTGGAAGCCGCAGTCGTTTTTGAAGATAAAAGCTATGCCGAAACCGGCCGAGCCACGCTTGATTTCTTACTCAAAGAGATGAGCGATCAAGCCGGCGGGTTCTATTCAAGTTTCGATGCCGACAGTGGTGGAGAAGAAGGCGCATTCTATTTATGGACTCCGGCTGAGATCGTGGAGGTGGCCGGCAAGCAAGACGGCCCGCCTCTGTCAGCGCTTTTCGGTGTTACGCCCCAAGGCAATTTCGAGAGCAAGAGCATACTCACCTTGAGAAGCAATCCCGCGGAACTGGCCAGACAATTTAATAGCGATGAAAAGCAAGTGGCTGGCCTTGTCGCCCGACACAAGCAAGCAATGCTTAAGTTCCGCCAAAAACGTATTGCGCCAGGTCTCGACCGCAAGATAATCACTTCCTGGAACGGTCTGGCAATTACCGCCTTGGCCCAGGCTTACCGTACACTCGGCGACGAACGCTACCTCAAGGCGGGCGAGAAAGCCGCGGCATTTCTATTGAGCGTGCATCGTAGACCGGACGGCGGGCTATTTCGGTCATCGAACAACAACGTCGCCGAGCACAATGCGATTCTAGACGACTATGCCTTTTTGTCTCGCGGCTTACTGGCCCTTTATCAGGCCACCGGCAAACAAGACTATTTGAAAAACTCTCTCGGGTTGATCGACTACACTATAAAAAACTTCAGCAACCCCAAAGGAGGCTTCTACCTGACAGCCGCCGATCAAAAAAACCCCCTTGGCCGGCAGTTCGAAGTCATTGATGGAGTTCGGCCATCCGGCAACTCGGCCATGCTCGAAGCTTTACTGATAGCCGGCACAATCACCGGTCGCGAACAATACAGACAGCTTCTTCAGACCTCACTCGAAGCATACGCCAGGGCGTTGCAAGCTGCGGGGTTGGAAATGGCTGGCTGGCTCGATGTCGCTCTACGCCTGAAAGGACCATTTTATAATGTGATCATTGCCGGCGATCTCGAGACGACCGCTACCCAAACACTGATAGGCGGACTACAACGCCTAAACCCTGCAGGCGTTGCTCTGGCCTTTGGACCGGCCGCTAACCCGTCTGCAGAAATGCTGGATCTGATACCTGCGCTTGCCGGAAAAAAAGCATTGCAAGGCAAGCCAACTGCCTTCGTCTGCAAACACGGTGTCTGCAAACAGCCGACTCATGATGCCGAAGTCCTCGAACGACAAGTTCTAACCGGTTGGAACAAATAGGCTAAAAGGAGAATAACAATGAAAACAGTCGTGATCAGCCTGACAGAAAAAGAGATTCAGTGGCTGGATTTGATCTTGATAGACAAAGACAAAGAAGATGCGCTGAAGTTTGCAGCCGAAGTCATTAAACAAAAAGTCAAGGCCCAGGAACCGGTCCACTGTGGAGACCACGCAGTCTAGCAGAGCTGAAAAGGTAGCCGCCAGCCTCGGTAAATACTCGACATCGAGTCGATTATGTGACTATCGAAAAGGGTATGCGAGTCCCTGTGTGAATAACCGTCGTTGATTAACAACCGTCTTGGAGAAGATCATGACAGACATGGTACGTTGTAGGGCCTGTGGTTACATAGCCAAAGAATCCAGTATAAAAAAGGTTTGTCCGGCTTGCGGCCTGCCGGAAACAGTCTTTGAGCCATACCAGGATAAAATCTCAAAAAACAGGCAGCTAATCCTGGGGCTGAATCTCCATCCAATTTCGGTTCATTTCCCGCAGGCCTTGGCAATTCTTATTCCAATCATGCTGGCCGCCAGTTGGTTGCCTATCGAAAACCTGAGTTTTCAATTGTTGATATCAGCCCGGCTTTTGATCGTTATTCTGCCATTCAGCGTTGTCGGCGCGCTATTAGCCGGCCTAATCGACGGTAAAACACGTTTCAAAAAACTGACAACCCCATACTTGTTGAAGAAGATTATTGTCGGGTCCGTATTTCTGATTCTATCGACAGTCATGGCGATCTTGATGTTTGTCGAAGATTTCGAGCCAGACAGTTTTTACTTGGTATTCGCCATGTCGGTAGGCTGCGCAATTTGTGCCGTCATACTCGGTAAAATCGGCGGGAAGATTGTGTCAGCCAAGGTAAATGGCTAGCGACATCGTCAAGCCAAGCACTATTCTTTTTTGTTTTTCATAAAGAAATCTTGTACATGGTGCGCCAATATGCCAAATGGTTATGTTTGAGATGAGCGGGGAATGACTCGTGCTGTAACCAATTGTTTGGAGTGGGAATGGGACAAGTTGAATCCGAAGAAGATGTTGCAATACGCAAGCCGCGTCAGCGTTTCTGGCTTGCGCTAAAAATTCTGTCTGTTGGCTACCTGGCAGGAACGGTTGTACAACATGGACTTTCAAAGAGCTTAGCGAACAATCCAGATCTATCCCAAACACTCGGAGTCGTAATAGGTCTGACGAGTTTTTTGGGTGTGCTTATATTTGGCTTCAACCGACGCTGGTCGCTGTTTTTTGCCAGCAACCGATTTTCTACACCTGTGATTCTAGCAATAACTCATTTTTCTATCTTGGGAACATTTATCGTACAAGGCAAGTCTGGGAACACGTTAGTGGAAATGTTTTTCCTGCAAGACGTCTTTCATTCTTTTGGTTTTATCTTTTTGATGGGTTTGGGAGCTGGTGGGCTGGCACTAGTTTGTTGCCGTAAACGCAAATGGACCATCCGGTATGCAGGTGCCTTTTCTGCCCACATTGGTTTGTTGTTGATTTTACTTGGAGCGGCAATCGGAAATTTGTGGAGCACGAAGGGACGATTGAATATGCATGTGGGAGATGAGTCCAAAAACATTCTCATCCCAAAAACTGACGGTCAGGTTTATCAGATGGAACTGCCTTTTTCGGTCAGGTTCGACAAATTTGAGCTCAAACACTACGAGCCCGCGATAAGGTTGATGGTTTTCGGATTCAATGGAAAAAAAGAGAAGCGGCTTTTATCGGTAGATCCTAAAGAGACAAAAGACATCGAAATATTGAAAGAGAAATTTGGCGTCACTTTTATCTCCTACTGGTCAGACTATCATCGTAAGGAAGTGGTCACTCCGGTTGAGGTACCGGCAGACAAGCTCATTGCGCCATCCAAAAAACAGCCGGCCGCCATTCAGATTAGCATGCCCGCTGCGAAAGGTTCCCAGACTGTATGGGTCTACGATGAGGGATTGTCTGAAGGTGGACGCATCAAGGGTCAAGAGCATCAACTCGCTTTCTTTTGGCAGCCAGTGCGAGCTAAAGCCTATCTGGAATCTTTGGAGGCAGGCCCAAAAAGTTCAGAGCACCTACTGGTATTTGGCGAGAATCGTATACCAGTCAAGGTCGGCGAAAGCTATGCCTTGCCTGGACGCAATGAGACAGTGAAAGTCTTACAAGCCTTTCGCGACCTGGTCATGGACGCCCAAACACGTAAGCCTTCCGAACGATCCAATAAACCCCATAACCCGGCCATTGAAATTTCGGTATTGGATTCCAACGACAAGCAAATCAGCAAGACCTGGTTGTTTGCCAAATTTCCTGGATTTCATCACCAGGGTAAAGGCGCTAATTCAGCCTTAGCACACATGCAGTATGAATTTAGCGCGGCTTCTTTTGAACCGCCTCTGATGGTAATCGTTGGCGAAACCCAACAGGTATTCAAACGCGACAAAGACGGCGCCCTGACCCCCGGGAAGCTTGTGCGCGACCAGAGTTTCAAAATTGGCGAGCATGATTTTCGGGTGCTGTCTTTGCACGCACAGGTTCAACGAAGATACATTGATACCAACAAAAGCGACAAGGTCAAAAACCCGGTCGCGCAGATCCGCTATAAAGAACGCGCGCAATTCCTGGCACCTGGGAAACCGCTCCAACTATCCGAACGGCGGATATTAGTGCTGGCCGACAAAAACGGCGACAACGTTAAGGATTATCTCAGCAGCATGTCAGTTATTGAAAACGGCAAGAAGGTCAAAACCCATATCATCGAGGTCAACTATCCCTTGGAGTACCAGGGCTGGGTTTTTTACCAATCTGATTACAGAAAGGATGATCTAACCTTTTCAGGCTTTATGGTTGTCCGTGATCCCGGCCTGTGGGTGGTGTATTTGGGCCTGCTGATCAACTTTTGCGGAGTGGCCCTCGCTATGTTTTTACCGGTGTTTTCCCGAAGACAAAAAGTTCGGTTAGCTGCAAAAGGAAGCGTCACATGACACAAACAGCTGAAATCCTTACAACCTGGTGTATTGGCGTTTATGTCCTGGCAGCATTGATATATGCCTTAATGTGGCTCAAGGATGCCAAAATCCTGCGCTGGTCGGCTCCGGCTGTACTGGCCTGTGGACTGGGCTTGAATTTGTTTCAGCTCTTTTCTCGCTGGCTGGAGACTAATCAACCTCCCTTTAAAACCTTGTTCGAGTCACTGGTATTGTTTGCGGCCTGTGTGACCATCTTGTATCTGGCCGTTGAGTTCATTTACCGGGCACGTATCCTGGGCAGTTTTTCCGGACTTATGGCGGCCGCAATCCTGCTATATGGCTTGCTGGGACACGACAAAGAAGCGGTGAACTTGCCGCCGGCTCTGCAGAGTGGCTGGTTTATTCCGCACGTGGTTGTGTATTTTTTCGGATACGGGGCCATGGTTATTGCCTTTATCATCGCCATTGTGTTTTTGGTTCAAGGTGCCCAGTCAGCCCAAAGTGTGGCACAGAAACAAGCCACAAAAATGGAATCTGCCAGCGTTTTCCAACTCCGATTTGCGCATTTGCTGCCGTTGGAACTGCGTAACATGGAGTGGTTGCTGGATCTAACTGTACGTTTTGGTTTTGCCTTATTGACCTTTGGATTGCTGATTGGGGCGGTATGGGCCAAAGAAGCCTGGGGAGACTACTGGACGTGGGATCCCAAAGAAACCTGGTCATTGGTGACCTGGCTGGTGTTCGCTGCCTATCTCCACTTGCATTACCTTAGCGGCTGGCGGGGAAAGAAACTGGCCTTTTTGGTGATAGCTGGATTCGCCGCAGTTTTATTCACCTACCTGGGCATGCACTTGCTGCCGAATGCGGATCAAAGTGCACATGTGTATCAATAGCCTCACATAGGAAGTGTTGGGTCATAAATAGGCCCTCTTGACCTATGAAAGTGTCTCATTTAGATTGCCGGACATAGTTACATTTTTTCTAATACACTGTAACCACTTCAGTTATTGACATATTGCATTTGGCACACCACTTGCTTTGAACATTTCAAACAGTAACTTAGAAAACCTCAAAAGGAGAATGAAATGTCCACTAAAGAACTTCAGGAAAAATTAGTCGATCAAATGAAAACCTGGCAAAAGATCGAAGACTCGGCGGTAGCCTCGACCAGCAAGATAATAAAAGAATCTCAAAATCCGTTGATTCAGTTGGTAATGGAAATCATCAAAGCCGATTCGCAGATGCATCATCGAGTCCAGGAATTCATCGTCAGTATGTATGAGAAGCAGGCAGTTTCTTTGACGCCGGAAGAGATGGGTGAAGTCTGGGATAGTATCGAAAAGCACATAGCGATTGAAAAGAAAATGGTCGCCTATGTCGATGATGCCCTTGAATCTCTGAAGGGCAAAAAGATGCTGGTACCTGAGTATCTCTTGACCTATCTGCGGTCTGACGAACAAAAGCACGACGATTTACTGGCCGGTCTCGAATACATCAAACGCGGGATGTACCCCTACTCATCCTGACATGATTGAGAAGCCTGGCAGAGGAGGTATGAACAAAACATGGAACTAGAAAATGCAATCAAAACCGCCATAAGCTACGAAATCAAGATCCGCGACCTTTACCTCAAGAGCGTCGAAACCTGCCAGGATGATACCGGCTGTAAAGTCCTTCAGATCATGGCAGGCGAAGAACAAGATCATATTGATTACCTTGCGCTGATGCTCGAAGAATGGAAAGAGTCGGGCAAAATTACACCCAAAAAACTGAAATCAGCGATCCCATCAAAAACCAAGATTGCAAAAAGCGTTGCCAAGTTGAAAAAGAAATCGGCAGCCGAGCAACTGTCCAGCGACCTCGATTTGTTGAAGCTTGCTCTTGAAATCGAAAAAGAAACCAGTGATTTCTATCGCCAAATGGTGAATTCTCTCAATGCCGCCGGACAAGAGCTGTTCGAGCCGTTTGTCGAGATTGAAGACGGGCACGTAGCGATTGTCCAGGCCGAAATAGATAATCTCAGTGGCCTCGGCTTCTGGTTCGATTTCCAGGAGTTCGATCTCGAGGGATAATGATAACTTTCAAGGAGACCGGTATGGGCACGAATAATCAGGATATTATTAATGGCCTGCAACAGGCGATACAAACCGAATCGTATGGCCACTATTTCTACAGTATGGCAGCCGCAACCATCGAAGACCAAAAAGGCAAAGAGATTTTTAAAACCCTGGCACAAGAAGAGCTGGCCCATATGCGCTTTTTGCAGGATCAGCATCAGTCTTTTGTTGAACAGGGCAAAGCCGACGACGCAGCCAGGTTAGGACCGCAGGCAGACCTGTCCGGTAGTAGTCCGATCTTCTCGACAGCTATCAAGAATCGAATTTCGACCGCTCACTTCGAGATGACTGCTTTGTCCGTCGCAATCAACTTAGAGTTGTCATCAGAACAGTTTTATCGAAAACAATCCCAGGCAGCCTCCGACCCGACTGTGGCTAAATTTTTTATCGACTTAGCCGATTGGGAGTCGGGACATTATCATGCTCTGCTTCGTCAGCAGGAAGAGCTGAAGCAAGACTATTGGGCAGAGGCCGGTTTTGCACCCTCATGATTGTGGCCCCCATTACGCGAGACAGTGAGACATTCTGGACTTCCGCCTGTTTGGCTAATTTCCCGTAAAAACAAAAACTTATATTTATGGCACGAAGTTTGAACCCTAGTATCGCGATTTGATACTTAGCGGAGGAATCTTCATGTCGATAGACGTTTTCGGAATATTTGGGGCCGGACTACTGACCTTTGCCACTCCGTGTATATTACCGATGATCCCAATTTACCTTTCGGCCTTGATCGGTGCGGATATTCGCAAGATCGACTCAGCTGCGCGGGGACAGCTTATTTTTCGAGCTCTGCTGTTTTCCGCCGGATTCATACTGGTTTTCACCTTGCTCGGTCTGGCGGTTTCCTCGGTGGGTGCCTTCTTGATTGCCAACAAAACAGTCATCCAGGCAATCGGTGCCCTCATAATTCTGTTGTTCGGATTGAAGTTCGTTGGCTTGATAAACATCACCTGGCTGGACCGATTGATCCGCGCGGACGACAGAAAACTGCAGACTCGTTTCGGGGGAATCAATGCCTTCTTCATGGGTATTGTGTTCGCGGCCGGCTGGTCGCCCTGTGCCGGCCCGGTTCTGGGCTCGGTCCTGACTTACACTGCCTCGGCCACATCCGATCCTCTGACCGGCGCATTTTACTTGAGTGTCTACGGATTTGGCTTCGCCCTGCCGCTGCTTTTAGTGGCCGCCTTCGCAGAGGCCGGCTCGCGTCTGCTGAAACGGATGGGTCCCAGCCTGGGTAAGGTCGAGCGCGTGATCGGCATCCTGATGATAATTGTGGCCGGGTCGCTAGCCGCCGATGTGATCAGCCAACAGTCGGTTAGTGCACCTGACTCGGTCGGGACCACCGAGAAAAATGTAGACGCAGGAGTTTTGGCAAAACCGACCATGCTAGTGCTAACTTCTAGTGAATGTTCGATCTGTCGACAAATGGAGCCGATCGTCAAGGGCATAACCAGCCTGTGCGACGGCCAGGGCGTAATTATCAAAGAATATGATCTGGCCCAGCCAGCCAACCGTCCGCTGATTACGAAATATAAACTGGTGGCAACTCCCACTTTCGTGTTCCTGGATGCGAAAAGAAACGAAGTAGCTCGATTGGTGGGCCAACAAACCGATAACACGCTCAAACAAGCACTATCGGCACTGCGGGGCGTCCCCTGTCCCGGTCTGAAGCTACTCCAAAAAGATCAAGCCGGAGAGGATGCTAGCGGTGATATCTCGTGCCAAATGACTACTTTTGTCAGTAGAACCCAAAAATCTACAGTCTCAGGAGTCGAGACCGTCGGCAGCTGCCAGACAGAAAAGAGGACCCCATGAAAGAATTTGAATATGAAATAACTCAACATACTAGTAATGAGTTTCAGACCCTGGCCTTTGTCTGTTCCAACTCGGGAGAATGTCGCCAAGAGCAGATTACCGGCAGCGAACTAGAAATCCTGACTGAAAAATTGAATAGTCGTGGAAAACAAGGCTGGGAATTGATACAAATCAGCTTTCGGGAAGAGATAGTTGTTGCCTTTTGGAAACGTGAACGTTCTTCGTAGGCTGTAGGCTATGCGATAATAGATAGCCCAAAGGAGGCAGAAGATGGACTACCTAGAGTCAATAGAGTTGGCAATGCGAAACGAAAAGAGCGAGATGGAGTTCTACCTCAATGAGGCCTCGCGATCCAAAAATGAATTAGCGAAAAAGATGTTCACCACGTTGGCCAATGACGAAAAGGAACACATGCAGCGAATCAAGAAATTGCATGACAGACTCGTGGCTGAAGGCAGCTGGCCCGCAGATGTGCCGATCCATGTCGCTGGCACCGACATCAAGCAGGTTCTAGACAACCTGGCGACAAATGTCGGCTCGCAGGCTAACCATGACGATGACGACATTCGTGCACTCAAGAAAGCAGCCGAGTTCGAAAGCAAAGGCGCCGCCTTTTACAAAGACATAGCCCAGGCATGTGACAACCAAATGGAAAAGAATTTCTTCGAATTTCTGGCTGGAATAGAAAGAGAGCACCAGCTGTCGATCATGGATTCGCTGGCCTTTTTGGAGGATCCAGAAACCTGGATGATGCAGCACGAACGCTCGGGCCTCGACGGAGCCTGAGGAAAGAAAAATCGCATGTCAAAACAAGTTAAATTGTTTGCCATCAGCACCTGTGGCTGGTGCAAAAAAGTAAAACGATTTCTCAAAGACAATGATATCGAATATGAATGCTGTGATGTCGATCTTCTCGGTGATGCTGAAAAGAACCAGGTTCGTGAAGAAGTTGCAAAACTGAACCCCAGAAAAACCTATCCAACCCTGGTAGTCGACGATATCGTTATAGTCGGCTACGACGAAGATCGTATGCGCGAGGTTCTGGATAGCTGACCAAGCCGCTTATAAGAAAATCCCTGCCAAAGAACCCGCGAGACACATGAGACAGTTAGCTTGTCATAAATGAGACAACATGCTATTTCTGCAGCTCATTTGGGAGGATTTGCATATTGGGATCTAAACAGAAAGTGTTGTTCTTATGCGGCGGAAATGCGTGTCGCAGCCAAATGGCTGAGGGATTCTTGCGGTCGAAAAAAACCAAAGATTTGAGCGTGTTTAGCGCAGGAATTCGAGCTGATGGGCTTCACCCTCTGGCAGTCAAGGTTATGCACGAAGTCAATATTGACATTTCAGGCCATACATCCAAATCAGTCGCCGACTTGGGACCCCAGAGTTTTGACCTGATAATCACGCTCTGCAACGAAGCTTCCGCCTACTGTAAAAATTATGAGCCCGACAGTAAAGCCTCCGAAACGACGAGCCGCAGCACGGAAAAAATGCCGATCTTTGTCGGTATGCCAACTCATCTACACTGGGCGGTGCCAGATCCGGCCGAAGTTCAGGGCAACGACCAGGAAATTATTGAATCATTCCGCTCAACCCGTGACCAAATAAAAAACAAACTGGATAGCATGCTGGACCTCGAATATCTATCCAGCTTGACAAATCAACGCGCGCTGACAGAAAAGATATTGGACACCCTTGAGGACGGCCTGCTTCTGCACGACGAACATAGAAACATATTCCTCTTCAATTTCGCCGCCGAGAAAATCACGGGGTACAGCCGAGATGAGGTACTGGGCGCCAATTGTCATGAGATTTTTCAACCAGGTGGTTTGTGCGGTTCAAAGTGTCCGCTGATACATGGTGACTTTGAAAGCTATACCGGCTGTCAGTATGAAGTACCCTTCAGAACTAAAGACGGTGAGGATCGCCGTCTGATGATCCGCTCAAATCCTGTGCAATTGCTTCAAGACGGTACTCGTGGTATTGCCGCCACTATCCGGGATGTCACCGAAGTAAATAAGCTACGCTTTCGAATGAACGAAAAGCACAGTTTTCATGGCATGGTGGGCCATTCAAAAGCCATGCAGGACGTATTTCGGATTATCCGCCAGATCACCACCTCCGATTACCCTGTACTGATCACCGGTGATAGCGGCACCGGCAAAGAACTGGTCGCTCACGCCATTCACAACGAAAGCCGCCGAAGCCAGGGGCCTTTCGTGCCGATCAACTGCGGGGCTTTGCCGGAGAACATCTTAGAAAGCGAACTCTTCGGACATGTCAGGGGGGCCTTTACCGGCGCTATTCGAGACAAGAAAGGCCGCTTCGAATTGGCCCATAAAGGCACCATAATGCTGGACGAATTGGGAGAACTAAGCCTGGCCTTCCAGGTCAAGCTCCTGAGAGTACTCGAACAAAAAAGTTTCGAGCCGGTCGGCGGTGAGCGTACCATAAAAGTCGATGTTCGCGTGATCAGCGCCACAAACCAAGACTTGAAAAAAATGATATCCGCCGGAAAATTCCGCGACGATTTGTTTTACAGGCTAAGTGTTGTGCCGATCCACTTGCCTCCCTTGAGAGAACGCAAGGAGGATCTGCCGCCGTTGGTCGAACTGATACTTAAGAACATTCGCAAAGAAAGCGCTAAAGAAATCAATAATGTATCAGGTGAGGTGCTTGACATGTTCCTGACCTATAATTGGCCGGGTAACATCCGCGAGCTGATCAACATCCTGCAGTTTGCATCGGTCAGATGCGACTCGAAACAGATTTCAGCCGAACATTTGCCGCCCGAAATCCGAAATCAAAAGTCGTTAACATCTGGTGCGCGTATATCTCAACCCGACGTCAGTGAATATAGGCCTCAACGACGAAAAAGACTCAGTCGCGAAATGGTCGCCCAGGCGCTAGAAGAGGCAGGCGGCAACAAAGTCAAGGCAGCCAAACTCTTAGGAGTTGGTCGGGCAACTTTGTATCGTTTCCTCGACAAACAGCCTGTCTCATAGTGTCTCGTCTGCGCCAATTTGTGTAGCTGGTAATTTTCTATTTGTTCTCTAATCGTTGAAAACACTACATTTCTTATCGACTTCCTGAATGGCACGCTCTTTGCGAAGTTACAAATAAAATATGCTTGACTTGCCAAGAAAAGGTAATAGTTTGAAAGCTCTTAATGATAATTTAGTCAGAATTTTGAAGCTTACGCGAGAGATGTTGGCATTGTCGGATGAGGGGGATAGGGATCGGGATGATTCGTCGTGTGGGATAATTTACGGCATCCTGAGAGACACCGGCTACAAGCTTCGAAAACTGGCCGAAGAGGAGTGCGACAAACACAAGAAATTGGGCAAATGGAACTAGTGACATACATACAAACCAGAAAAAGGGAGACCTCAAAATGCCAAGTGTAAAAGGAACTCAAACAGAAAAAAACCTGCTGACTGCTTTTTCGGGTGAGTCTCAGGCCCGAAATCGATACACCTATTTCGCCAGTAAGGCAAAAAAAGACGGTTTTGTTCAAATTTCCAAGATCTTCGAAGAAACCGCCAACCAGGAAAAAGAGCATGCCAAACGGCTTTTTAAGTATCTAGAGGGTGGTGAGTTAGAGATTACCGGTAGTTTTCCGGCCGGAGTAATCGGTCCTACTGTTGATAACTTAAAAGGATCGGCCGCCGGCGAGCATTACGAGCACACCGAGATGTATCCTCAGTTCGCCAAAGTAGCCCGTGATGAAGGTTTTGGCGAAATTGCCACAGTCTTCGAGTCCATCGCCGTAGCAGAGAAACAGCATGAAAAGCGCTACCTGGACCTGGCCGCCAACATTGAGGCCGATAGGGTGTTCAAGCGCCCAGAAAAAGTCGTTTGGCGCTGCCAAAACTGTGGTTACATCCTTGAAAGCAACTCTGCTCCCGAGAAATGTCCGGCCTGCGATCATCCCCAGGCTCATTTCGAATTGTTGGCAGAGAATTATTAGTCAAACAGAGACAAGGGAGCCCCGTCATGGAAAATTTCAAATCTTTAGACGCATTGTACGACTTCGCAATCGGTGAAGAGGAAGCAGCCGCAAAATTTTATCGCGAAATCGCCGGCAAATTGGATCGGGCCTGGATGCGCGAGACCTTCGAGCAGTTTGCCCGTGAAGAGGATGGACATAAGGCCAAGTTGCTCAAAATGAAGAGCGGCGACATTCCAGCCCTATCGCAAGAAAAAATCCTCGATCTTAAAATCGGCGATTACCTGGTCGATATCGAAACAAACGCCGATATGGACTACCAGGACGCCCTGATTGTGGCCATGAAGAAAGAAAAGGCCGCCTTCAAGATGTACACAACTCTGGCAGGCCTGGCTGATAATGAGCAAGCTAAGGAATTGCTCCTGTCATTGGCTCAGGAAGAAGCCAAGCACAAACTGCGCTTTGAGATCGAGTACGATGATGTAATTCTGAAAGAGAATTGAGAATAGTTCCATAAGGTACAGGAGAACAAGATGACTGAAAAACTACAAATCTATAAATGTGAAATCTGTGGGAACATCGTCGAAATGCTGCATGCCGGCCAGGGTGAACTGGTCTGCTGTGGTCAACCGATGAAGCTGTATACCGAGAACACAGTCGATGCAGCCAAAGAAAAACACGTGCCGCTCGTTGAAAAAACCGCCTCGGGCTACAAGGTAACCGTGGGCAGCGTCGAGCACCCCATGGAAGACAAACACTGGATCGAGTGGATCGAATTGATCGCCGGCGGCAAAGCCTATCGCCAGTTCCTGAATCCCGGGGACAAACCGCAGGCGGCTTTCGACGTCCAGGCGGACCAGATCACCGTTCGCGAGTACTGCAATCTGCATGGATTGTGGAAAACCTGATCTGGGCTTTCTTTAAAAGGAGAAACTGTCATGAAAAAATATGTCTGCGATGTTTGCGGTTATGTCTACGATCCCGATGCTGGCGATCCCGATAATGGCGTAGCTGCCGGCACAGCCTTCGAAGACATTCCCAACGACTGGGTATGCCCAATGTGCGGTGCCGACAAGGATTCTTTTTCACCCCAAGACTAAGTTACCTATTCTGTATCGTTCAACCGATAGCCAACCTGTCTCATAGTGTCTCATCCTGGTTGAATGGCATATCCGAAACATTCCAATCCACTCTTACCTGACTGAAAACACGTCCCTTTTCTCCCATCTTCTATATGGCACACTCTTTGCTCTTTGTATGCTTAGCACTAGATTTCGTGAACACCTTGTATATGGAGAAACCAATGAAGGAAGTGCTCAAGCAGGAAATGCTAACCCGCATCGCCACGGCAATAGATCCCACCAAGATATCTATGATCCATGCTAGCAGACTGCATAATCCCCATCCAAAGAGGCCTAGAGCCTCATCTAATCTCGCCAGGGCGATGCGGGAGCATTTCCACTTGAACAGTTGCTACAGGTTCAAGAGAATAACGGACTAACCCGATGGGTACCAGCCGAAAAAAAGCCTTACAGATACTGCATGATCGCGACTTAGCCGCATTGCTGTCCTGGACCAGCAACACGCGCAGCTCACTGCGAACACTATTTTCGCTAAGCTATTCAGAAGATGATTTGATAGGCTGGCGGGCCATTGAAGGCATCGGCATAGCTGCCATGCAAATCGCAAAAAGCGATCTCGAGATGGTCAAGGACTTCTTGCGCCGGCTTTTCTGGCTGATGAACGACGAGTCCGGCGGTCTGAGCCGGCGAGCCCCCGAGGTCATCGGCGAGATTCTCTTCGGGCTGCCTTCTCTGATAAGTGAGTTTGGAATTCTTTTGTTTCACTTCACCAGGGAGGAACCCTTCGAGAGAGGGTCGTTTTCCGCCCTGGCCAGAATCTCATCCAGGGCACCGGAGCTGATCGAGGAAAACCGTGAAATCTTTCTTTCTGCTCTGGATGACCCCGATCCAGCCATCCGTGTTTATGCGCTGACGGCTCTCTCAACAGTCGAGACCGGTCTTGTTGCCCAACAAGTTGAAAAGTTGTTAAATGACCACGCGCTCGTAGCCACCTATGACTTCCCAACTGGCAAGATAATTGAGACAACAGTCGCAGGGTTTGCCAAGCAACTGGCAACTATCAAATGAGGAACAGACATGCCCGAGCTACCTGAAGTCGAGACAACCGTGAGGACCTTCCGCCCCCTGGTCAAGGGTCGCCGCTTCGTTGGTTTCACCTCAAGCTGGCCCCGCCAGGTTATCCCATCGGCCCCCAAGGTAGACCGGGCTATAAGCGGTCGAAAAATCGTCAAACTCGAACGACGCGCCAAACAGATAATCTTTCACCTGGACGACGACAGCGGCCTGTTGATTCACTTGAAAATGAGCGGACGCCTGGACTGGCTGGCTAGCTCAGGTGATCGAGCCCGCCATGTCCGGGCTCGATTCCGTTTATCGGGCGGCGATACCCTGCTCTTTTGTGACGCACGAAAGTTCGGGCGTATCAGACATGTCGCCGATCCTCAGGCTGCTCTGGCTCATTTGGGGCCCGAGCCGCTCGATCCGGCCTTCGACTCAAAGATCCTGGCTGAAATCCTGCACAGTCGAAAAAGGCGGATCAAACCCTTGCTGCTCGATCAAACCGTGATCGCCGGACTGGGCAACATTTACAGCGACGAGTCTCTTCACCGGGCGAACATTCATCCCTTGAGTCTGTCAAACCGGCTGTGCTGGGACGAAATCAAACGCTTGCATCGTTCCATTCGCCAGGTGCTGCGTGAGGGCATCAAACGTTGTGGCACCTCATTCGACTGGGCCTATTTAGGCGGCCGCATGCAACATTATCTGAGAGTCTATCAGCGCGGCGGCAAAGCCTGCCTGGCTTGTGGTCGCCCAATAGAGGTCATTCGGGTTGGCCAGCGCTCGACTCATTTTTGCCCCAAGTGCCAGAAAATCTGCAAATAAGCGAGTAGTCTCTGATACTATGCCTTTGATGTGGTCAATATAGGGGAACAGAATATTATGAACATCCAGGCTGATGATCCTAAAGGTGCGATTCTTCAAAGAGACAAAAAAACCTACGCCATTGTTCCGCGAATTCCGGTGGGCCTGGTAAGCCCGGACGATCTGGAGAGAATTGCCCAGGTTGCGCGGAAGTACGATATTCCGATTATCAAGATCGTTTCCGGGCTGAGGTTCGCCCTGGTAGGCATCAAGAAGGCGGACATCGATGCCGTCTGGAAAGATCTCGGCCTGGACGTCGGCAGGGCCAAAACCACCGAGCTCTGTTTGCACTACGTCCAAGCTTGCCCGGGTACGGCCGTTTGCAAATTCGGCGTCCAGGATTCTCTGGGGCTGGGCCTGCAGCTGGAAAAGATATTTGCGGAAATGGAATTTACCGCCAAAGTCAAGATCGGCGTATCTGGCTGCCCGCTTTGCTGCAGCGAGAGCTTTGTCCGCGACATCGGCATGTTTGCCAAGAAAGCCGGTTGGACACTGATTGTCGGTGGAAGCTCCGCTCGGCGGCCCCGGATTGGCAACGTGCTGGCCGAGAACTTGTCCTCCGAAGAGGTCATCGGTCTGACCCGCAAAGTCTTAGACTACTACCAGAAAGAGGCCAAGAAAAAGGAACGCATGGCCCGCTTTGTCGACCGGATCGGAATTGACAATCTGAAAGAACTTATTCTCGCTTGATTTAATATTTCAGTTGTTTGAAGGAGGGAAAAATGAGTGAAACAGATATCGCTAAAGTCTTGAAGAAGATCCCTTACCCGGTCTCGGTAGTTACCGTGGGAACAGGTGGTGCGGAAAACGGGCTGACTATTTCCTGGCTGAGCCAGGTCTCGTTCGATCCGCCCTTGATAATGTTCGCGATCGACAAAAACCATTACAGCAATCTTCCACTGGGCTCACAGAGCTTCGTGGTGAACTTGCTAAAGGATGACCAGAGTCACATTGCCGGTCATTTTGCCGGTCAGAGCATGGAGGGTGAAAACAAGATCGACAAGTTCCCTACCCGCGAAGCCGGTAGCGGCAGCCTGATTCTTACCGAAGCCCTGGCTTTTCTCGACTGCGAAGTTGAAAAAACCATCGAGGCGGGAGGCCACACGTTGGTTATCGGTAAGATCATCGATGCCGGGGTGCTCAACGACGGTCAACCACTGACTAGCGCTTCCGGCATGCGTTATCAGAAGAGCTAGCGGAGGAAGATGTGAACCCTAGAAAAATAACGGACAAGATTCACTGGTTGGGGGCAATTGATTGGGACCGCCGATTGTTCGATTCATTGATCCCGCTGCCCGACGGCACGAGTTACAACGCTTACTTGATAGAGGGCGAGGACAAGACAGTCCTGATCGATAGCGTTGATCCCGCGATGAAACACATCTTGCTTACTCAACTCGAGAAAGTCTCCAAGATCGACTACGTCATCTCGCAGCATGCCGAGCAAGACCATTCCGGGACGATCCCGGCCGTCTTGGAGAAGTACCCCCAGGCGCAGGTCATTGTTTCCGACAAAGCTAAAAACATGCTCCTAGACCTGCTGACTATCTCTGAGGATTGCCTCAAGGTAGTCAAGGACGGTGAAACTCTCTCTCTGGGCGGCAAGACCCTGGAATTCATCTACACTCCCTGGGTGCACTGGCCCGAGACCATGACGACCTATCTTAGAGAGGACAAGATTCTCTTCAGCTGCGATTTCTTCGGTTCCCACATCGCAACCAGCGATCTGTTCGTTCGCGACGAAGGTCGCGTGTTTGAAGCTGCCAAGCGCTACTTCGCCGAGATCATGCTGCCCTTCCGCAAGATTATCGCCAAGAACCTCGAGAAACTCTCAGCCTACGAGATCTCGATGATCGCCCCGAGCCACGGCCAGATCTACGACCGGCCGGCATTCATCCTGGATGCCTACCGCGACTGGGTTCTCGGTGAACCCAAGAACCTGGTAGTCCTGCCGTATGTGTCAATGCACGCAAGTACCAAAAAGATGGTCGACTACCTGACAAATGCCTTGATCGAGTTGGGGGTCGCTGTCGAACTGTACGACTTGACGGTGACCGACATCGGCAAATTGGCAATCAGCCTGATTGACGCCGGCACGCTTGTAATCGGCACCCCGACGGTCTTGGCCGGCCCGCACCCGGCTGCCGCCTATGCAGCCTTTTTAGCCAACGCGCTGCGGCCCAAGGCCAAGTTTCTTTCGATCATCGGCTCATATGGCTGGGGCGGCAAGACTGTCGAGACCCTGGCCGGTATGATCCCCAATCTCAAGGTCGAAGTGCTCGAGCCTGTCTTGTGCAAAGGTGTACCAGGCAACGAAGCCCTGCAACGTCTCGACAGCCTGGCAAAAGCCATCGCGGCCAAGCACAAGGAAAACGACTTTCAAAATCGCTGAAGTTAGAGACGTTAAATAGTTCCCCCAAAAAAAAGCCGTTCAAAAGGCCGAAAAAGCGGCCGCCAGGCTCAGGACGGTTGCATCAGCATTTCTCTTGCCAATCAATTGAAGACCTACCGGCAAACCGTCGACTGATCCCATGGGAACCGATATCGCCGGTTGACCGGTCAGATTGAACGGACAGGTGAAGACCAAATATGTGTGCGGGTTAGGCGAGCCAATCGGGCGAGCGGGGTGCGCGGTGGTCGGGCTGACGAGTAGATCCACATCCCGGGCGGCCTGATCGATCTCGGCCGCCAGGGCTTTACCTGCCTCGATGGCTTTTTTGTATTTGCGTGGATCCATATCGAGGCCGCGCTGAAGATCGGCCCGGATCTCCCGGCTGAAATCTTGGGGTCGCTTCTGCAACTGGATTTTATGGTACCCGGCAGCCTCGGGAGCGTAGATGTTCGCAAGCAGGCCAAGCCCCTTAGCAAGCCCGGGAATCTTGACCGGCTCGAGCTTACAATTCATTTTCTCCAACACTTGCAGGGCATCTGCGAAGATGTCGCTTACTGGCGGGTCAGGATCGAGGCCGAACCCGTCCAGCACTCCGATTTTCAGGCCGCTCGGGTTCTGACCAGCGGCAGTAAGGAAATCTTCACTCGGCTTTCCAACCATGACTGAAAGCACTTTGGCTGCCTGCGCAACCGTTTGAGCCAGGGGACCGACATGATCAAGGCTGGTCGAAAGAGGAACTACACCTTTTAGCGAAACCAAACCTTGGCTGGGCTTGAACCCGACTACTCCGCACAGCGAGGCAGGTATCCGCACGGATCCTCCGGTGTCGGTTCCCAGCGCAAACGGCACGCAGCCGGTGGCCACGGCAACCGCTGAACCACCACTCGAGCCACCCGGGTGATATCCGGCCCGATGCGGATTGACGACCGGGCCGAAATGCTGATTTTCAGAAGTGACTCCATCAGCCAACTCATGCATGTTGGTGCGACCGACAATGATGGCACCGGCTTGCTTCAGTTTTTGCACTACCTCGGCATCACGATCGGGTTTACGATCGAGGTAAGCGGCACAGCCGGCCGAACAGGGCAAACCCTGTTGATCGATATTGTCTTTGAGAGCTAGTGGCAACCCCTGCAATAGCCCCGGCTGTTGACCTGCTTGCGCAGCACTATCCGCCCTGTCAGCCTGCTCAAGGGCAGTCTCCCGATGTACCGCCACAAAGGCATTCAACGATTTATACTGCTCGATCATATCGAGCGTCTTGACGATTCTGTTGCTGACGGTATGTTCACCGATCTTAGCCATGCTGCGATTGTATCTCGACGAAATTACCGGGGCAATTGCTTTTTGTATTCAGGCTCGTATACAATTCTGGCTCTTTGCCAAAGGAGGCCGAAAATGAGTCTGCCCAAGCTCGAATACTGTCAGGCCCGCACTATCGAAGAAGCCCTCAATATGTGGGCAGAAAAGACTGCGGCCCGCTATATTGCCGGCGGGACCGATCTATTGCCTCAATTACGGGCTGGAAGTCGTGCTCCGCTGAGGGTTGTCGATCTCAAGTATATTGAGAACCTTGCAAAGATTCGTCAAGTTGAAGACGGCTCAGTGTCGATCGGGGCCGCAGCCTCGGTTGCCCAAGTCGCAGCCGATGCTTCAGTTCGTCAGCACTACCCTATCCTGGTCGACTGTTGCCTGTCCCTGGGATCTTATCCTTTGCGTAATCGGGCTACGGTTGTCGGCAATATTTGTAACGCTTCGCCTTGTGCAGACACCTCGGCCGCCCTGTTGGCCTTAGAAGCCGTCGTTGTGACGGCCGGCCCGAAAGCCAAGCGCCGGATCCCGATTGGTGATTTCTTCAAGGGCCCGGGCGAATCCTGCCTCCAGGCCGGAGAACTGGTTGTCGAAATTATCCTGCCCAAAGCAACGTCCGGAGGCCGCGGGCATTACGGACGAATCGCCCGGCGCAAGTCGGTCGATATTTCGACTGTGGCTGTTTTGGTAAGCGTGCTGCCAAAAGGCCAGCCGCGACACCGGCTGTCGCTCCTTTCAGTAGCTCCGACTCCCCTGCGGGTTTTTGAAGCCGAGGCAGTCCTGGATGAACGTGGCCCCGAAGGTGCATCTCAAGCTGCCGAGATTGCCCGGGCCAGCTGTACTCCAATCAACGATGTACGCGGTTCAGCCGAATACCGGTGGGATATGGTAGGCGTACTGACCGAGCGGGGTGTTATGACTTTAGCTGAATCGATTGGCAGGTGAGCAATGCAAAAAACTATAACTGTTACGGTTAACGAAATCAAAGAAACCCACCGGGTTCAAAGCAATCAGACGTTGCTTAGTTTCTTGCGCGAAACTCTCGATCTGACCGGCGCCAAGGAGGGCTGCAATGAGGGCGAGTGCGGCGCTTGTGTTGTTCTGCTCGACGGCAAGGCAATCAACAGCTGTATGACCCTGGCCGTTGAGGTAGACGGACACGAAGTCACCACAATCGAAGGCATTGGTAACCCAGACAGCCCACATCCACTTCAGCAAGCATTTCTTAAAAACCAGGCTATCCAATGCGGCTTTTGCACACCGGGGACAATCCTGACCGCCCTGTGCCTACTGGCCGAAAATCCCAACCCCACCGAACAAGATGTTCGTGAGGCTCTGGCCGGCAACTTGTGTCGCTGTACCGGCTATCGGCAAATCATCGATTCCGTCTTAGAGGCTGCCTCAATTTTACAAAAGGGGGTCGCCCGATGAAAAATGACCGCTCAACCGAACGACAGTTAGCAACCCGCGATGAATTTAAGGACAAGCAAACCGATCTTAAAGCCGTCGGCCATGATGTTCCCCGAGTTGAAGGCCTGCCGAAAGTCACCGGGGCAGCCAAATATACTGGTGATTACAAATTTCCGCGGATGCTTTATGCCAAAGTAGTCCGCTCGCCTCTGCCCCACGCCCGGGTGGCAAGTGTAAATCTCGAAAAGGCAGCTTGCGTACCCGGAGTACGGGCCGTGGCCAGTGGACGCGACTTCCCTTTTCATGTCGGAATTTATCTGAAAGACCAGACTGTTTTCGCGACCGATCGTGTCCGTTACGTTGGTGATCCGGTTGCGGCGGTCGCGGCCGAGACGCCCGAGGCGGCTCAAGAGGCAGCCGAATTGGTCGAGATCGATTACGAACCTCTCGATCCAATCTTCGATGCAACCCAGGGAGCCGAGCCTGGCGCTCCCCTGGTGCACCCCGACCTGGGAAACTACGAATGCGTGCCCTGGATAACTCCGAAAGCTCGCACCAATATCTGCAACCATCTCAAGATTCGCAAAGGTGACTACCATCAGGCCCTGAAATCTTGCGCCCATGTTGTCGAGAATACTTTCGAGGTCCCCCAGGTACAGCACGTGCCCATGGAACCGCATATCTCTATCGCCCGGGTTGACCTGTCCGGCAAGGTCGAAGTCCATACTTCGGCCCAAAGCCCGTTCACTGTCCGGCACCTGTTGTGCTCTTGTTTCAATCTCTCGCATGGCGATGTGCGCGTAATAGTACCGACAGTCGGCGGCGGTTTCGGAGGCAAGGCCGGCATTAATCTCGAACCAATCGCAGTCGCTTTAGCAAAACAAGCTCCAGGACGCTGGGTTAAAGTGGACGTTGACCGGGCCGAAGAATTCTACGCCGTGGTAGTCCGCCAGGGCCTGACAGCCACGCTGGTCACCGGAGTGGACAAAGCCGGCAAGGTTCAGGCCCAGAAGATGCACTATCTCTGGAACTGCGGTGCCTATGGCGGCTACGGCGTCAATGTAGTCCGTGCGGCCGGTTACACTTGCGGTGGGGCCTATGAATTTCCAAATGTCTGGGGTGATAGTATCGGCGTATATACTAACCGCCCAATCGGCAGCGCCTATCGCGGCTTTGGCATGCAGGAAATCCACTGGGCCCTCGAACGCCAGATGGATATGGTCGCTGAGAAGATCGGCATGGACCCGATCGAGTTTCGACTGAAGAATTGCCTGGGACCGGGTAAGGCGACGGTGACCGGTCAGATACTGAATGAATTCTCCGGCCGGGTGGACAAGTGCATTAAAAAAGTTGCCGAGCGCCTGGGTCCAAGACCAGAAAAAACGGATCTGTGCCAGGGCCGCGGAGTTGCCTGCGCGGTCAAAGCTCCGGCCATGCCCAACGACGCAGCTTCTTCGGTCGTGTTGAAGTTCTGTGAGGACGCCACTCTCGAGGTACTCATCTCCGGGATCGACATTGGCCAGGGCCTGATGACTGTCTCGGCCCAGTTCGCCGCCGAAGCCCTCAATCTCCCGGTCGATTCCATCAGGGTGCGCGGAAATCCCGACACCGATCTGTCGCCCTATGACTGGCAGACGGTTGCCTCGCGTCAAACCTGGGCCACCGGGAATG